>JAEWEZ010000027.1 GCA_023389045.1 Actinomycetes bacterium
CTGCGCATTGACCACCACATCGCGTTCAGCCGCAGACTCACGCCCACAGATCAAACCCACCGTGCGCGGCAGGAAGGGCAGGGGCTTCTTACGCTCCTGGTCGAAAAGCCCCTCGGCAGCCAGACGCCGCTTCAACTCTTCCAGCTGCGCGAGCAACTGCCCCAGCCCCACCGGACGCATGTCCATGCCATCGAGCTGGAGTGTTCCCCGTCGGGGCCAAAAACTTGGTTTCACCTGCACAACCACACGGGAGCCCGGTCCCGGATCAAAGGTGAGACGAGAGAGCACATGTTCTCGGATCGGCACCGTGAAAGAGCAGTCCGCCTCCACATCGCGCAGAGTCATGAAGGCGAGCCCGGAACCGGGACGGCGGTTCAGCTGAACGATCTCGCCCTCTACCCACATGACGGATATGCGCTCGACATAGTCCTTGACATTGCGGGAGAGCAGCCGCAGAGGCCACGGGTTCTCTGCCGTGGTGTCCTGCGCCTTCGCCGGTAAGGGAGGCCGGTTCCCTTCAGAGTGCCGGTTCCCCTCAGAGTGCTGGGCGCCGTCGGATGGGCTGTCATCAACGGCCCCGGGATCTGTCTGCGTCATGTCCCCAACTCTCCCACGCACCTCTGACAAACAAGAGGACCGGGATCTGTCGTGGATCACTGTGATTGGGGAGGGATCGTGAGGCATCCTGCATCGACGGTGACCACAAGCCCGCAGATCCCTACGATGGGGTGCGTGAAGACCGGAACCGTTCTGCTGGCCGAACCGCGTGGATACTGCGCGGGCGTCGACCGTGCCGTCGTCGCCGTCGAGCGCGCCCTCGAAAACTACGACGAGACCGTGTACGTCCGGCACGAAATCGTGCACAACAAGTACGTGGTCGACCGCTTGCGCGAACAGGGCGCCGTCTTCGTCAAAGAAGTTGATGAAGTGCCCGAAGGTTCCCTCGTGATCTTCTCGGCGCACGGGGTCTCCCCGAAGGTGCGCGAGATGGCCAAGGAACGCAATCTGCGCACCATCGACGCCACCTGTCCCCTGGTCACCAAGGTGCATAAGGAAGCGGTGCGATTCGCCCGCGAGGACTACGACATCCTGCTCGTGGGCCACCAGGGGCATGAAGAGGTCGAAGGCACCGCCGGCGAAGCCCCCGATAACGTGCAGATCGTCGATTCGCCCGAGGACGTGGCCTCGGTGTCCGTACGCGACCCCGAAAAAGTCGTGTGGCTGTCCCAGACCACCCTGAGCGTCGACGAAACCATGGAAACGGTGAACCGGCTGCGCACCCGCTTCCCGCTGCTGCAGTCACCCCCGTCGGACGACATCTGCTACGCCACCCAGAACCGGCAGGTGGCCGTCAAAAAGATCGCACCCGACTCGGACCTTGTGCTCGTCGTCGGCTCCTCCAACTCCTCCAACTCGGTGCGCCTGATGGAGGTTGCGAAAGAAGCCGGCGCGAAAGACGCCCACCGGATCGACTCCGTCGACGAACTCCAAGACGAATGGTTCGACGGGGTGGGCACCGTCGGCGTCACCTCCGGTGCCTCCGTGCCGGAAATCCTCGTGCAGCAACTGCTGGAGGAACTCGCACGCCGCGGCTACGGCGATGTTGTTCCTGTGCGCACCGCCACCGAGGACCTCATGTTCGCCCTGCCGCGCGAACTGCGCCAGGACATGAAAGCCAAAGGCCAGTCAGACCGGCGTGAACGCCCCTCGGCACGCCGTGCCGCAGCCGACAAGAAGGACTGACCCCGCTCACGAAGAGCAGCAGGCCCCAGTTATGCACAGCGCCGATGAGCTGATCTGCGAGGACTGAGGCGATCCGGCACAATGGCCCTGTGATCCGCATCCCATGCCCCCGTGCCTTGAGCCTTGCCCTGGTGGCGGTGCTCACCGCCGCGAGTGCCCTGCTGGGGATCTCTGCCATCACCCCTGCGCACGCTGACGGCGACCACAACACTGGCCGCACCGCCCCGTCGATGCTGGTGTTGGACGCCTCCGGGTCGATGCGCGCCGACGACGTGGGCGGCCGCAGCCGCATGGACGTGGCCAAAGAAGCGGTGACCTCGCTGGTGCCGATGCTCCCCGATGATGCGAGCGTCGGGCTCATCACCTACGGGAACTCCACTCCCGAGGTGGCGCGCAATAAAGCCCGTGGCTGCGAGGACGTCAAAGTGATCGTCCCCGCGCAGGGACTCGATGCGGCGGCACTCACGAACGGCGTCAAGAGCGTCAAACCCTCCGGTTTTACCCCGATTGGGAAGTCCCTGCAGGTGGCCGCCAAGGAACTGCCGAAAGCTGAGATGCGCTCGATCGTGCTCGTCTCGGACGGCATCGACGAATGCGGTGGACCGCCTCCGTGCGAGGTTGCCAAGGGTCTTGCCAAAGATCATCCCGAGCTGCGTATTCACACGATCGGCTTCAAGGCCGAGCAGCAGGCCCGTAACGCCCTGGCCTGCATCGCGGAAGCCACCGGCGGCACCTTTGCCGATGCGAGCGACGCGGAAACACTGCGCGAGGAACTGCTTGTGAAGATGACCCGCGCGCTGCAGGGATACGAAACCGCCGGAAAGGCAGTACATGGTGGTGTGAGCCTGAAAGAGGCGGCGCCGATTGAGCCGGGAAGCTACCTCGACGTTCTCGAACACGGTAGCGACCAGGTGGACGACGGGCAGGGCTTCTCCCGCTTCTACCGGATCACCCTCGGTAAGGGCGAAATCGGGCATATCGCGGCAACCATGGTTCTGCCGCCGGGCAGTGGCGATTCCTCCACACTCACCCAGCTGCGGGTGCGGGTGCGCGGTGAAGATGGCACCGATTGTCGGGTGACGAAGGCTGTGGCGCGCTCGGCCACGGGCATCAGCGACGGTCCGATCACGGCGACGGTGCAGACTCCGCGGATGGGGGAGAGCCGTGGACGGACATGTTTCGGGAATGAATCCAAAGGCTCGCTGATTGTTGAGGTGGAACGCACCGGGGCCCCGCTGAAGGATGAGGCGGTGCCTCTGGAACTGCAGTTCTTTGCGGAACAGAACGTGGATGCGGAGCGCCTGCCCGCCGCGGCGCGGGATGTGGTCACCCAGGAACCGTTGGCGGTGCCGACGGAGGGGGAGCGGATCACGCCGGCGTTCTCCTATGCCTCGGCAACCCTTTCGGGATCGGTGCCGATGCGCGGCACGATTATTCCGGGAGAGGTGCAGTTCTTCCGGGTGCCGGTGAAGTATGGCCAGCAGGTGCGGGCCGCGGTGTCGGTGGGGGATTTTGATCTGCCGCCCGGCATGGGGCTCACCCTGCAGATGCGGATGTTCTCGCCGCTTCGCGCTCCCGTCTATTCCACGCCGCTGCCGGGAACGAGTGCGTCGACCGACGGGGTGACGGTGCCCCTGACGCCCGGCCTGAAGGCACAGGCGAACCAGGCGGTGCCGGTGCAGTTCAAGAACCGTGAGCACGGAGGGGAAGAGGCGCGCACTTCCTTCCTCTCGGGTGACTACTACGTGCAGGTGGCCGTGGTGCCCTCCCGCTTTGACGCGTCCCGTCTCTTCGAGGTCCCCTACGTTCTCGACATTGACGTGGTGGGCAAGGAGAGTAAGGGGCCTGTTCTGACCGGGCAGGGCGATCTGGAGGATCGCAGCGCCTCCGACCCGGGGGCCGCCCCCGGTGCTGCCCCCAGTGATGGCGGTGGCGACGTCGAGCTGGAGGACCCCCCGGAGCAGCAGGCAACCATTCCTTCCTTCGTCTGGATCATCGTGGGCGGTATGGCGGCTGGGGTTGTGCTGATGGGGGCCGCGATTGGTGGAGTCCTTCTGATCCGCCGGATGCTGGGCCGCTGACCCCCATCGCGCTTCCGACGCAGGGGCCGGTTGCCCACGGGGTTCGCCCGGGTCTGTCCCGGCCGGCCGCGCCGGTCACTCCTCAGGTGTGGGGAGGGACCGCATATCACCCTCCGCGATGCTCACAGGGCGGGTGCGCTGCGTCAGTGGTTGCACCTCGGCCAGTGCTGTTGACGTGCCCGCGTTCATCTCCTCGAAGCGTCGGACCGCGGGCATGACACGGGACTCGAAGGAACCGACGGTGCTGTTGAAAGCCTGCACGCTCCCGTCGAGGGAACGACCGAGTTTCACCAGATGCGCAGCCATCGTGCCCAGGCGCGAATGCAGTTCCCGCCCCGCAGACAGCACCTTCAATGCCTCTTGATTCAGCGCCTCCGTGCGCCAGGTATGGGCGACGGTGCGTAGCAGCGCCATCAACGTGGCGGGTGAGGCGATCACGATTCCCGCATTGAAGGAGTGGTCCAGGAGCGCGGGGTCGGCCGCTAAGGCTTCCGCGAGCACCCCGTCGCTCGGCACGAACATCACCGTCATCTCGGGGGAGTTCCCGAGACCAGCCCAGTAGCCCTTGGCGGAAAGCGTCTTCACGTGACGCCGCATCGCGGAGGCGTGGTCCTTCCGGAAGCGTGCTGCCGTGGTCGCATCGGGTGCTTCTGCCGCTGCGAAGTAGGCATCCATCGGGGCTTTCGCATCCACAGCCAGGTGCCGATCCCCGGCCAGGTGCACGACCAGATCGGGGATCTGAGCTGCGTCTCCGTCGGCCCGAGCTCCCCGAAGCTGCTCTTGGAAGTCGACGTGATCGAGCATCCCGGCCGCCTCGACCAACCGGCGAAGCTGCATCTCACCCCAGCGGCCTCGCGCCGTCGGGGCTTTCAGCGCGGTGACCAGGGCGTTGGTGTCGGCCGAGAGCTGTTCGGTGCGCGCCCCGAGCATCCGCAGATGCTGCTGCAGGGCACCATCGGCCTCGGCGCGAGCCCGGTTCGTTGCCTGAAGAGACCGCTCCATCTGCTGCAGCGTGGAGGTGATCGGCGCGAGGGTGGCGTTCAGCTGGGCATCTCGCGTGCGGGCACGCTCATCCCGGTCAGCGGTATCGCGCGTGTAGCGCTCATCGGCGAGAGCGAGAAGACGCTGAACGGTCTCTTCTGACGGGTTGGTGGAGTTCGCCCGGAGAAGTGCCGGGCGCAGTAAGGCCCAGGCGAGAAGTGCCCCCAGGACCAGACCAAGCCCGAGACCGAGCAGCAGTGCAGTCGTCGTGTTCATGGAAATCAGCCCATCACGGGGGTCTGACAAATAAGAGCAGGCGCGCGATGTCGGTGTGCACTTGCTCGGAGAGGGAGATCAGGTCGTGGGGAAGCCTTCGTCGATCCTCCAGTGGCCATCTTCCTTGACCAGCTTGTAGGTCAGGTAATTCTCTTGAGTCACGTTTTTCACGGTGCTCAGCACATGTATCTTGACCGTTGCTCGGTCCGAATCCTGCTCCGTGTGGAGAACTTTGTAGGTGAACTCTACGTCTGGCGTATATGTCTTGATCTGCTGCTTGTACTCCTCGCAGGTGGCGCCACGCTGATATTTCGCAGTCGTGACCTGAAAGAACTTCTCGCAGTCAAGGTCTTCCCAGGCCTCGTAGAAGTCCTCGACAGCGTCCTCGGGGTCGCCGCTGCCACCGCCGCCGATCATCGCGAGAGCGAAAATCAAAGCACTGCCGATGGCAAGCGCGAGAAGAGCGACACACCCACAACCGATCGCGTAGGGAAGCCAGCGTCGCGAACTACCCGAGGAACCGGTGGCGCCCGGGACGGCGGCACCCGCGCCAGGCACTGCGGGACTGCTGGGAGGCACGCTCCCGGACGGGGGCCACGACGGGTTGGAATCGGAAGGGCCAGACCCGGCAGGGCCAGACCCGGCAGGGCCAGGGCCGGCTGGGCCGGAACCGGAGGGGCCAGGGGCGGGCGGAGGCGGAGGAACGCTGCTCATAAGCTCAGCGTAATGGGCGTCACGTCAGGGCAGTGAGCGCAGGGGGATAGCGCCTTAGCCACGGCGAACCCGCGTTGTGGCTGTGCCCGCGTGTGTGCGATCCCTCCCCAGGCAGGGTGAGTCCGTCGGCCCCACCTATCTCCCACTAGAATCAGGGACCGTGGCTCTCACTATCGGAATCGTTGGACTCCCGAACGTCGGCAAGTCCACCCTGTTCAATGCCCTGACCCGCGCCGAGGCGCTCGCCGCGAACTACCCCTTCGCGACGATCGACCCCAACGTCGGTGTGGTCCCGCTGCCGGACCCGCGGCTCGCCCAGCTCGCCGAAGTTTTCGGCAGCGAGCGCCTGGTTCCCGCGACCGTCTCCTTCGTGGACATCGCCGGCATCGTCAA
>JAEWEZ010000038.1 GCA_023389045.1 Actinomycetes bacterium
GCCGAGGGTGGCGAGGAGCGTCCCCGTCGGCGCCGCCAGCGCACCCGCACCCGCCGTGTGAACGGCGAGGTGGTCTCGGGCGGCGAGAGCGCAGCACAGGGCAGCACGAAGGCTGATGGTGCCGCTAGGAGCGCTTCGGCTCCGGCTGAGGCTCCGGCCCGTTCCGGTGGTGAGGCTGGCGAGGGTGAGCGCAGCGGTGCTCCGCGGCGTCGTCGCCGTTCCCGCGGGGGTCGCGGCCGTGGCCGTGGACGCGGCGGTGAAGGCCGCACGGAGACCACCGGCACCCCCAGCGAAGGCTGAACCCGCTCCTCAGTGAGCTGAGAAAACATAGGGAAGGGGCCCGTGAGCAGTGCTCGCGGGCCCCTTCCTTTTGTTCTGTGTCCCGGCTCCGTCCCTGCGCCCCTCAGTTCTGCGCAGGGCGCCGAGGGGTTTGCCGCCGCGGCAGCCGGCCCCACGAGGGGTGTTGTTAGCGCAGGTTCTTCTCGGTCGACGAAGGGCCGACGGACCTCAGCTAGGGGTACCCGAGATGACGCCCCAGCCGGTCAGCACCGCCTGCAGGGAGTCGAAGATCATCTGGGTGCTAATGGCGGCCAGCAGCACACCGGAAATACGGGTCACGAGGGTCACGCCGCCCTGGCCGAGCATCCGCGCAATGATCCCGGAGAAGCGCATGAAGATGTACATCAGCAGCGCCATACCGATCAGGGCAATGACCATGGCAGACATACGCGAGGGCGCCCCCTGCGCCTGCTGCATGAACAGCATGACCGCGACGATCGCGCCGGGCCCGCCGAGCAGTGGCGTGCCGAGCGGCACGAGCGCAACGTTCACCCCGTCGCTGCCGCTCATCTCCTCTTCTTTACCGGCCAGCAGCTGCAGCGCGATAAGCAGCAGGAGCAGACCGCCGGAGAACTGCAGGGCCGGCAGGGAGATGTGCATGTAGTCGAGGATGAGCTGGCCGAAGAGCGCGAAGATCGTAATGATCAGCACGGCTACGCCCACGGCGACGGCAGCGGTGCGGTTGCGCTGCTGATGCGCCATGGTGCTCGTGAGCGACATGAAGATCGGGATCACGCCGGGCGGATCCACGATCACGAAGAGCGTGACGAAGACGCTCGCCAGGAAGGGGAAATCAACCAGATTCACGGATGGATGACCTCGGTGCGGCTGGTGGACAGGGAGATCAGGGCACCGAGAGCCTCAGGGCTCGTCAGGTTCTCCGCGAGCAGGTTCGGTTTGCCGGAGCCATGGTAGTCGCTTCCGCCTGTGACCAGCAGATCATTCTCCCTCGCCAGCGCCCTGAGTCTCGCCCGCGAGACGGCATCATGTTCGCGGTGATCCACTTCCAAAGCCGCCAAGCCAGCCTGGATCATCGGCCCGAGGATTTCCTCCAGACTCGCCCCGGCCCCTTCGCGCATTCCCGAGGCGGGATGCGCCGCAATCGCCACTCCCCCGGCCTGGCGGATCACCTCGACGGCGCGCGCGGGGCTCGGCGCATAGTGGCGCACGTAGTAGGGGCCCGAGGGCGAGAGAATCCGCGCGAAAGCGTCGGCGCGCTCACTCACCACACCCGCCGCAATCAGCGCATCGGCGATATGGGGCCGACCGATCACCGTGGCCTCATCGGCCACCTGATCACGCACCGCATCCCAGGTGATCGGATAGTCCTCTGCGATGAGCTCAACCATGCGCTGTGCCCGTTCAGACCGCGAGCGGCGTGCCTTCTCCAGTTCAGCAGCGAGCGCTGTGTCCGGACCGGGATCGACGAGGAGGGCGAGCACATGCACGCTCATCCGCCCAAGTTCTGCGGAGACTTCGATACCGGGAACCGCAGCTACCCCGCTCGCCGCCACGGCTGCGGGCAGTTCTGCCCAGCCTTCCACCGTGTCGTGGTCGGTCAGGGCGAGCACGTCGAGGCGGGCGGCGCGCGCTTCCTCGAAAAGCTCGGGCACGCTGAGGGTTCCGTCGGACCAGGTGGAGTGGGAGTGCAGGTCGATGCGGGCATCGGCACGCGCCCCCGTCGGGGCAGGAGGAGGGGGCGGGGTGGTGCTCATGGGTTCAGAGTAACCAGCCTCGTTGCTTCACAGGCGCCACCGGGGACCACAGATAGCCCCGCCGGGAACCGCAGAAGGCGCCGTCAGGGACCGCATACCCCGTGCCTTCCGGCGCTCTCCGTGAGACGATCAGCCGGTGAGCACCGAGAACCAGAACCCCACCCCCTCTGCCGATTCGCCCTCCGCCCCGGAGGCTGCACAGTCCCCCGCCAAGGAGCAGGGCCCGACCAAGGAGGAGCTGACCTCGCGCGGTGATACCCGCTCCCAGCGCCCCACGAACGAGGAGTTCCGTCGTTTCATCTCCTCCGGATGGGATGAGACGGTGCCCGAGGCTGCTCGCCGTGAGGTCGCCGATTACACCCCGGCCCGCCGCGATGCGCTCGTGCAGCGTATTCCCGCCACCCGCATGGTCTTCCCGGCCGGTGTGCTGAAGGTGCGCTCTAACGACACCGACTATCCCTTCCGCCCGGACACCGCTTTCGCCTACTACGGCGGGCTGATGGCTGATGAAGAGCCCGACAGCGTGCTCGTGGTCGAGCCTTCCGCGGAGGATCCCGCCCGCGCCGAGGCCACCTACTTCTTCCGTCCCCGCGCCGGTTTCGATACCTCCGAGTTCTACGCCGACTCGCGCTACGGAGAGATGTGGGTGGGCCGACGCCCCACCCTCGCCGAGGCTGCCTCTCGCCTGGGCATTCCCTGCCGCCACATTGAGGAACTGCGCGACCACCTCGCCAAGGACATCGGCGGCAGCCTCTCCCTCGCGATCATCCCGAATGTGGATGCGAGCGTGGAGGCGATGGTCGCCGAGATCCGCGAGCAGAACGGCCTGCCCGGCGGTGAGGATGCCGAACGCGAAAACGATGCCCTGCATGAGGCCGCCAGCGAGCAGCGCCTGGTCAAGGACGCCTACGAGGTCGCTGAGATGCGCAAGGCCGTTGATGCGACGATCGACGGTTTCGAAGACGTGATCCGCCACCTGCCCGAGGCGGTGGCCCACCACCGCGGCGAGCGCGTGATCGAAGGCGTTTTCGCCCGTACCGCCCGCGCGGACGGTAACGGCGTGGGATACGACACGATCGCCGCGGCCGGCGATCACGCGTGCACCCTGCACTGGATCCGCAATGACGGGCAGGTGCGTGAGGGCGATCTGGTGCTGGTCGATGCCGGCGTCGAGGTCGATTCGCTCTACACCGCCGATGTGACCCGCACCCTGCCGATCTCCGGCACCTTCTCCCCCGCCCAGCGTCGCGTGTACGAGGCGGTGCTGGAAGCGGCCGATGCGGTCTTCGCGGTGGCCCGCCCGGGCCTGAAGTTCCGTGACCTGCACGCCACCGCCATGGAGGTTGTGGCCCGTCATCTGGAGGAGTGGGGCCTGCTGCCGGGCACTGCCGCCGAGTCGCTGGCCCCGAGCGGGCAGTGGCATCGTCGGTGGATGGTGCACGGCACCAGCCACCACCTCGGCATGGATGTGCATGACTGCGCCAAGGCCCGTCGGGAGATGTACCTGGATGCGGAACTGGTGCCGGGCATGCTCTTCACGATCGAGCCGGGTCTGTACTTCAAGGAGAACGATCTGCTGGCTCCCGAGGAGCTGCGCGGGATCGGCGTGCGTATCGAGGATGACGTGCTGGTCACCGAGACCGGTGTGGAGAACCTTTCGGCGCGCGCCCCGCGCACGGCCGATGACGTGGAAGCGTGGATGGCGCGTCTGCTCTCTGAGCGTCGCTAAGCCGCACACCCTACGCACTCACTGACCCCGACGGGGCTGGGCTCATGATGGCCCAGCCCCGTCGGCCGTGAGACGTACCAACTGCCGCTGACCGCCCCTCCCGGCGCCCACTACCCTGGGGGACGTGAGTTCTCAGCAGCAGCGTTTCTACGCGGCCCGTCTGGCCGGCACCGCCGTCTTCGATCCGATCGGTGATCCCGTGGGCACGATCCGCGATGTCGTCGTGGTTCCCCATGCCCGTGCGGCCGCCCATGCCGTGGGCTTTGTGGTGGAGGTGCCGGGCAAACGTCGCGTCTTCCTGCCCGCCACCCGGGTCACCTCGATCTCTCCGGGCCAGGTGATCTCCTCGGGGCTGCTGAATCTGCGGCGTTTCGAGAAACGCTCCGGGGAGCTCCTTGTGATCGGTGACCTGCTGGATCGTCATGTGGCGCTGCGCAGCGATTCCACGGAGGCGAGCGTGCTGGATGTGGCGCTGGACCTCGACCGACACCGCGAATGGCGCATCTCGAAGCTGCATGTGCAGCGTGCCCGCCGCGGCAGTGCGCTGGGGCGTTTGGTCTCGCGCGGCGAAACCCTCACCGTGGCCTGGAATGAGGTGACGGGGCTGTGGGGCACGCAGGCTGAGCAGTCGGCGGCGCTGCTGGCCGCGTCCTACCAGGACCTCAAACCGGCTGACCTGGCCGAGGTGATTCAGGAACTCGACGGGAAGCGTCGAATCGAGCTGGCGACGGAACTTTCCGATGAGCGCCTGGCTGATGCGCTGGAGGAACTTCCCGAGGACACTCGCGTGGAGGTGCTGACGGGCCTGGATTCTCACCGGGCCGCCGATGTGCTCGATGTGATGGATCCCGACGATGCTGCCGACCTGGTGCAGGAGCTTCCCGAGACGGTTGCCGAGCATCTGCTGGGCCTCATGGAGCCGGAAGAGGCTGAGGATGTGCGGCGTCTGCTCGCCTATGACGAGTACACCGCCGGCGGCATGATGACCACGGAGCCGCTGATCGTGCCTCCGGAGGCTTCCGTGGCGCACTGCCTGGCGATGATCAGCCAGGAGGAGCTCTCCCCCGCCCTGGCCTCCACGATCCACGTGTGCCGCTCCCCGCTCGAAACGCCGACGGGTCGTTTCCTGGGCACGGTGCATTTCCAGCTGCTGCTGCGTGAACGCCCCGACCGGGCGGTGGGTGAAATCCTCGACCCGGATCGGCATCCGCTCGCACCGCAGACCCCGCTGGGTGAGGTAACCCGTGAAATGGCCACCTACAACCTGGTCTCGGTGCCGGTGGTGGATGAGGAAGGACATCTGCTGGGCGCGGTCACAGTGGATGACGTGCTGGACCATGTGCTGCCGGAAGACTGGCGTGAGCAGGATGAGCCGGCCACCGCGACCGGCCAGATTGATCTCGCGGAGATCGCCCGCGGTATCGGCAAATCTGAATCGAGCGGCACATCAGAACCCAGCAGCAAGACCAGGGCTGATGCGAAGACCAGCGCGCCTGGCCGCCAGAGCACTGCCCCGCACACGACCGAACGGAAGGGGGCCTGATGGCTGAGCGCAGCACCGATTCCCTCGACGCTCCCGCCCCGCGCAGCCGACGCCTGCCGCGCCTGCGGATGCCGCTTCGGGGCGATGCTTTTGGCCGTGGCGCCGAAGCCTTCGCCCGTTTCATGGGCACCCCGTCGTTCCTGGTGGGCATGACACTGTTCTGTGCCCTGTGGCTCGGCTGGAACACCTTTATGCCCGAGAGTGCCCAGTTCGACCCGCGAGCACTGAACTACACCCTGCTCACCCTGATCCTTTCCCTGCAGGCCTCCTACGCCGCGCCCCTGCTGCTGCTCGCGCAGAACCGGCAGGATGACCGCGACCGCGTGCAAGCCGAGCAGGATCGGCAGTCGGCCGAACGCAACCACGCCACCACCGACTTCATTACCCGCGAAATCGCCTCTCTGCGTATCGCCCTGAACGACGTGGCCACGCGCGACTTTGTGCGTGGCGAACTGCGTGATCTGCTCGAAGAGCTGGATGAGCCTTCCTCCGCGGAGGAGCCGCGACGCCGTGGCGGTCCTGCCTCCCCGGCAACCGAGACGGATCTGCCGGGCCTCGACCGCGATGCTCTGCGCGCCCTGCTGCG
>JAEWEZ010000155.1 GCA_023389045.1 Actinomycetes bacterium
GGTGGGAGAGGGGCCGACGGGGGCCGACAGAAGAAAGAGGGCCGACGGGAGGTGGCCGGGGAGAAGGCACTGCCGACGGTGCGGACAAGCCGCGGGCCCGTCGTCTCGCGCGATGCGAGGCGACGGGCCCGGGATGCCGTCCACGGGGGAGGGTGAGGAGGGGCCGAAACCCCGCTACCTCACGCGTCCGCAGCGTCGGTGCGGTGGTGGCGGGCACCGGAGTGGCGGTAGATCATCGCGAGCACCGCGCCGGAGAGGTTGTGCCACACGGAGAACACGGCGGCGGGAACGGCCGCGGCAGGGGTGAGGTAGGCCCCGGCAAGGGTCGCTGCGAGGCCGGAGTTCTGCATACCAACCTCCGCCGAGACGGTGCGCGCAACCGGGATCGGCTGGCCCAGAGTGCGGGCCACGAGGTAGCCGACTGCGTAGCCGAGCCCATTGTGCAGAACCACCGCGGCGAGCACCAGCAGGCCGGCACTGAGCACCGTATCGGCGCTCTTGCCGACCACGGCGGCGACCACGAGAGAAATGAACGCGACGGAGATCCACGGCAGAGCCGGCAGGATCTTCTGCACGGCGCCGCGCAGGGCCAGGCGCACCGCGAGGCCGAGGGCAACGGGGATCAGCACGATCTGCACGATCGACAGTGCCATCGCGCTGGCGTTCACCGGCATGTACTTGCCGGCGAGCCACAGCGTCAGCAGCGGCGTGAACAGGGGTGCGATCAAAGTGGAGACGGTGGTCATGGCCACCGATAGGGCCGTATCAGCCTTGGAGAGGTAGGCGACCACATTGGAGGAGGTGCCGCCCGGGGCGGAACCCACCAGGATCACGCCGGCGGCGAGTTCGGGCGGGAGCTGCAGGATGATCGCCACCAGCAGGCCGAGCAGCGGCATGATGACGTACTGGGCGATGACGCCGAGGGCCACGGGCATCGGCCGCTTCGCCACGACGGCGAAGTCGGGGAGGGTAAGCGTCAGGCCCATCCCAAACATGATGATGCCGAGAAACCAGTTGACGCCGGGGCCGAGGCGGGCGGCCTGGTCGGGGGCGACAAAGGCGATCGCGGCGGCAGCCAGAACGATCAGGGGGAAGACGGTCACGGCCAGATGCGCGGAGCGTTCCTCGGCGTGATTCTCAGGGGCGGCAGGGCCCGTGCGGTCAGGAGCTGGGGCGGGGGCGTGGATCGACATGACCAGACGGTAGGGGACGGTTTCAGGGGTTGAAACAGGTGTCCACTGTGTGGACTTCAGGTCTCGGGACGGCAACGCTGTCGGTCGTGTGGCCCGAGTGCTCAGTACGAAAACGCCTCGAACTCCTGCCGCACTCGCTCCAGCGAAGCCCCGTCGGCCAGGAGCACCTGCAGCAGCAAACGCGCCTTCTGCGCGGGCAGCAGCCCCGCCATCACCGCACCATTCGCGATCAGATCCACCTCGCTGCCAGGGTAGTCATAGTGGCGGTTAGAGGTTCCACCCGTCGGCACTCGCGTCGCCACCACCACCGGTTTCCCGGCCTGCACGAGCGCGCGCACCCGCGGCACCGCCCCCGCCGGAACATGCCCCATCCCCACGCCCGCGATGACCAGGCCCTCGAGCGTTTGCGGACCCACCTGGTCCAAAATCTCCGCCTCGTCACCGATCCCGAGGGTCAGGATCGGCACCCGTCCGAGCTGCGCCGGAAGATCCCCGCCCACCAGGGCATCGCGGCTCGTCGGGTAGTAGACCAGGCGCAGATCCTCCTCGCCGACGAGTGCCACCGGGCCCGAGGGTTCCGAGGCGAAAGCATCCACGGAGCGGGAGGAGGTTTTGGTGACCCGGTCTGCCAGATGTACCAGGGCGTCGAAGACTATGAGCACCCCGAGGCCCCGCGCGGAGGGCGCGCAGGCGGTGCGCACGGCATCGCGCAGATTCGCGGGGCCATCCGCGCCGGGCGCATTCGCCGGCCGCATCGCCCCCGTGAGCACGAGCGGCGCCTCCCGATCCCAGTAACGGTTCAGCAGGAAGGCCGACTCCTCCAGGGTGTCGGTGCCGTGCGTAACCACCACGCCAGCCGCGCCCGTATCCACAGCAGCGCGGGCACGGATCAGCACCTCGCGCAGATGCTCGGGGCGGATCGACGGCGAGCCGAGATTGGCAACTTCCTCATGGGTGACGGCGGCACCGTCGATCAGGGTGCGGGCAAGGTCGGCCCCGGTCGAGGCATCGGGGGCCGCGCGCAGGCCGCTCGGATCCTGCGTCATGAAAATGGTTCCGCCCAGCGACAGCACATGCACATGCGCGCGCGGCGCTGCATCCTGCGCGGTGAGCGCGGGCACCGGGGCGGTGGCGGTGGGTGCGTGCAGGGCCGACGGGGCGGCGCCTGTCGAGTACTGGCTCATGCCTTTCCTCCCATTCCTTCCGACCTGTGACGTGAGGCGCCCTGCCGCCGCAGCAACACGATCACCTCGGCGTGCTCGGTGTGCGGGAACATGTCTGCATACCGTCCAGCCTGCACTCGCAGCGACGGCATCCGCGCGAGATCAGCCGCGAGTGTGCCCGGATGACACGAGGAGTAGACCACGTGCTCACCGCCGGTGTCTTCGATCAGTGCGCATAAGTCTTCGCCAAGGCCCCGACGCGGCGGATTCACCACGAGCAGGTCCGGGGGACCTTCACGGTCGAGGGACCGACGGGCCCAGGCGGTCGCATCCTCGGCAAAGAACTCGGCGCGACCGTGGGCAGGCGATGCAGCGTCGGCCCCGGATCGTCTTTCGGGGGCGTCGTCGGAGTCGTACATGAGCGCGCTGTCCGACTTCCGCGGCAGCGCCTCGTCGGCCCCGTCGATTCCGAGCGCCCGCGCGGAGGCACGCGCCCCGTCGATCGCCTCGGCACTAACCTCCACCCCGGTGATACGCGCCTGCGGGAGCGCGAGCGCGAGATGGAGTGCGAAACCGCCCAGCCCGCAGTAGAGGTCCCACACACGCTGCGGCGCGATCTCACGCGCCCACCGTGCCGCCTGACGATACAACTCGCCCGCCACCTGCGTATTTGTCTGCACAAAGGAGGCTGGGCGGGCATGCAGAACCACATCCCCGGTGGGCATGGCGAGGGTGTGCTCCCCGGCGAGATGACGTTCCTGCGCGCCCGTGAGCACCGCGGCATGACGCGGATGCAGATTGGCCGAAACCACCCGGAGCGCGGGCTGCGCGGCGAGGAGCCGAGGCAGATGCTCTCGAAGACGAGGCAGCGCCGAGTCGCTGCGCAGCACCAGTTGCAGCATGAGGCCGCCATCGGCAGCCACCGTGACGATGACGTTCTTCAGTTCCCCGCGGCGGCGCGCCACGTCATAGGGCGGCACCTGCGCACGCCGGACCAGCGCCTTCACATCGTCCAAAAGCCCCTGCACGGTCGGGGGATAAAGCGGGCAGTCGCTGAGGTCCGCGCCCGTGCCCTGCCCGGGGAGGCCGAACACCGGAGCATTGGCGGTGCCGGAGACGGCCATCTTCGCGCGGGAACGGAAACCAGCCTCGGCGCTGCGCATCGGCGGGAGCCAGAGGCAGTCGGGCGCGATCGCGGGGTCCGCAAAGGGAGCGATCAGCGCCTGCACATGCGCCATGCCCTCCGCCACCTGCCGCTCATGCGGCACGGGAAGGAGGGTGCAGGAACCGCAGGTCCCGGCGTCGAAATGATGGCACTGCACGTCAGCGAGTCTACGGGCGCGGCCGGGGGAGAGGGGCGGCGGCGTGGGGAAGCACTCGCCGCGGCCGTCGGTGTGTCGTGGTGGGGTGAGCGACGGTGGTGGGGCCGGCCGTGGACTGAGGCGCGGGTGCAGGGTGCTGCGGCCCGGTTGACGGCGCTGGGCTGCGCATCCGGGGGTGCATCTGGGCTGCGCATCTGGGGTGCATCTGGGCTGCGCATCTGGGGGTGAATCTGGCCTGTGCATCCGTCCCGTGCACCAGCCGCTTAGCCCCGACGCTGCATCGCTTTCGTCGTGCGCGCCGTTGCCTGCGCGCTCCACGGATCCTCAGGCCAGGGATGCTTCGGGTAGCGCCCGCGCATCTCCTTACGCACCTCCTGGTAGGGGCCGTTCCAGAAGGAGCGCAGATCCGCAGTCACCGCAAGCGGCCGCTGCGCCGGGGACAGCAAATGCACCAGGATCGGCACCCGCCCCTCCATCAGGCACGGCGTCTGCGCCAGGCCAAAGAGTTCCTGCAGCTTCACCGAGATCACCGGCACCCCCTCGGGATCATCCGGATCCGGGTATTCAATCCGCACCGCCGAGCCCGACGGCACCGCCAGCCGCTCCGGAACCAGCTCATCCAGCCGCGCCGCCTCCGGCCAGGGGAGCAGACCCCGCAACGCCGCGAGCAGATCCAGACGATCCAGCCGCGTGCCCGCGCTATGCGCAACGGGGCCGAGCCACGCCTCCGGGTCGGCGCTGAGTGCCGCCGCGCTCATATCCGGCCAGGGCGCACCCAGTTCACGGTGCAGCAGGCCGAGCCGATCCCGCAGCGATCGTGCCGCATCCGACCAGGTCAGCGCATCGATTCCGTGCTCACCCACCTGGGTGAGAAGCGCCGGCACGGTGTCCTCGGGCGTGGCCGGCACCGGAGTCGAAGCCAGGGTGATCGCCCCCAGGGCACGCTCCTGCCGCACGCTGACCACACCGTTTTCGAGCACAGCCCGGCGGGCGCGACTCAGCAGAGGCGCGCCGATCTCGAGCGCATCAGCCTCCGCGAGTGGTGCGGCGGTGCGCACCACCGCACCCGTCCCGTCGGCCGCCCGCCCCTGCGCCCGCTGCACCTCCCACACGGCAATCCACTCATGCCCCGCAAGCGTCGAACCCTCCGGCAGGGCAGCGCGCGTGCCCGAGGCGAGCAGCACGGTGCGGGCGCCGGGGGCGGTGCGCCGCGCGATCCGCTCGGGTCGGGCGAGCGCGAGAATCGCGCCGATCCGTTCCGCTTCCGCAGCGGGAGACTGAGGGGCCGACGAAGGGGCCGACGAGGGGGTTATAGCGCGTGAGCCTTGGTCCGTCGGCTGCTGAGGATCCGAGCCCGCCCAGCTCCCAGCCGCCGGAGCGGCATCGCGCCCGGGGCGTTGGCCCGCCTGCTCAGCAGCCACGCGCTGCAGACGCTGCACCTCCCGCTGCCAGCGCTGCGCCCCCTCCCCGCGGCCAGACCGCAGAGCACGCAGCGCCGCCGGCAGATCCGTGCCCGGCGCCCGCTAATCCTCCGCAAGAGCGGCCACCGTCTGCGCCGCGAGCAGCGCGTCACGCCCACCGTGCCGACGCGACCCCTCCACCAGCGCCCGCGCCTCCCGCACCCCCACCGGGAGCAGCGACACCATGCGGCCCAGCGTCGTGGCATGCCCCGCCTCATCCACCAGCGCGAGAGCCCGCAACGTGCTGTCAGCCTGCGCAATCTCCGCCGCTGGCGGAGGCGTGAGCAAAGCCAGGCCCTCCCCGCGCGGCGTGCCCCAGCAGGCAAGTTGCAGCGCCGTATCCGTAAGATCCACGGCCGTGATCTCCGGCGGAGCTTGCGCCGGCATCCGCGCGAAATCCGCCTGCGCATACGCCCGCACCGCAAGACCCGGCCCCTGCCGCGCCGCACGCCCCGCCCGCTGCTCCGCCGACGCCCGCGACGCACTCACCGTGACCAGGCCCGACATATCCCGGCCCCGGTCACGCCGCACCTGCCGATCCAGGCCCGCATCCACCACCACCCGCACCCCCGGCACGGTGAGCGAACTTTCCGCCAGGGCGGTGGAGACCACGATTCGGGGAGGGTCCGATGGGCCACGGCCCGCCGTCGCCCGATCCTGATCGCGCGGTGCCAGCCGGCCGTGCAGAGGGAGCACGTCGACCGCGGGAGCGTGCTGTGCGTTGGTCGATGACCCGTCGTTGCTCCCTCGCGACGCAAGCAGCGCGCCGGCCCGTCGGACCACCTCATCCACATCCCGCGCCCCCGGAACGAACACCAACACATCCGCGCCCGTCTCGGCCTGCGCCTGCACCGCAAGCGTCGCCACATGCTCAAGAAAATCGCGGCTCACCCCGCGCGCATCCACCCGCGGACCCTCCGGTGGGCAGTACCGCACCTCCAGCGGATGCAAAGCGCTCGGCACCTCCACCACCGGGGCGCCGCTGAGCAGATCGCTCACCTCCTGCGCCTGCACCGTCGCCGACATCGCCCCAACCAGCAGATCCTCCCGCAGTAGCCGCGCCTCCGCGAGCATCCCGAGCAGCAGATCAGTCTCCACAGACCGCTCATGCACCTCATCCAGGAGCACAGCTCCCACCCCCGGCAGCTCCGGATCCGCCAGCAGACGCCGCAGCAACACCCCCGGGGTGAGCATTTCCAGACGCGCCCGCGGACCCATCCGCCGCTCGCCCCGCACCGTGAAACCCACCCGCTCACCCACCGGCGTGCCATCCAGGGCCGCGATCCGACGGGCCGCCGCCCGCACCGCCACCCGCCGCGGCTGCGTGACCAGCGTCAACCCCTCGGTGAGGTTCGCGACCAGCGGCGGCACGAAGGTGGTTTTACCAGTGCCGGGCGGGGCCGTCACGACCATCGCGCCGCTGCGCGCCGCCTGCTCCAGGGCCGGCTGGGCCCCGGCGACGGGGAGGCCAGCGCCGATCGCGTCGAGGGCGAAGAGGGGGGTGGGGGAGGTCATGGGGAGATCATGCCGTGCGTGGCTGGGCGCGGGTGGGGTGGGGGGCGGCGGGGTGCCGGTAGCTGGGGAGGCGCTCGATGACGAGGTGCTCGTTGAGGAGACGGCAGTTAAGGAGGCTCGCTGGCGAGGCGCTAGTGGCGAGGCGCTAGTTGATCAGGTCGAACTCCACCTGCTGCGTATCGGCGCAGATGCTCGTGATCGACACTGTCCACTTCTCAATCCCGATGCTGTCGCCCACCTGCGCCGGATCCGTGCTGAGGGTGCGTCCATCGGCCGAGGTCACGACCAAGGTGGCGGTTTTCCCGTCGATCGTCCCCAGACGCACATCCGCCGACCCACCGCGGTCCGGCAGCGCCGGATTCAGCGGCGCGTTTTTGGTGGCCAGGTGCATGCCCTCGCCATTGCAGGTATCCGCGGGTGGGGTGAAACCGGTGGGTGGGGCCGTCACCGTGATCGTGGCCGGCTCGCTGCTTTCGGGGGCGTCGGAGGGGGCGGAGTCGCCGCCCGCGTCCGACGGGGCTGAGGCTGGGGCGTCATTCGCGGAAGGTGCGGCGGGGGAGGGGTCCGCGCTGCTGCAGCCGGCGAGGAGGGCGAGCGCGGCGAGCGTCGCGGCGGCGGTCGTGGTGGTTGTGGAAATGGTGCGGTGGCGGGCGGGTCGAAGCATGGGCCCCTCCGGGGTGAGGACGCGAACGCGCTCACGGTAACCGAGGACGGGGAGGGTGCGAATCCACGTGCCGAAGGGCGGACGGTTTCACCAGACTTTTTTCATGACTCACATGCTCGCGACCCTGCGCTGAAGTACGGACGCGGCCCCTTCTTTGATGCGTCACACGTGCGCGCCCATGCGCTGCGGTGCGGGCGGAGCTGTAGGTACAGGCTGGAGCCTGGCGCGTATCCTGCAGGTGGTTCTGAATCTGCCGGCACAGTGGGTTGATGGCGGAACGACCAGGACGAACCGCGCCCTGGGCGAGCAACCGCGAGAGCAGAACCAGACCGAGAGCCGTGAAACAGGAGGTGAGCCATGGGGACGACACCCGAAGGGTCACGTTCCGGCCAGGCTGGGGCTCGCAAGGCTGAAGAGTCGGCTTCGCGGCACTCGACAGTGGCAGGTTATTCGCCAAGCCCTCGTTTGCTCGCCGGCCGCACTGATCCCGCGCGACGGGTACGGCCCGTGGACTGGTCGGCCACCGGTGCCGTCACGGGCGGCGGCCAAGACGTGCAGGGTGGGCAAAACAGGCAAGGCGATGCGGCGACCGGTGGGCCGTCGGCGCGGTTGCCGAAGCGTCGACGCCGTCGGGCCGAAACCATTGAACTGCCTGGTCGGCTCGGAGAGGCACCGGCCGAGGCTGTACATTCCCTCGCGCCAGAGGACCCCCGGCCTGCGCCGCGGCCGCTGCGGATCCGCGATGCGGACATTCGCACGGTGGGGGTGAGCGGGGTCGACACCGAGCAGGTGGTACATGCGGTGGCGGAACCGCAGGATGCGTGGAGCGCGGATGCGGGGGCGAGCGACCACTTCCTGCGCGAGGGCATCGTGGTGCAGGTGCGGCGTGCTGATAATGCCGTGATCGGGGTGTTTAGTGCGCGGTATGCCTTGTCCGTGCGGCCGGAGAAGGTCGAGAAGGCTGAGGAGATTGCGGAGCTTGCGGCGGGGCCGTCGGCGCGGGGTGGCCAGGGCACCCGCCACCCCACCACGCGGCGGGAGCTGATCGCGCGGATGCAGGAGGCCGGGTTCGAGATTGCCGCGGGGGCCTCGCATGGCCGGGTCACGCATCCGGAGCATCCGGGGCTTTTCGTGCCGCTCGCTTCTACACCGTCGGATCGGCGTTTCACCCGCCACGCCGTGGCCCAGATCAGGCGTGTTTTCGGTATCGACCTGCGGCGGTAGCGGTGGGGAAGGGGGCGTTCCCCTGTGGTTCGTGGCCGCGGCGTTTCTTCGCGGTACTGAGGTGGTCGTAGGCGTGCATATTGCACGCCTGCAGCCGCTGGCGTCCCCTTTTCTCGCGGCCTGCCTCTGCCACCCCGTCTCCACCACCCCATCCCGGCCCCACCGCCCCGCCCGCCCGACCGGCTCAGCCACAGCCACCTTTCCTGTGGCACGGCTCTCGTCCCGGGACCCTTCTCGGCGGAGGTCCCGGGCCTGCGTGGGAGACTGAACGGGCACGGATGGGCCTGCGTCGGGTGATCCCCGTGCGCGCCCTTCCGGCGAGAACGCCTCGAACACACGCCTCGAAGGAGCAGCCGCATGGCCATCGCAACCCCCGACAAGTACGCCGAGATGATCGACCGCGCTAAGGCCGGCAAGTTCGCCTACCCGGCCGTGAACGTCTCGAGCTCGCAGACCGCTATCGCCGCGCTGCAGGGCTTCGCGGAGGCCAACTCCGACGGCATCATCCAGGTTTCCGTGGGCGGCGCCGAGTACCTCTCCGGCTCCACCGTCAAGGATCGCGTGGCCGGCTCCCTCGCTCTGGCCGAGTTCGTGCACGCCGTGGCCAAGAACTACCCGATCACCGTGGCCCTGCACACCGACCACTGCGCCAAGGAGAACCTGGCCAGCTGGGTCGAGCCGCTGATCGAGTGGGACCTCGAGAACCGCGTGAAGAAGGGCCTGGACCCGCTGTTCCAGTCGCACATGTGGGACGGCTCCGCCGTGCCGGTCGACGAGAACCTGGAGATCGCCGAGCGCCTGCTGGCCAAGACCACCGAAGCCAAGAAGATCCTCGAGATCGAGGTTGGCGTCGTGGGCGGCGAAGAGGACGGCTACTCCGCAGATGTGGATGAGGACAAGCTGTTCTCTACCCCCGAGGACGGCCTGAAGACCGCCGAGAAGCTCGGCCTGGGCGAGAAGGGCCGCTACATGACGGCTCTGACCTTCGGCAATGTGCACGGCGTGTACAAGCCGGGCAACGTGAAGCTGACCCCCTCGATCCTCCTGGACATCCAGAAGGCCGTGGGCGATAAGTACGGCAAGGACATGCCGTTCGACCTGGTCATGCACGGTGGCTCCGGCTCCACCCTGGAGGAGATCCGCGAGGCGGTGGACAACGGCGTCATCAAGATGAACATCGACACCGACACCCAGTACGCCTTCACCCGCCCCGTGGTCACCCACATGTTCCAGAACTACGACGGCGTGCTGAAGATCGACGGCGAGGTCGGCAACAAGAAGATGTACGACCCGCGCTCCTGGGGCAAGAAGGCTGAGGCCGGGATGGCGGCTCGCGTGGTTGAGGCCTGCGAGAACCTCCGCTCGGCCGGCACCCACCAGGCCTGAGACGGCCGCGCCCGTGCCCTGAGCACGGGGTGCTGTCCGGGACCTGTTGAGGTCTGACGGCGCGCCCGTCCCGCTGATGCGGGGCGGGCGCTTCGCTATGCGTAGGTGGCGCCGGGCCGAGGCAGGCCGGCGGCGGTGATGGTGCGCGCACGGCTCGGTTGGAGCAGCAGGGCGGGAGAAAAGGGGACGCGGGCGGTCGGAGGTGTGCACTATGCACGGCTACGACCGCTCGCGTCCCATCTAGTCACGCTAGGCGCGGGTATGCGTGTCTACGGCTGGCTGAGATCCGGGCGGCAGCGGGGGAGCGGTGGCGTTCAGCCGTGCTGTCACCAGCGGTTGCGGCGCGCGCGGTCCATGACGTCGCGCAGAGCGGGCAGTACGTCGGTGAGGAACACCCCGGCGATGACGATGCCGATGATGGTCAGCAGCATCGAGCCGACGCCCAGGCCAATCGGCGCAGGAATCGAGAGGAAGCCGAGCACAACGCCGAGTGCGGTCAGGCCAATCCAGAAACCTTTGCTGCGTTTGCCGGCAGCCGTGTACGCGTCAGGCCGGAAGCGGATCGCATTGATGAGGGCCCAGATCTCCACGGCGAAAAGCGCCACAGCCAGGGCGAGGAAGATCCACATCTGGATATGTCCGATGAGCATCGCCCCAGGATACGGGCTCGTTCTGTGAACGGTGGGACTTTGCCTCTGATCCACTGACTGCGTTCTGCAATGGCGCGCACACATGCGGCTGCGCCGGGAGGTAGGCCCGCCTGCAGGGGAGTGGTTGAACAACAGCGGCGGGAGAAAAGGGGACGGAGGCGGCCTTAGCCGTGCATATTGCACGGCTGTGACCGGCTCAGTACCGCGAAGAAACGCCGTGCCGGGGAACGGGCTGCGGGGAGCCCCTCAGCGCCCAAGCCGCCCCGCGCCCCCGCCTCAGCGCCGCCGGTCCGGGTCCGAGCGGTCGGTGATCAGCAGCTCGAGCGCCGCCGTGGTGGCCGGCGGTTCGACGGCCTTCATTTCCTTGGTCAGCGGCCGCGGCCCGATCGCGTCATCATCCGCCGCCACCAGCAGACTCGGCAGGAAGCGCTTAGCCTCGGCCGCGGTCAGCCCGGTGGCCTGGAGCAGGTCGATTGCGAGGGCCCGCAGGTGGATCACCAGGGTGACCCCTTCGAAGTGGCCGGCACGGCCGGGCCGCGCCCCTTCATCGTTCTTCAGCAGCAGGTCCGGGGTGAGGTAGGAGCAGAACAGACGCAGGGATCGCCGCACGGAGGTGAAGTCCACGTGCCCCGGGTCGTTCACGGCGTCGCGCAGTTCAGCGATGGCGTCGCGCGCGGCGAGGAGCGCATCAGCGAGGGTGGAGTGGGCGTCGCCGCCCACACCGTTGAGGAAGTCCACTTCGTGGCGGGCGATCACGCGCATGTTGCGCATTGCCCGGTCGGAGCCCACGAGCAGGTGTTTCATCCGTTGCACATCGTCGGCGTGGTGCAGGGCGGTGGGGGAGTAGGTGCTGAGCTCATTGGCGGCGTCGTTGGCGAGTTTCCACTCGTCGGTGTATTTCTGCGAGCGTTCGCGCAGCGACATGAGGGCGGCGCGCGCCACCTCGGTGCCGCCTGTGCGGGCGGCGAGGGCGAGGGCAACGAGGGTGTCTTCGAGTTCGCCGTAGAAGGCGTCGGCGGCGCGGCGTTGGAAGCGGCGCGGGTCGCCGGTGAGCAGCAGGTGGATCACGATGGCGACGCCCACGCCGGTGAGCGCGTCGATCACGCGCCCGCCGGGCGTCATGAATGGCGTGACCGGCATGATCATGACCAGCAGCGATTGGATGGACATTTGGAAGGCGAGCACGATGCTGGAGTCGAGCATTCGCGCGAGCATCCCGGCGCAGAAGATCACGACGGCGATCTGCCAGGTACCGGAGCCGATGGTCATGCGCGCGAGTTCGCCGATCAGCACGCCCATCATGACGCCGGCGCTGATCTCCATGGTTTTGCGCATTTTCCGGTCGGTGCCTACGCCGATGATGATGAAGGCAACGATTGCGGAGAAGAACGGGTATTGGTGGCCCCACAGCAGGCCGCTGACGAAGTAGGCGAGGGCGGCGGCGACGGCGGCCCGCGCAATGTTGAGCACGTCGGAGCGGCTGCGGCGCCGGGAGGTGTCCCACCAGTGGCGTAGGGCGCCGCGGAGGCGTTCGCCGCGGCTGAGCACGGCGGGCATTTCGCGGGTGCGGGTGGAGGGTTGCGTGGTCATGGACGCACCGGGTCTTCGAGTCGCATCTGCAGGAGGTTGTCGAGGTCGAAGCTTTCGCCGTCGCGTCCGCCGCGGCCCACGATGAGGGGCGCGTCGGTCGGCTCGGGGGTGGCTCCGCGCAGGCGGGAGACGATTCCGCCGGGTACGCGCATCACGTAGTAGTTACCGTCGGTATCGACGGCGAGGGTCCGGTCGTGTTTGAGGTACCAGCCGGTGAGGCTGGTGCGGATGGTGCCGGAGCCGGTGTAGGGGCGGGCGCGCAGGGGGATCGGGTCGATGCCGGCTTCGCGCCAGCGGGCGATGGCGGCGCGGATTTTCGCGGTGGCTTTGTCGTGTTCGGCGCGACGGGAGCGGTGCAGCGCTTCTTCTTGGGCGGCGATCACTTCGGCGCGGTGGCGCGACTCCCGCGATCGTGCGTCGTCGGGAGTGCCGGTCGGGGCAGCGGTCTCCTCCATGCCGCCCATCATCTCAGATTCGGTGCGCGGCGGAGGGGCGCTGGGGTGAGGATCCGGGGGAGGTGCGGTGAGATGCGTGCGCACGGTTTGTGTGCCGACGGGGTTCCAACGGGGCCGATGACGCCTCCGCTCCGTCGGCCCAACTCCGCGCCGCTTACACCCGCGCCGCCTACAGCCGCGCCGTGGGCGGGCGTTTGCCGTGCTCACGCTCGAGCACGACCGGCTCCTGGGCGGCGTCGAGCCACACGCTGTCTTCGCTGCCGGAGGTGCCGTGGATCAGCATTTGTGCGCTGAGTGCGGCGTCCACGGGAACGGCGCGTTTGATGACGGCGAGGGCGATGGGGCCAAAGTCCACGTGGATCCCGGCGCTGGTCACGCGCCCGACCACTTTCCCGTCGGCCCCGCCGAGGCGCACCTCGCCGCCGGCGGCGATGGGGGCGTCCTGGGAGCCGTCGAGGTGCAGCATGACGAGCCGACGCGGCGGCTGCCCAAGGTTCATCACCTTCGCGACGGTTTCCTGCCCGCGGTAGCAGCCTTTGGCGGTGTGCACCCATTGGCGCAGCAGGTCGAGTTCATGCGGGATCGCGCGGTCGTCCACTTCGGTGCTCTGCCGGGCGCGATGGTCGGCGATGCGGGTGGCTTCCCAGGCGAGCATGCCGGCGAGGTGGTCGGGGCTCCAGGTGGCGGCGCGGGCGTCGGCCTCGCGCACCACGATGAGGACGGCGCCGACGGGGTCCTCGGGGTCGGGCCCGTAGGCGACACCACCGGGGGCAACATCGGGCCAATGGTCGATATGCACGGCAACCGCCTCGAGGGCGGGCCCTCCGGCGCGTTCAAGGGCCTCGGGTACGGTCGCCCCGAGAACGCGCAGGTCGTCACGGTCGATGATCTCGACGCGGGAGGCGAAGCGCATCATCTCGAGGTAGCGGCGTAGCCCGGCGCGGCAGCCGGCATCGCAGATCAGCAGG
This sequence comes from Actinomycetes bacterium, assembly GCA_023389045.1. Taxonomy (GTDB): domain Bacteria; phylum Actinomycetota; class Actinomycetes; order Actinomycetales; family Dermabacteraceae; genus Brachybacterium. Next base: position 13,591 of record JAEWEZ010000155.1, read on the forward strand.
GCGCCGTCCTCGGCGGTGATCACGACGTCGGCCATGTGTTCCACGCGGCCTTGGGGGGAGAGCACGGCCATGCGGGCGCTCTCACCGACGGCGCGGCCGGTGAACACCTGCGAGGTGATGGTGGTGAGCCAGGTGAGCGCGTCGGGCCCGTGAACGTCGAGGAGTTCGAGATGCTCGAGGTCAACCACGGCGCGGCCGCCGAGGAGGCGCCGCTGTTCCCGGGTGGGCGCACCGTAATGGGCGGGCACGGGGGCGTCGGTTCCGCTCCCGTGCACGGCGCTGGTGCCGCACAGCGGCTGCACGCTGCGCGTCGGGGTTTTGGGGTTCTGCTCCTCGGACGCGGCGGCAGGCTGGGGGCTCTCAGGCACGGTCCATCTCCACGGAGAGGTAGGGGGCGAGTTCCTCGGTGGGGGAGCCGACGGGGCGTCGCTCCCACAGCCACATGAGGCGTCCGGCAACGTAGCCGAACATGCGGGTTTCGAGCACGCTGCCGGCAGCGGTGCCCTGAGCACCTGCGATGCTGTCGGCAGCGCGGCGTGCCAGCAGGATCCGCGGCCCGCGCACTTCACCGGCCCATTCCGCACCGGCCTCCTCGCCCGCCGATTCACTGGCCGACTCGCTGCCCAACGCAGTTACCCCGTCATCCCCGTCGGCCGCGATCTGTGCGCTGACCGCGTAGGAGAGCACCCCGGCCGGGTCGCCGGGCGCGGCCGCACGGGCGGCCTCCAGGTCTTGACCGGGCAGGGGCTCGCCGATCCGCCAGGTGCCCGACTCACGCATCAGAAGGGTGCGTTCACCGCTTCCGACGGGCGCCGTGCGCTCCGCGTCATCACGGGCAAAGGCGCTGGTGGGCGGTAGGGGAGCGGGGGCGTCGATCATCTCGGTGCGCATGCTCCACGCGATGGTTGCGTCCTCGCGGGCACTCACCTCGAGCTGTTGTTCAATGCGACGTTCGGTGACGGTGCCGTCTTCCTCGCGCAGTTGCACGGCACCGTACCCGCGCCAGGAACCGATCAGCCAGGCCACCGGGTAGAGAGGCTCGGGCAGGGTGGGGTCCAGGTGGATCGGCACCGGGGCCTCAGTGGTTGAACAGGCGGGAGATGACGAGGGCTGCGAAGGCGAGGGTGGCCACGCCCACGAGCGTGACGAGGACCATGAAGAAGATGGAAAGCAGGGTCATGGGGCCAGTGTAGCGGCGCCGGCTCAGGCGAGCAGATCGAGGGTAATCGGGGCGACGATGCCGATGGTCACCACGGGCTGTGACCACGGGCGCGGCCGCGATGGTGAGCGACGGTGCGGGTTCTTCTATCTCAGGTCAGCAGATTGACGGCGATCTGGGCGACCACGCCGATCGTCACCACGGGCGCGGCCGCGATGGTGAGCGAGGGGGCGGGCTCTTCCGCGTGGATGGGGGAGCCGACGAGTTGGTGCACGCCGAGCGCACCGAGGCCCACGCACAGCCCGAGCAGACCGGTCTGCCAGAGATCCACCCCGAGCACGGAATCCGCCACCAGCATCGTCAGACCCGTCGAACCGATCACCCCGAGTACCAGACGCCACAGGGCAGGCAGGGAGGTTGCGTCGAGGAGGAGCGCCGCCGCCAAGCTGATAGCAAGCGCCGCGAGGAGCCCGGAGCTGTGGTGGGAGGCGGCGTGTTCCTGCGCGAGCACCCAGCAGGAACCGAGCCCGGTCATGAGCGCCCCGGAGACGGTGCCGGTGAGGGATTCGGTGAGGTGGTCGCGTTCGCGCCGCATCATCTGGTGCACGAAGGAGGCGAAGACTCCCACAGCGCACACGGACACGGCCCCGACGAGCGGCCCGATCGCATCATCCACGCCGATCGCAACGGCCGCCCCGAGAATGCCGGTTCCGGCCACAACGATCCGGGTGCCGACGGGGGAGGGCAGTTCGAGCAGTTCCGGCCAGCCCACGGCGACCATCACGCTGAGAATCGCAACCATCACCGCCGTGAGCACGGGGGCGAGCGGTCCGGTCAGGGAGACCAGGGCGAGCAGCAGGGCGAGGGCGGCGCCGAGTGGCACCCGCTCGGGTGCTGTCATGGGGCCTCCCTCGATCGGTGGATGTGCATGTTTCTCGCGGGGCCGACGGGGACTCCGTGGCTCTGTCTTGGCGCGCTACAGTGGCAGTGTACGAGCCGCCTTCGGTGGTGAGTGCCGCGCCCCATCGGAAGGACCGAGATGATCTCGACGGACACGCTGTCGCCCCGGTGTCGCAGCGCCGTTGCTGATCTGCTGGAACGCACGGTCGCGCATGACGGAGTGAGTCCTTTGGACGAGGCCGCGCGGTTCGCCCTGGAGGGTGGCGAGGCGCTGCATATCCTGGTTCGAGGTGGCGAACACCTCACTGCGAATCCCTCTCACGAGCCCGACGACGCGCCGGTGCCCGACGACGCGCCGGCGCCCGTCGATTCGGCGGCGCCCAAGGCCCCCGCCGCATCCGAAGCCCCGACGCAGGACTGCCCCGGCCCGGTGATCGGCTACGCGAGCGTGCTCCCGGATGGCACCGTGCAGGGCATGGTCGATCCGGCACACCGCCGCCGCGGGATTGGCACGCAGATCGCCCGCGCCGCGCTCGCCGCGCATGACGCTCCGGCGCTGTGGGTGCACGGCGGGCTTGAGGGTTCCCTCCAGTTCGCGCAGGTCATCGGTGTGCACGAGGCCCGTCGGCTCCTCTCGATGCGTCGTGATCTCACGCTCCCTCTCCCAGCCCGACCGACCCTCGCGCCCGGGAGTCTCGACGGGGTGGTGTTCCGCGCGGCGCGCGTGCCGGAGGATGCGGCCGAGTGGGTGGCCGTGAATGCTGCGGCTTTCGCGCATCACCCGGAGCAGGGCGCGCTCACCCTCGAGGACTTCACGCGCCGCACCGAGCAGCCCTGGTTCTGCGCCGAGGATCTGCTGATCGCGCGCGAGGGCGCGGGAGAGCCCGGGAGCGCGCCGGGAAGCCCCCCAGGGGAAGGGTCCGACGGGGAGCGGCCCGAGGGAAACGCCGCTGAGCAGCGGACCCAGAACCCCACCCCTGACGAGGGCGCCATGCTCGGCTTCGTCTGGCTCAAACGTGTTCCGGGCGAGATCCCGGAGGTCTATGCCGTCGCCACGGCACCGCAGGCGCAGGGTCGCGGCGTGGCCAATGCCTTGCTCCGTCGGGCACTGGAACGCCTGATCGCGGCAGGGGAACAGGCCGTGGACCTGTACGTGGAGGCCGATGCCGAGGCCGCGCTCGCCCTGTACGAGCGCTGGGCTTTTGAGACCATCGGCTGTGACGTGCAGCTTCGCCCGGCTGCACCGGCGGCAGCAGCGGCGCAGCACGGCTCCGAGGGCGTGAGCCCCCGCGACGGCAAGGAGGCGGCATGACGGTTCGCGTAGAGGGCGCCGCCCCGGCCCCGGTTCTCGCCGCCGGCGCGCTCACCTGGCGTGATGGCCCCGCCGGGGTGGAGGTGCTGCTGGTTCACCGCCCCCGCTACGACGACTGGTCGATCCCCAAGGGGAAGCTCGATAAGGGCGAAACCTTCCCGGCCGCGGCGGTGCGCGAAGTGCAGGAGGAGACGGGATTTCGGGTGCGTCTGCACCGCCCGCTGCCGGCGGCTGTGTATCTCCTTCCCGACGGGCGCTCCAAGATCGTGCAGTACTGGACGGCCACGGTGCGCGCGAAGACGGCGCCGCTTCCGGTGAATCCGCAGGAGATCGACGAGGTCCGCTGGGTTCCGCTGCGGGCCGCGGAGGCACTGACGACGCGGCAGAGCGATCACGTGGTCTTACAGGCGCTTGCGCGGCATCTCACGCAGGGGGAGATGCAGACGGTGCCGATCATTATTCAGCGTCATGCGGCGGCGCTTTCGCGTGCCAAGTGGCGCAAGGGGGAAAAGACCAGGCCGCTGAACGCCAAGGGCAAGAAACAGGCCGAGGCGCTTCCGGATCTCCTGGACGCTTTCGATCCGCGCAGCATCGTCACGAGCCCGTGGAAGCGGTGCACGGCCACGGTCAAACCCTTTGCGCGGGGCACCGGGCTGCGGGTCACGCAGAAGGATGAGCTCACGGAGCTTGGGCACGAGAAGAATCCCTCGCGCACCGCCGCGGTGATGGATCGAGTGATTCAGCAGGCCAGCCCGGTGGTGGTGTGCACGCACCGCCCGGTTCTGCCGACGGTGATCGAGGTGGCCAAGCAGGCGTCGAGCCGTTCGGTCGGCTTCGAGCTTCCGCGGGAAAACCCGTACCTAGCCGCGGGTGAAGCGCTTGTTCTGCACACGACGCCGGCGGGGCGGGTGGTGGCACTGGAGAGGCACCTTCCGAATATCGGCTGAGGTCCGACGGGGTTCGTGATCGGACCGTAACCGTTGATGTGACGCAATCGAAACCGCTGCGACCTGCGGTTTTACCCACCTGCTCGGGTTGTTTACCGGGAGTTCACAGAGCGGGGGTCAGAGCGTCACCTGCCCTCCTTAGCGTCTGGGGCCGACAGCAGTTGACTACACGCTCGGCGCACGGCGTCGGCACCGACTCTCAACGTCACCGGGCCCTGAGGCCCCGAAAGGACTCGAAGTGAACGTTCGCAAGAACAAGCTCGTCGCCCTCGCCGCGCTCGGCCTGACCGGCGGCCTCGCCCTCTCCGCCTGCGGCGGCGGCTCCACCGCCGGTGGCAACGGCGGCGACAAGGGCGGCGACAACGGCGGCGCTGCCGCCACCGAGCTGAAGGGCACCCTCGACGGTGCCGGCGCCTCCTCCATGGAGTCCGCTCAGGGCGCCTGGACCCAGACCTTCATGGCCGCCGCCCCTGGCGTGACCGTCACCTACGACGCGGTGGGCTCCGGCACCGGCCGTGAGCAGTTCCTCGGCGGCAAGACTCAGTTCGCCGGCTCCGACGCCGCGATGGACGAGGAAGAGCTCGCCAAGGCCTCCGAGGGCACCTGCAAGGGCGGCAGCGCCATGCACATGCCCGTGTACATCTCCCCGATCGCCGTGATCTTCAACCTTGAGGGCGTGAAGGATCTGCAGCTGTCCCCCGCCACCATCGCGGGCATCTTCGACGGCAAGATCACCAAGTGGAACGCTGAGGAGATCAAGGCCGACAACCCCGGCGTGGAGCTCCCCGACACCGAGATCATCCCGGTGAACCGCTCCGACAAGTCCGGCAC
>JAEWEZ010000004.1 GCA_023389045.1 Actinomycetes bacterium
TGCGGCTCGACCGTGGTGGACCTGACGGACCTGGGCCAGACCCTGGACACCGTGCTCGGCAACGACGACCGACTGGGCGGCTTCGATGCGATCGTCCATCTGGCCGCGGTGCCGGCCGGCGGGATCGCGCCTGCGCGAGAAGGCGGTGGCGGCGGCGCGGGCCCGCTCATCGGCCGCCTCATTCATGGCATGCCCGGCGTGCCCTTTCACCCATTCGAACTCGACGGACCGCCCCACTAAGGCGCGGTCAATCGCCTGAAGCAGCTCCACATTGAGAACAGGCTTGCCGTCTTTTTTGCGCCAGCCCTTGCGTTTCCAGCCGGGCATCCACGTGGTCACCGAGTTGATGACGTACTGGCTGTCGCACAGAATCACCAGGTGCTGATCGGCATCCACCGCCGTCGCTTCCAGCAGGTCAAGCACCGCTTTGAGCTCGCCCATATTGTTCGTTCCATGCGGCCAGCCCCCGGCACGCCAGGTGTTGTCATCAATGAACCAGGCCCATCCGGCAGGCCCCGGGTTGCCGAGGGCGGAGCCATCGGCAGCAGCGGTGATCGTCATGCCGGCCATCGTGTCACAGGGCTCTGACAGACAAGCACGACGACGAGCGTCTTACTGTTGCTCGATGCGTTTGCCGTAGGTTGCGTGCACGAGGACGGCGCGGAAACCCAGCGCCTCATAGAGCCGGGGTGCGCCGGTGAGCGATTCGGAATCCACGATGAGTTCGATGCGCTGGTAACCGGCCTCGGCCGCGGCCTGGAGCGTGCGGGCGATCACAGCACGGGCGAGGCCCCGTCCGCGCGCTTCGGAACGAGTCCCGACCAGTTCCAGGCTCGCCGTCGTCGGCGCCATCTCCTCGACCATCGCGTAGGACAGCACGGTGCCCGTCGGATCCACCGCGGCAGATCCGAGAGCGGCCCGGAAGCGGTGCGAACCCCACCATCGTTTCCACATCTCCTCGCTGGGCGGGGTGCTCCCCCAGTGGTCCTGGAAGGCGGCCGCATGTGCCTGCCGTACCGGTTCGCACAGATTCTCGTCGAGGGGAATGATCCTGATGTCCTCGCTGTCGGCAGTGTGGGCCGTGGCCTCGATGGATGCAGGTAGTTTCTGATCCATCTCGATCCAGGAGCGCAGCCGGGCAAAGCCGCGGGCATCCAGCAGGTAGCGCACTGTTCGGCCCCCACCGGGGAGCATCGGGTCCTGCCCCTCAGGGGCGTCTTCCCCGCCCCCGACCTGCAGGCTGAAACTACGGCCGGGGTGTTTTTCGGCTCTCATCTCGAGCCCTCGGGCTTCGAGCCAGTCCATCAGCGCACTACCGATACCGGCACGACGGTGATCCGGATGCACCCCGCCGATCAGGTAGCAACGCACCAGCCCCTCACTGTCGGGTTCCTTCGCCATATGCACCAGCCCGTAGGCGATGAGCTCACCGGGACCAGCCTCAGATTCCGCCGTGCGCACCGCAACGCTGTCACGTCCAAGATCGGACTCAGGGTTGCTCAGGAGCTCATGGGTGTCCTGCGGCGTGATCTCGAGATCCCCTGCGAAGTCGCGACGGATCGATCTCTTCAGCGCGGTCAGGGCATCCACATCATCGAGGCTGAGGTGATCCCAGCGCAGGTCAGGGCGGTCGAGGGTGTTCGTCGAAGGCATGGGCCTACGGTACGTGACGTGCAGGTTTTGCCTCATCTTTTTTCAGCCCGTCTTCCCACAGGCCGAGCTTCGCGCGCTGTCTCGCGCCGCCTTGTGAGCCGTGCTCACTCTTCCTCGTAAGCCGCCTTCTTCTCCTGCACGGCACGCAGACGCGAGAGGTCCAGTTTTCGGCCGCGGTCGAAATCCACCACGCCATTCTTTTCCTGGAACACATCGGTGAGCTGCGTATAGCAGTAGCCGAACATCAGCGGATCCTCGAGGAGTACCCGGGTGAGGCCCTCAAAGCGTGCATAGAGTTCCTCGGTCGAGCGCACCCGATCGCCATAGCCCCAGGAGACCGCCTGATCGGTGCCGGTTGCCTCGGCTGCCTGTCGGGCTTCTTCCTCGTTCCACCAGATCCCGCCGTATTCGGAGACGAAGAAGGGCTGGCCGGCGTAGGGAATCGAGAAGGATCCATCGGCGTGCGGGAGCGTGTTCGGCGGCAAAGTAATCCGATTGACCTGCGGTTTCCCTTCGGCCAGTCCGGCCTGTTCCTCGGCGAACCGTGCAGGGTCCTGCTCGTAGGAGTGGGAGTCGTACACATCGGCTCCCCGCACACGGTGAGAGTAGCCGGAGGCGTCGATCACGGGCCGAGAGGGGTCCGCGAGTTTCGTGGCGTCGTACATGGCATGCGTGACGTCATCGAGCACGGTAATCCCGTCGTGCATCACCTGGTGGGTTTCGTTCAGCGGGCACCAGCCGATGATCGACGGGTGGCTCACATCGCGCCGCACCGCCTCCACCCACTGCGCAATGAAGGAGGCCGGTGGTTTCTGGTTCTGCCCGAGTGGCCCCTGCCCGGAAACGCCCCAGTCGCCGAACTCTCCCCAGAGCAGGTAACCGTGCAGGTCCGCCCAGAAAACCATCCGCTCCTCGAAGACTTTTTGGTGCAGACGGGCGCCGTTGAAACCGGCTTCGAGAGCGATGCGTACGTCCTGCACGATCGCGTCATCGCTCGGGGCGGTCATAATCGAATCGCGCCAATACCCCTGGTCAAGCACGAGGCGCTGGAAAACTTTACGGCCGTTGAGGCGGAACTCGTACCCCTCGAGGGCGGTGGAGCGCAACCCGGCATAGGAGCGCACCTCATCAAGCACCTCCCCGTCGGCCCCCTCGAGGACCAGACGAAGCGCATACAGTTCCGGCTCTCCCGGAGCCCACAGGCGCACATGCTCCTCGGGGATGTTCAGACGCAGGGTGGGGGCGAGGTCGAGGTCGGCTCGCGCGGTGCACTGCGCAATGACCTCACTGCTGCCGGGAAGGGTCGCGTCCAGGCGCAGACGGGATCCGCGCGGGTTCTGTCGCAGCGAGACGGTCACGTCGAAGGCATTGCTTGCCAGTTGCGGGGTGATCGCGAGGGAGCGGATTTCCGCGGCGGGAACGCCTTCAAGCCAGACCGTCTGCCACATGCCGGTGGTGCGCGTGTACTGGCAGTGCGTCGAATGGAACCAGGTGGCCTGTTTACCGCGGGCCTGCACGGCATCTCGCGGATCGCGCGCACGCACCACCACGGTGACGGTGCCGCCAGGATCAACCACCTCGGAAAGGTCGGCGCTAAAGGGGGTGAAGCCGCCGCGGTGGCGAGCCACTTCCACGCCATTGGCCCAGACAGTCGCATCGTGGTCCACCGCGCCGAAACGCAGCACCGGCCGCAGGCCCTTCCAGTCGGCGGGAACGGTGATCTCCCGGCGATACCAGACGGCCTCGAGGAAGTCGGTATCCCCGATGCCCGAGGCGGTGGACTCCGGGGCGAAGGGCACGGTGATCGTCCCGCTGAGGTCGCGGTCGACGAGGCCCCGTTCGATGCCGGTATCGGAGCGGTCGATCTCGAACTGCCAGGTGCCGTTGAGGTTCAGCCAGGTGGGCCGGTGCAGCTGCGGGCGTGGATGCTCCGGGCGGGGCACGTCGGCTGCGGCGCTGTGCGGCGGGTCGAGGAGCGCGGCGAGTTCCTCGGCGCGGGAGAACAGGTCACGCAGATGGGCTGGCAGGGTCATGGATGCTCCTCGGTCCGACGGATCGACGGTGATCGGCTGGGATCTATTGTGCTTGGCGCCACACCTTTAGTGCAACGTTGTAAACAGTGTGGTGGTGCTGACGGGCAGGCCCTTGCCCACCCCTCCTGCTCCGTACAATGACCGCGCACGCCTCCCCACTTCGATCGGAAAACGAGTGACGTCCCCGTCCCCTGAGCGGTCCCGCCAGCCGAGCGCGAAGCCCGCTGATCTGACCCGTTTTGCCTGGCTGTCGATCATCGCGGCAATCGCCACGATCGCTCTCAAGGGCGGCGCCTGGGCGCTGACCGGCTCGGTGGGTCTGCTCTCCGATGCGGCCGAATCCACGGTGAACCTGGTCGCGGCAGTGGTCGCTTTGATCGCACTGCGTCTGGCGGCGAAGCCCGCCACCGATCGTTTCCTCTACGGCAAAGCCAAGGCGGAATACTTCTCCGCGGCGGTGGAGGGCGCGATGATTTTCGTGGCCGCCGCCGTCATCCTGGTCACTGCCGTGGAGCGCTTCGTCAACCCGGAGCCGCTGGACAATGTGGGCTGGGGCCTGGGCATTTCTGTGATTGCCTCGCTGCTCAACGGGGTGGTCGCGATGGTGCTGATCCGGGCGGGGCACACGCACCGTTCGATCACGCTGCGGGCCGACGGGCGCCATCTCCTCACCGATGTGTGGACCTCCGTCGGGGTGATCGCCGGGGTCGGGCTTGTGGTGCTCACCGGCTGGGAGCGTCTGGACCCGCTGGTCGCTTTCGCGGTGGGCGTCAACATCATCATCACCGGGATTTCGCTGCTCTCGGAGTCCCTGGGCGGCCTGATGGACCGGGCCCTGGACGATGAGGATCACGCGGTCATCACCGAGATTCTGCGGCGCCGCACCGACGGTTCCGTCACCTTCCACGGGCTTCTCACCCGCGAAGCCGGGCAGCAAAAGTTCCTCAGCGTGCATGTTCTGGTGCCCGACGAGTGGACCATCAAACAGGGGCACGACTACATCGAGGACCTCGAAGCTGAGCTCGAAAGCGCCCTACCGGGGCTGACCGCGCTCACGCACCTGGAGCCGATCTCCGATCCCGTCAGCTACGAAGACATCCCCGAAGCGCAGGTTCCGATCCACGGCGACGATCACGACTCCTCGCGCCCGCCGCAGAACTAAGCGTTCAGGCCCTTAGTGCGCGAGCTGGACCCGTGCCTGCACGCTCATATGGTCGCTGGCCACGGCCCCGTCGAGCTGATGCAGGTGTGTGGAATGCTCCAGCACCCCGAGTCCCTCCGCGAGGATCCAGTCGATCCTGGCTTCACCCTCGGTCGGCTCCCCGTAATCCGGGAAGGTGCCCCACTGCCCGCCGTGCACCGTCGGCGCCGCCAGCCGGGTATCGCCGAGACCTGACTCCACCAGAATCCTCCACGCGGCACTCTTTTCGGCGTCCGCGTTGAAGTCGCCCATCAGCACGATCGGGAGCTGCCCCTCGCCCTGCCCCTCTCCCGAGGCCGCCATCTCATGCAGGCGTGCCGCGAGCAGGTGCGCACCCTGTTCCTGGGCCTGCTGCCCGGCATGGTCCAGGTGAGTCACCGCGAAGATCATCTCCCGCCCGGTCGCGAGATCGCGCACGCGGGCGAGAACCGCGATCCGGGGGCAGTGCGCATCCCAGCCGAGGCTACCCTGCAGGCGCGGCTCCTCTGCGAGCCAGAACTGGTCCCAGTCGAGGACCTCGAAGCGGTCACGGCGCAGCAGAAGCAGATTGTGTTCGCCGCGGCCGCCGCCGTCGCGCCCGTACCCAAGGCGCAGATACGTCTGCCCCAGGGCTTCGTCGATCACGGGAACCTGCTCGGGAAGAACTTCCTGGGTGCCAATCACATCGGCGCCGCAGCGGCGCAGCAGATCCTGCAGAACAGGCCGACGGGTGGGCCAGTGGTCGGGGTGGTCCGCGGGAACCTCCGGGTTCGCCATGCGGATGTTCTGGGTCAGGATCGTGAAGGCGGGCGCGGAGACCGGAGCAAGCAGCATGGTTACATCATGACGCCGGATGACGGTCCACCGCGCGCTTTAGGGCCCCAAGGCCCCATACTCGCTATATGCGTCCTCTTGTTTTGCAGTCGGATTTCGGTCTCGACGATGGTGCGGTCAGCGCCATGTACGGCGTTGCCGTCGGTGTCGCACCGAACCTTCGCATCACGGACCTGACCCACAACATTCCGCCCTACGACATTTGGGAGGGCTCCTACCGGCTCGCCCAGGTGGTCACCTACTGGCCCGAGGGCACCGTCTTCGTGTCGGTTGTGGATCCGGGGGTGGGGTCGGAGCGTCTCTCCGTCGTGGCCCGCACCCGCACCGGCCACTACGTCGTCACCCCCGATAACGGAACCCTCACCCATCTGCACCATTTTTTCGGAATCGTGGAGCTGCGCCAGATCGACGAGGCGGTGAACCGTCGGGAAGGCTCCGAGCAGTCCTACACCTTCCACGGTCGCGACGTATACGCCTACACGGGGGCGCGCCTGGCCAGCGGTGAGATCACCTTTGAGGAAGTGGGGCCGACGGTGCCGCTGGAGAATCTGGTGACGCTGCCGGTTCTTGCCCCTCGCGTCGAGGACGGCGCCGTGCACGGCAGCATCGACACCCTCGATGTGCGCTACGGCTCCCTGTGGACCTCCATCCCCCGCGCCATGCTGGTGGAGATGGGACTTCAGCACGGGGACCGCGTGCAACTGCGGGTGCGGCACAACGATCACGTGGTCCACTCGGCGCAGATCCGTTACGTGCGTTCCTTTGCCGACGTCGAAATCGGTGAATCCCTGCTGTACATCAACTCGCTGGACCGCGCCGCGATCGCGATCAACCGCGGCCACTATGCGCGCGCCTTCTCTCTTGGCACCGGCGCTGCCTGGCGCCTCACCCTTACCCCCGTGGACTGAGTTCCACCCCACCCTCAGGAGTCCTTCCATGCACCGCACTTCCCCCGTCACTCAGGTGGTCGCCATCGGTATCGGCGCCGCCCTGTTCTTCGTGCTCGCCCGTTTCGTGGCGATCCCCTCCCCCATCCCGAATACGGCGATCGCCCTGCAGTACGCGGTTCTCGCCGTTTTCGCGGTTCTCTACGGTCCGATCGTTGGCGTCTTCGCCGGTCTGATCGGGCATGTGCTGACCGACGCCACCGGCTACAGCCTCTGGTTCAGCTGGGAGGCTGCCACGGCTGTTGTCGGCCTGGTCGTCGGCCTGCTCCTGCTGCGCAACCGCATCCACGAGGGTGAGTTCGGCACCTCCACCATCGTGCGTTTCAACCTGGCGGTGGTTCTCGGGCATGCGATTGCCTGGCTGCTGGTGGCGCCGACGGGCGATGTGCTGATTTACGCCGAGCCGGCCTCCAAGGTGTTCGCACAGGGCGTGTTCGCCTTTGCCGCGAACTCGGTGCTGACCTGCATTCTCGGCACCCTGATCCTCGCTGTGTACGCGAAGACCCGAACCAAGACGGGTTCGCTCACTCTCGATCAGTGAGGCCCTGCCTGTCGTGACCTCACGCCCTGAACCTCAGCATGCGGACCCCTCGGATCAGCCCGGGACCGGCAGGCTCGACGAGCCCGTCGGCCCTGGTGGTTCCCACGAGACCGTCGGCCCCGGCAGGCCCGTCGGATTCGACGGTACGACCCCTGCGCCAATCATCGAGCTGATCGACTACTCCTTCCAGTACCGCGCGCAGTCT
>JAEWEZ010000058.1 GCA_023389045.1 Actinomycetes bacterium
CCCGCCTCCCAGACCTCTTTCCGCTGCACCCGCTCCCAATGGCGAAGCGCCCGCGATCCCCGCCAGCCGATCCAGCCGATGCGCACCTCACCGCGCCACACCAAGATCCCCCGCCCACCCCGTCGGCCGATCAGAGACAATCGCCCCATGCTCCCTTTTCTCACCCACCGCGACACCCCCGCCGACTCCCCGCTCCTGCACGCGCTAACCGGGCAGGCGATCGTGCACACGCGGGTGGCACAGCGCGGCACCTGGACCGTGACCGCTCGCGGCTGGGTGCTGTACGCCCGGGGGCAAATGCTCGGCGCACACGCCGTCGGGCTGCGTGACCCGCTACTGCTCGGCCGCACCGTCCACCGCACCGCTCTCGGGAACGACGGGGAACTCGCCATTCAACTCGCCGGCGGGCAGGGGCCGATGATGCTGTCGATGCAGGCGCCATGGCAGCTCACGGGACCGCGCGGGGCGCTCCTGGAAGTCGACAACAAAGGCAATGTGACCAGGGAAGTTCTGCCCGGCGCCCCGATCCACGCCACCCCGGAGGCCATCGCTGCGCACCGCGCCTCGCACCCCAGCGGCATTGAGCAGCGTCTGCTGCGCGCGGCGGCGCTCGAACCGGCGATCCATCCGGGGCATGTCGTGCATGTTCTCGCGCAGGCCGGGGCGCTGGACGACGGGGAGTTCGAACGACGCGGCCCGATCCTCCTCGCGCGGCTTCTCGCCCGCGGGGAGCTGCAGGCGGGTTTCATGACCGACGGGGTTTTCCGGCCGTGGAGCCTGCCGCTCGAGGAGATTGTCGAGCATGTGGGGACAACGTGGCAGGCCATCGGCGGGCGTGAGCCGTCGGCGGGGATGATCGGCTGGTTCGCCATCACGCCGCGCGGTCGGGATGTTCTGGGGCCGACGGGTGAGGATGCGCTAGGGCCGGGGATGTCCGGGTACGACAGCCCGGGTGTGGTGGGCCGGCGGCGGTGACGGCGAGGGGGCGGCGGCTATGGCGCGGGGGAGGCGGCTTTGGCACGAGGTGTGGCGGTTCTGATGCGGGCGGCGCAACACCCAACAAAGAACCTGGGCCGGGCGCTCGCTTTCACGAGGCTCCGACCCAGGTCAGGAGCGGTAGCGGCGGGATTTGAACCCGCGGTACGGGGTTACCGTACACATCATTTCGAGTGATGCACCTTCGGCCGCTCGGACACGCTACCGCCGACGATTTTAGCGCTGTGGCCATGATCCGTTCAAACGAGCTGCCGCAGACGCGAGTGAGATCACGCTGATCGGGCTCCGGTTGGCCCCGTGGGGCGGGGCGCGCCATTGAGAGAGGCCTGCATGAGCCCAGTCGAGTCGGGGCGGGTGAGCGAGGCCCAGCTGCGAGCAGGTCGGGTGAGGGAAGGGCGGGTTGGGGGGAGCGGGTTGCGACTGGTTGGGCATGGCTCGGCTAGGTTCGGTTGGGTCCGGTGTGACCGGAGGGGCCTATTCGCAGCCTCCTGCTCCTGCTACTTCGCCACCCCGTGACAACACGGGACGCCAGCGGCCCCAGCCGCGCATATTGCACACCTCCGACCGCTCACGTCCCCTTTTCTCCCGCCCCTCCGCCGCAAGCCCTCCCCAGCGGCCCTCCGTCAGTCCCATACGGCCGCCTCCTCGCGCGGCGACACCCTCCATCACGACCGCGCCCAGTCGGAAGGCGAAGCTCAAATCACCGCGCCTCCGCCCCCAGGCATCGACTTAGCCAGCCTTCCGCAGGGCCGACAGGCTCACCCCTACCCTCGGCTGGGATCGGGGAGCGCGATGGATTCTGCCCCGGATCAGCGCGTCTAGTGCCGCTTTGGTCTCGTCCCACCGCAGCCACACCTGCTCCCAGGTCAGCCTCAGTACCCGGTATCCCTGCAGATGAGCCTGCAGGTCACGGTGTCGGTCGGTGTGATACCCAGTGACTGTGTCGTGGTGTGCGCTGCTGTCGCATTCGATGATGAGCTTTTCTCCCACCAGAAGATCCACGCGGCCAACGCCTTGGATATGCACCTGTTCCCGGACGGTGACGCCTTTCGCCTGAAGGTAACGGCGCACCCGCGTCTCGCTGCCAGAACCTGCCAGCGGGCTGACTCGTCCAATCCGGCGGCGAACACGTTCCGGCAGCATCTCGAGAATGTCGGCTACCTGCTGAACGGTGAGCGCACGCTTTTCCAGGGCAGATTCGAGCATGATGGCGACGGTTTCGGCACTCACGCAATGTGCTGCGTGCTGCAGCGCGATCGGCAGGGACACCATCGGCTCATCGTCACGCCATCGGCGCAGGGCCGGACGGTGCCTGAGTACCACGCCATCGGGGGCCAGTCCGCCGCCTCGTCGCGCAATCTCGTGGATCTCCCGATGGTTCGGCGGCACCCAGAGGCCATATGCCGCGCAGGCGGTTACGCATGTGGCTCGATGGCCACGCGACAAGGGCCCGGTGACCAGGGATGACGCTGTAGGTTCCGCGTACCAGCCCTGACCGCAGCGGACAATCTGGCCGCTGGCGATGAGAGCGTCCACGTTGCGCGGGGTGAATCCGGCTGCGCGCAGGTCTGCCGTGGACCATATTCCGAGGTGGCGCCGAAGGGCGGATCGTTCGTGCATGAGGTCCACCGTTGCCCAGATACGCGCGGTGTGGGGCGCGCTGTGGATTCCGCGCATTGGGGAGGGGTCGCGGATGCGCTCCCGGTAAGCCGCGCTTCCGCATCGCACCGTCAGCACCCCGCGACAAAAGGGGACGCCAGCGACCACAGCCACGCATATTGCACACCTCGAACCGCCTGCGTCCCCTTTTCTCACGCACCCCACTAATCACCGCCCATGCCCGCCCCGCTCGGCCCGTTGCCCCCGCCCCGCACGCCCCGTCGCACTCCATCCCCTGCCCCGCCCCACCCCGAATCTGACACCACGCCAGAAAGTTCAACTGCTGTTCACGTTCCGGCGATACGCCCGCCACACAACCAGAGCAAACTCCCGCGATGTCCGGATGCTCCCCATGCATCGCGTTCGACCGAAGGACTGCCCCGTGCCCCGTTTCAACCTGCCCCTCCTCATGCAGGGTCACACCAAGGGCAAGCGCTCTGCGGTGACCTGCGCTCTCAAGTGCGCCAGCCAGTGCGCCGGCCCCACCTGCAATAGCTCGCAGAACAGCTACTTCCGGGACGTCGTCTCCTCCGTCTTCTCCCGCCGCACCATGCTCGGCGGTTCCGCAAGCGCCGTCGCGATCGCGCTGGCCGGCACCCAGGGCGCCGTCGCCTCCCCCAACGGCACCGGCCCCGTCGCCCCCGCGAAGGGTGCTCCCCGCGGCTCGAAGCTGGAGTTCACCCCGATCGCGCCGGTGGACGCCGAGGTGGATGAGTTCATCGTCCCCGAGGGTTTCGAGCACCACGTGGTGATCCGCTGGGGTGATCCGCTGTTCCCCGACGCCCCCGACTTCGACTGGGACGCCCAGAGCGTGGAGGCGCAGAAGCGCCAGTTCGGCTACAACAACGACTACACCGAGATCCAGGAGATCCCGGGCACGGACGGTCTGCGCGCCGTCATGTTCGTGAACCAGGAGTACACGAACCCGAACATCATGTTCCCGCCCACCATGGGCGAGGAGGATGCGATTCGGATTTCGATGGCCGCGCAGGGTCTGAGCGTGGTGGAGCTGTCGCGTGAGAGCCGCGAGAAGCCGTACACCTACGACCGCGAGGGCAAGCTGAACCGTCGTTTCCTGGTGGATGAGACGGAGTTCGCCTTCACCGGCCCCGCCGCCGGCTCTGACCTGCTGAAGACCGCCGCCGATCCCGAGGGCACCTCCGCCTACGGCACCTTCGCCAACTGCTCCGGCGGCCTCACCCCGTGGGGCACGCTGCTGTCGGGCGAGGAAAACTTCCACGGCTACTTCGTCTCCCCCGGCGACACCGACGCGGAGAAGCGCTACGGCCTGAAGAACAAGCCCTCCGTCTACGGTTTCGAGAAGATCGACCCGCGCTTCGACGCCACCTCGGAGGACTACCGCAACGAGCCCAACCGCTTCGGCTACATCGTCGAGGTCGACCCGTGGGATCCGACCTCCACCCCGAAGAAGCACACCTCGCTGGGCCGTTTCAAGCATGAGGGCGCCAACGTGATCATCGCCGAGGACGGCCGCGTGGTCGCCTACACCGGCGACGACGAGCGCTTCGAGTACCTGTACAAGTTCGTCTCGCGCGACAAGTACATCGAGGGCGACCGCAAGCACAACATGACCCTGCTGGAGAACGGCGACCTGTACGTCGCACGCTTCACCGGCAACTCCCCGGCCGCTGAGATCGACGGTTCCGGCAAGGTTCCTGCCGACGGGAAGTTCGACGGCACCGGCGAGTGGCTGCCGCTGCTGAAGGACGGCAAGTCTGCCGTGGAGGGCATGAGCGCGGCTGAGGTGCTCGTGCACACCCGCCTCGCGGCCGACAAGGTGCAGCCCACCAAGATGGACCGTCCCGAGGACGTCGAACCCTCGCTGGTGACCCGCAAGGTGTACATGGCCTGCACGAACAACTCCAAGCGCGGCACCGAGGGCAAGGCCGCCGCCGATGAGGCCAACCCCCGCACCGAGAACCGCGACGGCCACGTGGTGGAGATGGATGAGCTGGGCGACCAGACCTCCACCGAGTTCGCCTGGAACATCCTGCTGGTGGCGGGCGATCCGAAGCAGGGCGACGCCACCTACTTCGCTGGGTTCCCGGCAGATAAGGTCTCCCCGATTTCCTGCCCGGACAACCTCGCCTTCGACTCCAAGGGCAACCTGTGGATTTCGACCGACGGCGCGCCGTCGGGGATCGGTTACTGCGATGGTCTGTTCCGTGTCACGCTCGACGGGGATGAGCGCGGCAAGGTGGAGCAGTTCCTCTCGGTGCCGCGTGATGGCGAGACCTGCGGCCCGATCGTGCGCGATGAGGACCGTACCGCTTTCGTCTCGGTGCAGCATCCGGGTGAAGACGGTGAGTGGGGCAAGCAGCGCTCCTTCTTCCCGGATTACGACGGGAAGGGTCCGAAGCCGACGGTGGTTCAGGTGCTGCCGAAGCTGAGCGAGAAGCCGGAGCCGACGCCCGAACCGACTCCGACTCCGGATCCGACCGAGAAGCCGACCCCGGCTCCGACTCCGGATCCGACGGAGAAGCCGACCGAGAAGCCGACGGAGAAGCCGAGCGAAAAGCCGGCGCCGACCGCGCCCGGTGGTGGCGGCAACGACGGCGGTAACGGCGACGGTGACGGTGACGACCTCGCCAAGACCGGCTTCGGCCTGGCTGCCCCGGCAGCAGCGGCTGCGGCCCTACTCGGCGCCGGTGGTACCGCCCTGGCTGCGCACCGCTCGCGTAGTGCGGCAGCGTCGGCGGCTCCGGCTGCGGAGCCGGAGGCTGCAGCAGAGGATGACTCTGCCGAGCAGGCCTGAGACCTCTAGGTTCTAGCCCACGACGGCCGGTGGCGGTGTTTCGCCACCGGCCGTCGTGTGGCTGCGGTTGCCGCAGGCCTGCTGCGCCTCTGCCCTGGCGCTACGCCTGCCTTTTCCGCCGCCTGCCCGGCCGGCGCGTAACAAAACGGGACTCCAGCGGTCGCAGCCGTGCATAGTGCACAGCACCAGCCAGCTCCGTCCCCTTTCTCGCGCGCACCGCCACACCCCACGCAGCCAGAGCCACACACGCCCCACCCCACACCGGCCCTTCCCCCGTGAATACCCCCTGAACTGCACACACCATCCACCCGCGCCCTGTAGGTTCTCCCCATGACAACAACCGTTCCTGCCGCACCCCGACCCCCGCATCGCCCCGTTGAACGCACCACCCACGGCGACACCGTCGTGGATCCCTACGAGTGGATGCGCGAGAAGGAAAACCCTGAGGTCATCGCCCATCTCGAAGCGGAGAACGCCTACGCTGACGCACGCACCGCCCACCTCACCGACCTGCGCGGCCAACTGGTGGAAGAGTTCAAGAGCCACACCCAGGAAACCGATCTGTCGGTGCCGGTGCGCCGCGGCGACTGGTGGTACATCGTGCGCACCACCGAGGGCCACGACTACCCGGCCTACACCCGCGTCAAGGATTCGGACACCCTCCCCCGCACCAGCGGTGGCGTCCCGGATATTCAGCCGGGAACCCTGCTCGATGGCGAAGAGGTCCTGCTGGATGCGCAGGCAGAGGCCGAGGGCAAGGAGTTCTACTCGCTTGGCGATTTCCGCCCGTCGCCGCGCCATGACCTGCTCGCCTTCGCCGAGGACGTCACCGGTGGTGAGCGGTACACGGTGCGCATTAAGGATCTGGCCAGCGGAGAGATCATCGACGATGCGGTGACCGAGGTGGGCTATGGCCTCGCCTTCTCCCCCGATCAGGAATGGCTGTTCTACGCGCGGGTCAATGATGCCTGGCGTCAGCACCAGATCTGGCGTCACCGCATCGGTGCCGACCCCGCCACCGATGAGCTCGTCTACGAAGAAACCGACGAGCACTTCGGCACCTGTTTCGAGGTCTCCGGCGACCACAGCACCCTGATGCTCTACTCCCAATCGAGCACCACGAGCGAGTGGTGGATGCTGGATCTGTCCGACCCGACCGGGCCGCTGCGCCCCACCGCAGGCCGTCGCCACGGGGTGACCTACCACCTCGAACACGCCGGCGATCACCTGCTCGTGGTGCATAACGACGGCTGCGTCGGCTTCGCACTCGCTGCCGCGCACCTGGACAACCCCGCGGAGTGGACCCCTCTGCTGCAGCCCGCGAAGGGTGAACGCTTCGAGGCGATCACAGCCTTTGCCGGGGCCGCGGCCCTCAGCCTGCGCTCCGGCGGGCTCCCCACCGTGCGCGTCTTCCAGCGCACTGATGCTGCCGTGGAAGACCTCACCGCGGTGTGGGATCTGGCCTCCGCCCGCGACCTCGGGCATGGCGGCGAGTTGGATGCGGTGGAGCTCGGCGAAAACCGCAACTGGGAGCAGACCACTCTCCGCTACGAGCTGACCAGCCTGCTGACCCCGCTGACCATCGCGGAGGTGCCGCTGACCGGCGGCGAGCCGACGATCCTGCGCCGCAGCCCCGTCCCGAACTACGACCCCTCGCTGTACGTGGAAAAGCGCCTGTGGGCCACCGCCCCCGACGGCACTCAGGTGCCGATTTCGCTGGCTGCCCGTAAGGAGGTGCAGGCCGATGGCAGCAACCCGGGCTACCTGTACGGCTACGGCTCCTATGAGGTGTCGGTGGATCCGTCCTTCGTACCGACGCGTCTGTCGCTGCTGGATCGCGGGGTCGTGATCGCGATCGCGCATATCCGCGGCGGTGGTGACATGGGTCGCGAGTGGTACGAGCAGGGGCGTCTGCTGCACAAGAAGAACACCTTCAGCGACTTCGTGGCCTGCGCGCAGTACCTCATCGACGAAGGTTGGGTGGCGCAGGGCCGGCTCTCGGCGGAGGGGCGTTCCGCCGGTGGCCTGCTGATGGGTGCGGTGGCGAACCTGGCACCGCAGACTTTCCGCGCGATCATGGCGGGCGTGCCATTCGTGGATGCACTCACCACCATCCTTGATCCCTCGCTGCCGCTGACCGTGGGCGAATGGGAAGAGTGGGGCAACCCGGTGGAGTCGGAGGAGGTGTACCGCTATATGAAGGAGTACACCCCCTACGAGAACATCCGTGCCGAGGAGTACCCGGCGATCTTCGCCTCGACCTCGCTGAACGACATCCGCGTGTTCTATGTGGAGCCGGCGAAGTGGATTGCGCGGCTGCGGGAGACCGTGACGAGCGATCAGAATGAGCGTCCGATCGTGTTCCGCTGCGAGATGGTGGCCGGTCACGGTGGCCGCTCCGGGCGGTACGCGAAGTGGGAGCAGCGGGCCGATGAGCTGGCCTGGCTGCTGGATCAGATCGGGGCAACCGAGCTGATCTGATCGCTCGCTGAGCTGGCGATCTGTGCCAAGCGGCCCGGGCCTGGTCATCGCGACCAGGCCCGGGCCTGCTTCATATCCTTTCGCACAGGCCTCGTAGGCCCGCAGGCCCCCTTCACACGCCCGACCGAGCATCACCTCAGCCCCCGCTCGGGCACGACGTGAAGCCGAGCCCGTTTTTATCCGGGACTGCAGCGGCCCGAGCCGTGCACTATGCACAGCTACAGCCGCTGGCATCCCCTTTTGTTGCGCGCACCGAAGTACCCCGCCGCCACGCCCGACTCACTCGGCCCGCGCCCCACCAGCCGCCCCCGCCGCGCGCCCACCACCCCCGCCTCGCCCCGGCCCTTCGCCACCCCGCCCCCAAGGTGCCGCCAACATGTCACCCGGATGTCACTCGTCCCCCGTACGAATGTGCGCACGGCCTTCCCCACGTACCCCGGCGGCACACACCTTTCCGCGGCCGCCTCAGCCATCACCGAGCAGCAACGGAGCCCTTCTCCATGTCGCATCATCCGCAAACCCCATCCTCCTCACGCACCCTCCTCCCCTGGCGCCGCGCAGCCAGCCTCGCCGCCGTCGCCGCACTCAGTGTGGGCCTTGCCCCGTCGGCTGCGATTGCCCTGCCTGACTCGGCTTTCGGCCCGGTCGCCACCGCCCGTCAGGCCCTCCCCGAGCCGACCGTCGAGGCTCCCACCCCGGACGTCCTGGACGTGGACGCTTCCCGTGGTTTCGAGGACGCTGCCGCCGGCCGCACCAGCACCGTCTTCGGCACCACGCCGGAGGTGGCGAAGGACCCGGCCCTCGGCCGCAACGTCTTTGACTTCACCGGCAAGAACTCGGTGCGCTACGACTTCGCTGACGGTTTCGATGCCACCTCCAAGGCACTCACCCTCGAGTGCACGGTGCGTTTCGACGCCGGCCTGAACGGCGGCGATGGTGAAGGCGCCGGCAACTTTTGCGGGGCGAAGGAAGCCGGCGGGTTCTCCCTCACCGCCTACGGCGACACCCTGAAGATGATGGTCAACGTCGACGGTCAGTACTACGGCGCGGGCACGACCATCACCGAAGGCGTCTGGTACCACGCGGTCGGCGTGTGGGATGGCTCCACCGTCTCCCTCCACCTCAACGGCAAGAAGGTCGCGGAAGAGAAAACCTCGGGCGCAGCGATCAAGCCTCCGAAGGAGGTTTCACGCAAGTTCTTCCTCGGGGCCGACGTGAACAACGCTGGTGAGGACCAGTTCAATAGTGACAGCCGGGTCGCCAACGCCGGCGTTTTCTCCCGCGCCCTGAGCCCGGAGGAGATCACCGCTCGGTACGTGAAGGCCTTCGCAGACCGCACTCAGGATGAGGTGTCGTTCGCGCTGACCTCCCCGTCGGCCGATGAGGTACTGACCCGCCCCACGAACCTCGCCGGCACCATCACGCATGAGGAGCTGCTGGCCGGGGACCTCAGCTTCACACTGGACGGCAAGCCGGTGGCCCTCGGCGACATCGTCGGCCCCGGGCTGCGCGCCGGCGAGCACACCATCGCCTACCAGGGCTTTGACGCTCTCGGCGAGGAACTCTCCGGGACGGTCACGTTCACCAGCACCTCCATTCCGCGTGGGGATGGCGTGGCGGACCAGACCGGTGAGGGTCGGGCACAGCTCACCGCCCGCGCCACCAACCCCTCCGGGAACGCCCTGACCACCACCTTCCTCGAGGCGGATGTCGCGCTGGCCGCGAAGGGCACTCTCGGCTGGATCGACTGGGCATCGGTGAATCTGGAGGAGGGCATCCCCGCCGATGTCACCCTGCAGGACGCTCAGGATGTCACCGACGGTTTGAAGCCGACCGACGGGGCGTCGCTGACTGCACCCGCCACCGACCAGATCCCCGCGCTGCACACCGAGGTGGCCTTCAGCCAGGTGGGCCAGACGCTCATGTGGGAAGGGCAGGTGGATCCGGCCCGTGAGGTGCGGCTTCTCGCGCTGAACACGGAGACCAACCGATACGAGGAGCTCGCCTCCTCCCGCGGCTCCGCCGATCGCATGATCCAGCTGACCGCCCCGGCCCAGGCCCACCACAACAGCGGTGGCGTCGTGAAGCTGCTGGTCATTGGCATCGACCCCTTCTCCGATGACCTGGAGAACCCGATCCGCGACTCCTTCGAGGACCCCTCGACTTACGACTTCGCGATCATGCACATCACCGACACGCAGTACCTGTCGGAGGGTGCAACCAAGTCGAAGACCGAAGCAGAACGTCAGGAGTGGGCAGCCGCCTACCAGGACTCCTACCGCTGGCTCGCGGACAACAAGGACTCGCGCAAGATCGCATTCGTGGCGCACACCGGTGACATCATCGAGAACTGGATCGGGGAGAAGAGCGACCGCGAGCAGGCGCTGCGCGAGTACGAGTTCGCCTCGGAAACCCAGAAGATGCTCGAGGAAACCGGTGTGCCGAATATGGCCGTGGCGGGCAACCACGACAACCAGAGCGGCAAGGACAACTCCACCGAGAGTCTGTACAACACCTACTTCGGGCCGAAACGTTACGAGGCGCAGGCTGCCTCGGAGGCGTGGAAGCAGGCCGGTGCGGAGTACGAGCCGTGGAAACCGGGCGATAACGAGAACGGCTACACCCTGTTCTCGGCCGGTGGGCAGGACTTCGTGGCCGTGCACCTGGGCTACGACGTGCAGGAGGAAGAAGCCGACTGGGCTGCCTCGGTGCTGCAGCGCTTCTCCACCCGCAACGGGATCGTGCTAACTCACGCCCACCGCACGCCGAGCAAGGCGGCCGACGGGCGCGGTGGCACCTTCTCCCACGATGGCGAGATCATCTCGACCCGCGTGCTGGAAACCTGCCCGAACGCGGCGCTGGTGCTGGCCGGGCATGAGCACGGCGTCTCGATCGCGGTGCGCAACGATGTGGGCCAGACCGGCAACCACACTGTGGAGCTTCTCGCCGACTACCAGTTCTACGAGATCAGCGCCGAAAAGCTGGGGCTGGTGGAAGCCGGCGGGTACGCGCCCGACAAGGGTCTGCGCTTCGGTTCGGCCTACTTCCGTCTGCTCCAGTTCGACCTGAAGCGCGGTGAAGTCGCGGTGGATACCTACTCCGCCTACTTCGATGACTTCGGCGCCGGCGAGCATGACACCAATCAGCGGTACGACGGGCGTGAGGACGATACGCGCCTGCCCGTGCAGTTCCAGGGCCGCACCACCTCTTTCACCACGGACACCCTGGTGGGCCTCACCCCCTCGGACCGTGTGATCAGTGAGGTCACGCATGACTCCGGCGAGGGTGCGCGTGCTCAGTGGGACGGGTTGAAGGCCGGAACCGTGTACGGCTGGTTCGCGGTGAGTCGCGATGTGTCCCGCGCCGGGGATGCGGCCGGGGCTCGCGCCATGGCGATGGCGCCGACCGTGCCGGCACCGTACGAGGGCATCGTGCAGGTCAGCAGCTTCACCGCGACGGGGAAGCCGCAGGACGATGAGCCGGGCGCACCGGGCGATGACCCGAAGCCCGGGGATGATGGCGGGAAGCCCGGGGAGGACGGTGAAAAGCCGGGCGACGATGGCGAGAAGCCCGGTGCTCCGGGCCAGAATGCCCCTGGCCAGGACGGTCCGGGGAATGCCTCGGATACCCCCGGGAGCCGGGACCCGCTCGCTCGCACCGGTGTGGGAGCGCTGCCGTGGGCTGCCGCTGCCGTGGGGCTCATGGCCGGGGGCGGTCTGCTGCTCCTGCGCCGACGTGGTCTGATCTGATCGCTCGCTGAGCTGGCGATCTGTGCCAAGCGGCCCGGGCCTGGTCATCGCGACCAGGCCCGGGCTTGCTTCGTATCCCTTCGTGCAGGCCTCGTAGGCCCGCAGGCCCGGGCTTGCTTGACGGCGCCAGGCCCTTTCGCAACCCCGCACAGGCGCGTGGGACGTGGCCGCGTTTTTATCCGGGACTGCAGCGGCCCTAGCCGTGCACTATGCACAGCTACAGCCGCTGGCGTCCCCTTTTGTTGCGCGCACCGAAGTACCCCGCCACGCCCGATGTATTCACTCCCGCGCCCCGCGGCCCCTCACCCCGCCGCGGCCCCCTTCGCGAAGGTGTCGTCCACGATGTCCGCGATGGCCAGGGGTTTCTCGTACGCGATCTGCCCGCCGTCCATCCACACCTTCTGCATCGCCTCCAGCTGCTCCGGCTGCGGCGCAAGGTCCGGCAGGTAGGTGTACATCGGCGCAGCCTTCAGCACCTCCAGTTTTTGGCCCGTGGCCTCGGCAAGGATCTCGTACACCTCATCGCTCTGGGGCCCGTCAGCGCGCAGTTCCTTCGCACCCTTGGTCAGGGCGGTGAAGAACGGCTGGGCCTGCTTCGAGCCGTGGAAGCTCTCGGAGTAGACCACGCCGGTGCCAGTCACGCCCTTGGCAGGCACGGCGAGCGGCGATCCCACGCCGGCCTTTTCAATGGAAGTGGAGAACGGCGCGGAGGGGGTCGCGGCGTCCACGGATCCGTTGGTCAGGGCGGGTTCCTGGTCGGGGGTCGCGAGGTTCACGACCTCCACATCTTTCAGGCCGAGTCCGCCTTCCTGCAGCATCGTCGCCAGCAGGTAACCGCCGGTGGCGCCGGGGCCGCCGGCCACGCCGATGCTTCGTCCCTTGAGGTCAGCAACGGTTTTCACACGTCCGTCATCGAGCAGCGCCTGACGCACTTCGAGGGCGGTGGGCGAAGCCTTGGGGTCGCCGGGCGAGATTCCCATCGACCCGACGATCGTGAACTTCACGCCTTCCTCGAGGGCGTTGAACATGCCGGCACTGAAGCCGGCCACCATCACGTCGAGCTGCCCGCCGGCAAGCATCGGCACCCCGTCTTGCCCGGATTTGATCGGGACGAGTTCGAGGGTGATGCCGGCGTCTTTGAAGTAGTTCTTGGCCTGCGCGACGTAGAGCGGGGAGAACAGGGTGGAAGAGAGGTGCCCGACGCGCACGGTGCCGCCCTCACCGCCGTCTTTCTTCCCGGTCACCGCGTTGCCGCAGGAGGCGGCGGCGGGTGCGAGCAAGCCCGCGCCGAGCAGGCCGAGCAGGGCGCGACGTCCGATCGCTTGGCGGGGCTGGCGGGTTTCACGGGGATGGTTCGTCATGGCGGTCTCCTCACGGGCGGGGCGGGGCCCGGGTGCGGTTGGGTGGGTGGGCCAGGTGCGGTTGGATGGATGGGCCGGCGATGCGGCGGGGATCGGGCTCATTCCCTCGGCCGATGGGCCGGGGCGGTGTCAATGGTCGGTACGCGATGGTTCCGTCGGACTCACCCTCCCCGCCTGACCAGCTGCTCTCCGCCGTGTCGTCAGGGAGCGTGCGCCCGCGGAACCGTCGTTCTCAGTGCCGCCGCCAGGGCAGCACCACTTTCTCCAGCAGCATGATCAGACCGGTGAGGCCGGCGCCAATCACGCCGATCACGATCAGGCCCACGTACAGCTTTTCGGTGAGGAACAGCTGCCAGGAGTTCCAGATCAGGTAGCCGAGGCCGGTGTTGGAGGCGCCGGTGAACTCGACGGCGGTAATCACCACGACGGCGGTGCCGGTGGCGGTGCGCAACCCGCTAAAGACGAAGGGCAGCGCCCCGGGCAGGATCACGAAGCGGAAGCGGTCGAGGCCCTGGGCGCCATAGGCGGCGCCGGCTTCGAGCAGCCGCCGGTCGATTGCGCGCACACCCGAGACGGTGCTGATCTGCATCACGAAGAAGGTGGTGATGAAGACGGCGATCGCTTTGGGCAGCTCGGTGGGGCCGAAGATCATCAGCAGGATCGGGAAGATCGCGATTTTCGGCAGTGGGTAGAGGGCGGAGAAGAGGGGGCCGACGGCGGCGTTCAGCGGCCGGAAAACACCCATGAGCAGGCCCACGGCGACTCCAAAGATCGCGCCGAGGCCTCCGCCGATGAGGAGCCGCGCGAGCGTCGGCACCGTGTGTTCCCACAGCTCACCGTTGATCGCCATGCCCGCGCCAACGACCAGGATTTCGCTGGGCGGCGGGAAGAAGCGCGGGTCGATGATCTCGACGCGGGCGGTCACTTCCCACAGGATCAGCAGCACGATCGGCGTGGCGATGGCGAGGGTGAGGTCGCGTAGGCGCAGCCGGTTTTCGCGGGCACGCAGGACGCGCGCGGCGGCCAGAGTGCGTTCTTCGCGGTCCCGACGCTGCTGCTCGGTTGCGTCGGGGCTCGGCGGGGCGGCGTGCGTCGGTGCGGTCGGGGCCGACGGGATCTCGCGGTGGGAGGGTGTGGTGGTCATGCTCGGTCCTCGGCGGTGCGGGCGTCGTCGCGCAGGAGCTCCCAAATCCGGGAGCGAAGGTCGGTGAAGGCGGGGTCGCGTTCGATGTCGTCGAGCCGACGGGGCCGTTCGAAGGGCACGGTGATGTCGTCGCGTAGGGTGCCGGGCCGGCCGGACATGACCAGTACGCGGTCGCCGAGCACGATGGCTTCGTCAATGTCGTGGGTGACCATGAGGACGGTTTTGCGTTCGGCTTCCCACAGCGCGGTCAGTTCTTCCTGCATGAGCATGCGGGTTTGGGCATCGAGCGCGCCGAGCGGCTCATCCATGAGGAGCACGGGGGATCCGGTGGCGAAGGCGCGGGCGATGGCGACGCGCTGGCGCATTCCGCCGGAGAGTTGATGCGGGTAGTGGCGGGCGAAGCCGTCCAGTCGTACGCGGCTGAGCCATTCGCGGGCGGTGGCGTTGCGTTCCGCGGCGCTCACGCCGCTCATGCGCAGGCCGAAGGCCACGTTGTCCTGCACGCTCATCCAGGGGAAGAGGCCGTGCTCCTGGAAGACGTAGGCGGCCGGGATACGGTGTCCGGCATCGGCAAGAGTGACCTCGCCGGTGGTGCGTTCTTCGAGACCGCCGAGAATCCGCAAGAAGGTGGATTTTCCGCAGCCGGAGGGGCCGACGATGCAGGTGAAGGAGCCGTCGGTGAGGCTGAGGGTGAAGTCTTCGAGGGCCCAGACGGGGTCGGCACCGGAGAAGAACACCTTGGAGACGTCCTGGGCGTGGACGGCGGGTGCGGAGGTCATGGGCTCTCCTCTCGGGTTGCGGGCGAGCGGTGGGCCCAGACTACGAGGTTTCTCACCTCGTGGAACGAAAGCCCGAATGTCGGGACCATTTTGTTGCCGAGGGCGGGATGGTGAGTGTGGCTCGTATGGCGGCGGTGGCGAGTGAGGCGATGCGGGCGGTCAGCGGCGCCGGCGAGCGCGGTCAGCGACGCCGGCGAGCGCGGAAGAAGTCCTTCAGGAGCTGACCGCATTCCTCGCTGCGCACACCGGTGGTCAGCTCCACGCGGTGGTTCAGGCGGGGCTCGCGGACCAGGTCGTAGAGGGAGCCGGCGGCACCCGCCTTGGGGTCCATCGCCCCGACAACCACGCGTTTCACTCGCGCGAGCACGATCGCGCCGGCGCACATCGTGCACGGTTCCAGGGTGACGGCCAGGGTGCAGCCGGTGAGGTTCCAGCGCCCGGTGACGCGTGCCGCTTCACGCAGGGCGAGCACTTCGGCGTGCGCGGTGGGGTCTTCATCGGCTTCGCGGCGGTTGCCGACTGCCGCGAGAACCTGCCCATCGGGTCCGCAGACGACAGCGCCAATGGGCACATCCGCCGGCTCGCGCGCGGCGGCGGCCTTGGCCTGCTCGATGGCGAGCGCCATCATCTGATCGTCCTCCACGGGGCCATTCTCCCCCGGCAGGTGGAGTGGTGGCATGCCGGGCGGATTCCGGTTCGAAGCATGCGCCGCACAAAAGGGGCCTCCAGCCGCACGCCCTGGAGAAAAACTCCGGCACGTGCCACTACAGGCCCCTTTTTGTTCAGGGCCCCGGGTAGAAGGAGCCAAGGAGGGGCGGGGCCGGGCCAGGTATGCGGGCTGGACCGGTCTGGGCGGCGCATCCGGCAACTCCCCGGCAGAGCGCCACACAAAAGGGGCCTCCAGCCGCACACACTGGAGAAAAACTCCGGCACCAGCCGCCACAGGCCCCTTTCTGGTCACGGCCCTGAGTAGAAGAAGCCAGGCTGAACCGGGCCAAGCTTGCGGGCTGGCCGGGGCTAGCGAGGCTGGCAGACAAGGCCGGGTTGGGCCGCGCGGCGGTAGGACTAGAATGGGTGACTGCACAAAAGGGGCCTCCAGCCGCACACACTGGAGAAAAACTCCGGCACCAGCCGCCACAGGCCCCTTTTTGTTCAGGGCCCCGGGGAGAAGCAGCCAAGGAAGGGCGGGGCCGAGCCAAGTTTGAGAGCTGGGCCGGTCTGGGCGCAGGGCCGGGCTGGGTTTGAGAGCTGGGCCGGGTGAATGTGCAAGGCCAGGCCGGATGGGGTTTGCGGGCCAGCCGGGGCCAGGTATGCGGCTGGGCCGGGCTCCACAGGCTGCTCAGCAGACCGGCAGGCCGCGCCCCGCACTCACCTGCAGGCCGCGCCCCGCACACCCCGCAGTCCCCCGTGCTCACACCGCAACTCCGGTAGATTCGCCTTATGCGCGTTCTCGACATCAACCACCCCCTCGTGGACCACAAACTCACGGTGCTGCGTGACCGCACAACGCCCTCCCCTGTTTTCCGTCGCCTCGCCGATGAACTGGTCACTCTCCTGGCCTACGAGGCCACCCGCCACGTTGCGGTGCGGGAGGTGCAGATCGAGACGCCGGTGACCACCACGACCGGCCGCAAGCTGAGCGACCCGAAGCCGATGGTGGTGCCGATTCTGCGCGCGGGCCTGGGCATGCTCGACGGGATGACCCGCCTGCTACCAACCGCCGAGGTTGGCTTCCTGGGCATGGTCCGCAATGAGGAAACCCTCGAGGTGACCACCTACGCGAACCGCCTGCCCGAGGATCTAACCGGCCGCCAGTGCTTCGTGCTCGACCCGATGCTCGCCACCGGCCACACCCTCATCGCATCGGTGAACTACCTGCATGAACGCGGCGCGAAGGACATTACCTGCGTGACGTTGCTGTCCGCGCCGGAGGGTCTGCGCACCCTGGAGGAAGCGATCGACCCCTCGGTGGATCTGACCGTGGTCACCGCCGCGATCGACGAAGGCCTGAACGAGAAGAGCTACATCGTGCCGGGTCTCGGGGATGCGGGCGACCGCCTCTTCGGCGTCGTGGACTGAGGCTCCTCGACACTTTCGCGGCCACCTCACCAGCCCCGGCCGCTGCCGACCGTGCCGGCTTCTTGCAGCCGCACCCCGACCCCTCACCTCCGCGGCCACACTCACCCCGGCCACCCCAGCCACCCCGGCCGCACTCACGAAGATCTCGAAATATGAACCAGCGCTCGCCATGCGGCGGGCGCTGGTGCATTCTGGGCCCATGGCATACGCAGCGCTCCGTCCCGAGGCCACCCGCCGGGTGGCCCGGTCGTTGATGCGCGCCCGCATGCACATGATGATGCAGATGATGCAGCGTCAGCCGCGCCTGTGAGGTTTCGCGAACACCCCGCAGATCACCCCCGACGGGCCGGCTGACAGGAGCCGGTCGGAAGGCGCGGGCTCCAGGTGCCCCCGGGAGCACAGCCCACGGATCCGCCGCTCGGCGTGGAATCCAGGGATCCCGTCTCACCCCGTCCGCCGCGCGGAATGCCGCGCCGCCCCTGGAGACCTGCATCATGACTATCGTGCTGGACCGTTCTTCTCTCAGCACCCCCCACACCACCCCCCACACCTCTTCCCGCACCGCGCCTCGCACCACTAGCCACGGTGGTGTCCGCCTGCTCAGCCCGACCGCCTCAGCCCCCGAAACCGGGCAGGGCGAGGAACTGACGGTCACGCTGACGGTCACTCTCCCGGCGGGAACGCGTGATGTGGAGGCGGCACTCCTTGCCGACACGCTACGCGCGCAGGCTCGGCGGGCTGCCGGCCCGCGCGGCGCCCGCGCGAGTGTGCGTATCGATAATGCCGGCTCGGCATCCGGCTCCGCGGGAGCTTCCGCGGGTGGGACCGCTCGCGCTGCTGCTCAGGGGGTGGGGCCGACGGCGCCCCGGGCTCTGCATCCGCTCCCGGGTGGTGCGGCGGGCGCTCCGCTGCGGCCGCGCCGCGCGGGGATTGTGTCGCCGAACTCTCCGGCGCGCCGCGATGCCGAGGCGGCCCGTCGCCGGGTGCTGCGGGCCACGGCGGTGAGCCCGGCTTCGCCCTCGGATCCGGCCGCGGCCAGTGGCCTCGTGGTGGACCTGTATGGGCGGCGTCTGCGGATTGACGGGGAGGACATCGCGCTGACGCATAAGGAGTTTGAGCTGCTTGCGCATCTGGTGCGTCGCAGCCGCCACGTGGTGAGCCGCCAGGAGCTGATGGGCACGGTGTGGGCCGATGCCGATACGGAAATCGGCGAGCGCACCGTGGATGTGCATGTGCGGCGTCTGCGCTCCAAGCTGGGGCGTTACCGCCGACTGATTTCGACGGTACGTGGGTCCGGGTACCGCGTGGATCCGGGCAGCGACGTGGCTGTTCTCGGCTGAGCCTCCCGACGGGCTGACCGCGCGGCCCGGCGGCCCGCCGTCTGCCTTCGGTCGCCGCCGTGGGTCGCCCGGAATAGTGGAGCGTCGTGCGGGAGTGAGTACATCTCATTCCGGCACGGCGCTCTCTGCATCCCCTACCGGCGCGGCTATCAGCACGGCGCCCTCAGCATTCTGGCCCGACGCGACACGTCACCTTTCAGCACTCACGGCGAAGCCCGGCCCCTATGCCCCCGTCATCTCCGCCTGCGGCCCCCCAAAAAAGCCCCCGAAAAAGAATGAGACGAGCGGCCCGGAGCTCTCGCGCGACTCGAAGTCGGGGGCTCACGGACCGCTCGCCAGGCCTGTCGTCCGTCAGGGGTGGGTACGGGCGAGCAGGCGAGACGGATGACGCAGGTGGGGGGGAACCTGATGATGTCACCCATCCGGCCGTCTCCTTCGAGGGGGGGGTTCAGGAGACGGCACACCTATGAAGTTTTGGCCGAGAGCGTGGTCTCCCGGGCTGCTGCCGAGACGATATCAACCGTTTCTTGGAGCCTGGGCCCCCGAAAGACCCGGCTGCAATGTGATCGTTGCGATCCCGTCTCCCGTTCGGTGGAAATCACCGGCCGGTGGAGACTTCCGTGACTGCATCCCTCACTGCTGTGACGCTCTGCGCGGCCTTTGCATTGTCTGGATACACCCGGGAGAGACCCGGGTTGATGCTGTCTGGAACCCTTCAGACGATCAAAATCTAAACACATCTTCGCCGCTGTGTAAACGACGTGACAATCATCATTTGCCCAGGTCGCACACAATCTTGACACCCGATCGCGATCAATCGGCAAGAGGGGAAATATCTTGAACACATGCTTAGGAAAAGGCTGAAAGAAACCTCTTGTCTGGGCCGTTCCCATCTCGATCTCGACCTCTTATCGGTCCCTTCTCAGCCCGATCTCGGCCTAGATCTCGGCCTGGTCTCCCCACCCTTCTCAACCCCCGCTCGGTGCGAGTTTCCGCCCTGTTCTCAGCAGCGTTCTCAGCAGCGTTTTCAGCAGCTCGGCTCTCCCGGGCGCAGAGTGATGACGGTGGCGTCGTCATGCACTTTTCGGGGCCGACGGGCCGGGTCGAGCGCAGCCTCGGCCTCACGCAATCGCCGCAACATCTCGGCAGGATCCCTGGCCAGAGCCACGTCCAACGCATCGTCGTCCATGAGACCGCACAGGTCGACGGCCCGCGTTACCCCGTCGGTCACCAGATGTAAGCGCTCCAGCGACGCCACCGGGAGGGTGCCGCAGAGCGCCTCGTGCGCCGCCTCCGGCTCATGCCGGGCCACCCAGAACCCGCCGGGGCGGTTGCGCTGCGCTTCGATCTGCTCGGAGGCGCGGCAGCGGCGGCGCACCTGATCGACTCGCAGGTCGGTGAGGCGCCGCATGCTCCCGTCGGTGTGGCGCAGCAGGAGGGAACAGTCACAGAGAACCAAGTGGTCGATCATGGCCCCGCAACGCCTAGCCATCGCCACGGTGGCGGAGGGGCCGCCGCGGTCCAGCTCGCAGTGGCCGGCGTGAAGGTCGCGCACCTGCGCAATGCCCGCGGCGAGCGCCTCACGCAGCGTCGATGCCTCCTGCGCTGTCTCGAGCAGGGCCTCACACAACGCATGGGCGAACCAGGCCACGCTGTGCTCGCAGCCGGAGCGAAACCGCGCGGGCACCCCGGCCCCGTCGACCACCACGGCCACCTCGCCGCGCACTCCGCAGGCGTCCTCATTGGGAGCGTCCGGAGAGGCAGGGAGGCTGAGGAGGGTGGCGTCCACGGTGCCAGCGTAGAGCGGCGCAGACGGGGTGGGTCTCGATGGGTGCCTGTCGGGCGCGGGCCTGGCTGAGATCAGGGCCGACGGGGCTCACTCAGGATCCACCCCGACGCTGGCGCGCCCCTCCTCCCAGGGGAACCCAGGGCCTCGACCCCACAGAAGGCCCGCCCCCACGCCGCCCCGCTCGCCTCACCGCGCGACTCCTCCCCACGCGAGGCCGCGCACACTTCCCTGGCGGGGAGGGGCGCGGCCCGGCCGTCCCGCCGTAGAGTGGGAAGGCACATGCTCTCGCCCGAGGGCCCCACCCGTACCGAGGAGTTCGATCGATGATCGCCCAGGCGCGCATCACCTCCGACACCAGTGCCACAGTCCACCTGAGCGACGACACCGTTGAGCTGACTGGCGCGAACCTTGCGGAGGTCCGCGCCCAGGTTAAGCAGGTGTTTATCCGGGAAGCGCGCCGTCAGGGCGCACGGATCGACATTGTGATTGTGGAACCGGATATTCGTCATCACCTGGCGGTGGAGCCGACGGGTCGGATTGCGAGCCGCCCGGCGGATGACCGCCCGGTGTACGGGCCGGAGGCTGATTTTCCGCTCGGGCAGGAAGAGACCGGCGGCTCCGTCGGCCCCCTGACGACCACCGGGCACAGCCATGTTTCGCATCGTCGCAGCGCTACGTCCCCGGTGACCGGTGAGCATCGTGTGCAGGAGTTTCATAGCGCGCAGAGCGCCACGGAGGCTGATGACGCAAGCGATGACGCCGAGGAGCCGAGCCGTTCTGGCGCGTCTGTCCCGGAGGCGGCGCGACCGGCCTCCCGTCACTGCCCCTCGCATTCGGCGCTGAGCGCACCGAGCGCGTCGACGGATACCGGCATGTTCACGCCGGTGTCGGCGGCCTCCTCGGCGAGCGCGGTCTCTGCCCCGTCGGCGGCGGAAGCGCATGAGGCAGCAGGCGAAGGCGCCGCCGATTCCACGAGCTCCGCCTCCCCGGCGTCACCGACGGAAGTTCCCGGTACCTCCGCATCGGCCGATGCCCCTGCGACCTCTGCCACCGCGGAGCGCAGCAGCCGTCGTGACCCGATCCGTCCCGGCCCCACGCTGCGCGCCACCTCGGAGTCGGACGGCCCCGCCCGCCCGACCCTGCATGATCTGCAGTCTTCCTCGGCCAAGCCGAAGCGGGCCCCAGCCACGAAGGGCTTCCCCGGTTTCATGCGCAAGGCGACCGGCGGCCTGATTTCTCTGCCGCCGAATAAGCAGGAGCGGCATGAACGTGACCGTGACGAGCGGATCCGCCGCCCGCTGGATGGCCCGAAGAATATTGCGGTGGTGAACCTCAAGGGCGGGGCACACAAGACCACCGCGACCCTGATGCTTGCCGCGACCCTGGGTGTGGCCCGTGGCGGCGGCGTGCTGGCCTGGGATAACAATGAGACGCGAGGCACGCTGGGCTGGCGCGGGAAGCCTGCCGATCATCACCGCACGGCCCTGGATTTGCTGCATGATCTGGACCGTCTGGAGGGTCCGCGCGCCTCGGTGGCGGATCTGGACCGCTATGTGCGTCACCAGGGCGAGACTCGTTTCGACATTCTCGCCTCCGATGAGGATCCGGGCTCGGCTGCCTCCATCGATGGTGAAGCCTTCGAAGCGCTCGATGACACCCTCTCGCGCTTCTACCGCATCAAGGTGGTGGATACCGGCAACAATGTGCGCGCCTCGAACTGGCTCGCGGCCGTGCGCACGGCAGATCAGCTGGTCATCATCTCCACGGTGCGTGAGGACACCTTCAATGCGGCCGCGTGGATGATCGACGAGCTGCGTGCCACGGGCCTGGCCTCGCAGGTGGATAACGCGGTGACGGTTCTCTCGCGGTCCTCGAAGGGCAAGATCGACAAGGTGCTGCATAAGCGTCTGCTGAACCACTTCGGTGCGCATACGCGGGCCGTGGTGGAGGTTCCCTATGAGGAGTCCTTCGTGGATGGTTCTCCGCTGAACTGGCCGCGCGTCTCGGAGGCGTCGAAGTCGGCGTGGTTGGAGG
This sequence comes from Actinomycetes bacterium, assembly GCA_023389045.1. GTDB lineage: Bacteria > Actinomycetota > Actinomycetes > Actinomycetales > Dermabacteraceae > Brachybacterium. The sequence continues at coordinate 22,188 of JAEWEZ010000058.1, forward strand.
CGACCGCGCTTATCGTCGACGGGCTGTGAGCACGGGGGCCCGGCCGCTGCGGCGCCTGCACCTGGTGCTGGATGCGGATCTGGGTCCGGCACTGTGGGTACGGGAGCAGGTGGGCCCGGGTCGTTCGCGTGCCCTGGATGACCTCACCGAGCTGCTGGCTGCCTGCCCGCCGCCCCTCCGGGATGCCCTGGATACAGGCCGGTGCCGGCTGCGGCATCGGGTGCGGATCGCAGATAGTTCCGGGGGGAGCCGACGGGTTCCAGCGCTCCCCCTTCCCGCTGCGCACTTGGTGGCGGTCACCGCGGCCGTGTGGGCTCGCTGCGAGGAGCGTTTCGGGCAGGAAGCGGTCACGACGGCGGCATCGCTGCTGGAGCAGGGCCGTGCGATGCTCCTTGCGGAAGAGATCGCGGCAATGCCGGACCTACTCGCAGCGGCGCTTCAGGACCAGCGTGCTGAGGAACTCGTCCAGTCGCGGCATCTGAGTTTCGATCTGGAGGAGCGGGCCGACGGGGCGCATCTGGTGTGGCGCTCTCCCGACCGGAATGCCGCGCCGATGCTGCACGCCCTCGTCGATGCGCGGGCGCGGGAGGCGTTCGCGCCCTCTGCTCCCGAAACAGCACATACCCCCGCCGCCGATGACGCCCCGCCCGTCGAAGATCCCTGTGGTGTTCTCGCCGCCCTCGGCCCCGCCGATGAGCCGCTGACCGCAGATCTGCCCACGCGCCGCGATCTGCTGCGCACCCTGCACGAATGGCTCGCCACGGCCCGGCAGGGGGTGCGCCTGGCCTCGCATGATGCGGAACTGGTGGTGCGTTTGCATGAGCCGCCGCTCGGCACGGCCTGGCCGCTGCAAACGTGCCTACGAGAGCGCGATGGCACCGTGCATCCGGTGGCTGACCTGCGGGCCGTTGGCGATCTCAGCGCCGCGCAGGCGGCGGAGGCGAGCGGCGCCCTGCTGCGCCTTTCAGCCACGGTGCGGGAGGCCACGGTGGATGACACCGGGGTGGACTGGCTGCTCACCACCGCTCAGGCCAGCACCTTCCTCACCGTAGATGCGCCCGCCCTGGAGGAGGCGGGTATCACGGTGATGCTGCCGCGGCAGTGGACCGCGCAGCGCACCACCCTCCGCGCCGAAGCCGCCCCCGGTCAGGCGGAGCAGGAGGGTAAGGACCCGAGCGAGCGCCGCCCCGGAGTGGGACTGGATGCCATGGCCCGTTTCCGCTGGCGGATGGCGATCGGCGAGGTGGAACTAACCGACGAGGAGATGCAGGACATCCTCGAGGCTCAGGCGGAACTGGTGCAGCTTCGCGGCCAGTGGGTGCGGCTGGACGCTGCCACCCGCCGCGCCGCGGAGCGTTTCCTCGATGCCTTCGCGGCCCGCACTCGCGCCACCCGTCAGGCACAGGCCGAGGATCCGCTGGCCACCGGCCGGTCGGTAACAGGCCCGTCGGCCCGACAGGACACAACCACCGCGCCCGCCCCGGCGCGCGCGACCGCCCGCACCGACGCTCTTCCCGAGGCGCTGGAGCCACTGCCGCTGTCCACACCGGCCACCGCCGTCGGCGAGCTGAACTGGACAGACCTTTTCGCCCTGCTCCTCTCCCCCGAGGCAACCGATCTGGATCTGGGCGTCGGCGCCCTCTCGCAGCTGCGCGGCGGCGGTCTGCTCGACCTCATGCCCGGTGGGCCAGGGGCGGAGCACCTCCCTGACCCGAGCACCCTGCGCGCCACCCTGCGGCCCTACCAGGTGGAGGGCCTGAACTGGATGTGGGCCCTGCACCGTCTGGGCCTTGGCGGGATCCTCGCCGACGATATGGGCCTCGGGAAAACAATGCAGGTGCTCGCGCTGCTGTGCCGGGAGCGGGAGGAAGCAGCGGGGTCCGTCGGCCCCACCCTCCTGGTCTGCCCCATGTCGGTGGTCGGGGCCTGGCAGCGGGAGGCACGCACCTTCGCCCCGCATCTGCGGGTGCATGTGCATCACGGCGGAGACAGGCTGCGCGATGAGTCCTTCACCGCGGGCGCGCAGGACCTCGACCTGGTGCTCACCACCTACTCCCTCCTTGCCCGTGACCAGCGGATTCTTTCCGGAGTGGACTGGCATCGGATCGTCTTCGATGAAGCGCAGCATGTGAAGAACCCCGGCACCCAGGTCACGCGCGCCGCGCGGGCGCTTCCCGCCCGGCACCGTCTAGCCCTCACCGGCACCCCGGTCGAAAACCGCCTGGATGACCTGCACTCGCTGATGGAGGCAGTCAATCCGGGTCTGCTCGGATCGGCGGAGAGTTTCCGGGAGCGGATCGCCTCCCCGATCGAAACCAGCGGTGACCCGGGGGCGCTCAGCCGTCTGCGCTTCGTGACCGCGCCCTTCGTGCTGCGACGCGTGAAAACGGACCGCTCGATCATTCGCGACCTGCCCGAGAAGATCGAACTGACGCGGATCGTCTCGCTCACCCCCGAGCAGGCGGGTCTGTATCAGGCACTCGTGGATGACCTGATGATTCAGCTCGACGGCGCCGATCAGAAACAGCGGCGCACCCTGGTGGTATCGACCCTGACCAAGCTCAAGCAGGTGTGTAACCATCCCGCGCATTACCTCGGGGATGGAACGGCGCTGCTGCGCGAGGGGAGCCACCGCTCCGGGAAACTCGAGATGTTTGAGGACCTGCTGGAGGGAGCATTCGAAGCGGGATCCTCGGTGCTGGCCTTCACCCAGTTCACGACCTTCGGGCACATGATCGTGCCGTACCTGCAGGATCGTTTCGGGATCACGGTGCCGTTCCTGCACGGCGGGGTGGCGAAGAAAGACCGCGACCAGATGGTCGCTGATTTCCAGGACTCAACCACGCCGGGGCTGATGCTGCTGAGCCTGCGCGCCGGAGGGACCGGGCTCACGCTCACCGCGGCGAACCATGTGGTGCATCTGGACCGCTGGTGGAATCCGGCGGTGGAGAATCAGGCCACCGACCGCGCCTACCGGATCGGGCAGCGACGCGATGTGACCGTGCACCGGCTGGTCTGCGCCGGCACCGTGGAGGAGCGGATCGACGAGGTACTCGCCCGTAAGCAGGGCCTCGCGGATCTCACCATCGCCCCGGGTGAACAGTGGGTGGCGGATCTGGATGACGCTGCCCTGCGTTCCCTGCTGACCCTGGATGAGGAGGGCTGAGCGGATGGGGATCACGCTGCGTTCACGTCGCGGGCCGGTGGGCCGCACCTGGCAGGGGCAAGCCCTGCAGACGGCCCTCGAGGCAATGCTCGGACGTGCCGGCACCAGCCGCGGCAAGGCTGATGCGCGCGCGGGGAATGTGCAGTGGATCGACGTGGCTGCGGGCCGGGTACGCGGTGGGGTGCGCGGGATTGACGACGCTGAGTATGAAGCCTCGATTGACCTGCCCGTTTTCCGCCCCGGCGACCGGGAGGCGGCCCTTGCGATCCTGCAGGGCCACCCGGATCTGGCGGCGCGACTCGCCAGCGGGGAGCTGCCCGAGGCGGTGCATGAGGAACTGGCGGCGCAGGAGGTGCCACTACTCCCATCGGGGGCCTCGCAGCTCTCGCATGACTGTTCCTGCCCGGAGTGGCCGGGACCGTGCCGGCATGTGGCGGCGCTGGCTTTCGTGCTGGTTGAGGCGGTGGATGAGGCGCCGCTGCATCTGCTGACCCTGCGCGGGCTCGCCCTCGAAGATCTCGTGGCGCCCCTCGGTTCATCGGCGCCGACGGGGGCGACGGGACTGATGGAGCCGACAGGGTCGGCGGGCCACGGCACCCCGTCGAACAGCACCACACCGTCGGACACCAGAATCCCATCGGAACCGACGGATCCCACGGCGCCCGAAACCGAGGCTGACCCCACACCGCCCGTCGGCACCACACACCCCGTCGGCACCACCGAAACCGCAGATCACGCAGCTGATCTTCCCGCCGCACGCTTCGACCCGACCCGGCTCCGCCCCGAGCCGCTGATCCCCGCGCTCGGTCCCGCCACCGCGACAGCCCTCGCAGACTTCTTCCGAGAAGGTCGGCCCCAGCACCTACAGTGATGCCCATGCCTGCATCCACGTCTGTGAACCCCGAACTTCTGCCGTATGAGGTTGCCGCCGAGATTGGCGCCCTCTTCGAGAAAGCCGTCGAGGAGAACCGCACCAGCGGAGTCAGCTGGGCGATCATCGGCGGTCACGCCCATGAGGACCGCCTCCTCGCCCACGGCGCTGCCGGTCACCGCGAGATGACCGACGGCAAACCCACCGCCTCCTCCACCCCGATGGATCGCGAGAGCATTTCGCGGATCTGCTCGATGACGAAGTCCTTCACCGCCGCGACGATCCTCGCTCTGCGCGATGAGGGGAAGCTGCGCCTGGACGATCCGGTGGCGCAGTACGTGCCGGAGGCGCGCAGCATCACGCCCTCCTCCCCCGACGCTCCCGAGATCACCCTGCGCCACCTGCTCACGATGGGCGCCGGCTTCGTCACCGATAACCCCTGGGGTGACCGCCAGCAGGGCATGAGCCGAGAAGACTTCGTCAAGACCCTGGCCGAAGGCCTGGGGCACGTGCATCTGCCCGATACCCGCTTCGAATACTCCAACACCGGCTATGCCCTGCTCGGGCGCGTGATCGACGAGGTCACCGGGGAAGACTTCGGGGCGCATATGCGCCGCCGCATCCTCGACCCGCTCGGCATGACCGCCTCCGGTTTCGACCTGGATGAGATCGACGCGGACCATGTGGCCACCGGGCATCGCGTGGCCGACCGGGAGGATGCGACCCGTTTCGAGCCTCTGCCCTTTGACCCGCATGGCGTGTACGGGGCGATGGCCGGTCTGTTCTGCACCGTCGATGACATTGCCCGCTGGGTGCGTTTCCTGGCCGCGGCCGACGCCCCCGATTCTGCGGATCGCGATCAGTCGATCCTCGGCACCGCCTCGCGCCGCGAGATGCAGCAGATGCACCGCCACCAGCAGACCCCGCCGCTGCCGCGCGGTGAGGATGGCACGAGCCCCGGCTTTGATCGCGTGCGCGGCTACGGCTACGGGCTGGTCGTTGAGGAGTTCCCGGACCTGGGGCAGATCGTCTCCCACTCCGGCGGGTATCCGGGCTACGGCTCCTTCATGGCCTGGCACCGCGACACCGGCGTGGGCGTGGTTGCCCTGGCGAACTCCAAGTACGCCCCGGCGGTTCCGCTGTCCATGCAGGCTCTACGGGTGCTGCTGGCGAAGACCCCGCAGCTTCTCGCGGCCCGCACCGCCACCGCGCACCCGCGCACCCTGGAGGCCGCGGCTGCTGCCCTGGCCTACCTGCGTGGCGATGAGCAGGCCGCCGAGGAATGGTTCGCCGACAATATGGACCTGGATGTGCCGCGCGAGGAACGTCTGCGCCGACGCGACGCGGCCCTGTCCGCCGCTGGGCTCGGACCCGAGGCAATCGCCGCCCTCACCGTCGAGGATGCCGAGGTCATCACCCCGGCGCAGCTGCGCTGGAGCCTTCCGGGCGCCGAGGGCAGCGAGCACACGGTGCGGATTGACCTGCTCATGGATCCGCGTGGGCGCAGCCTGATCCAGGCGCTGGAGGTGGCTAACCCTCGCACCGTCTCCGGTCGGAACTTCTGAGCAGCCTGCTGGGACCCTAGCTCGTAGCGGCTTCCGGCAGCGAACAGCACGCGGGCCCCGCCTCAGATGGCGGGGCCCGCGTGGTCTATGTCAGCGCGCTGGGAGGTCACCGGCTGCAGGCCCGGAGGCCGACGCAACGGACCTGCTCAGCGGTAGGTAAAAGTCTTGGCCTCGTCCCCGGTGCCGGGTCGGCAGGAGAGGTACTTCCCGTCTTCGGTCACGCCGATGGTGCCAAGCTCGGATTTCGAGCAGCTCTGGTCCACGGTCACCTCACCGTAGGCTTTTTTGCCGGTTTCCGAGTTCGCTCCGGGTGGGAACATCGCAAGCAGCGACACCATCACGATGAGACCGAGCACCAGGGCCGCCGCGATACCGACGATCACGGCGATCATGGTCGCGCGCGACTTCTTGGGCGCCGTGCTTCCCGGCGAGGTATTCGGGGAGGTGGGATGCCCGGTGAGCGGCTCTGTTAGCGCGGTTCCGCTGGCCCCAGGAGGGGCGGAAGCAGTCGGAGCGATAGACGCGGAGGGTGCGCTCGGATTCCAGCGCGGTCCCGTCTGCGGGGAGGCCGACGGAACAGAGGCCGAGGCGGCGGCTCCCGCCCTCGACGCCGACGGCACGGACGGTCCCGACGGCGTGGTGAAAGCCTGCTTCACGGCACCAGAGCGGATCTCTTCCATCGACGGGCCGGAGCGTGCCGGAGCCGGCTGCTCGGGTCGCTTCACCCCGGGCGCATTGGCCGGAAGCGGCGAAAGAGTATCGGGGAAGGACAGCGGCGTGCCGTCCTTATGGGTGAGGCGGTAGCCGGGGGGAACACGCGGCAGATCCTGACGCACCGAGGCGGCATCGCGGTAACGATCCTCGGGCTGAGCAGCAACCATACGGCGGATCACCGCGGCGAGCTTCGGGGTGACCCCATTCAGCAGCCGGTTCAGTTCCTCGGGGCGGAAGGCGCCGTCGCGCAGTTTGATCGGACCGTTGAGCGCCACCAGCGCGACCACGCCCGCGGCATACACGTCATGCGAGGGAACCGGATCGGCCATCGAGAACAGTTCCGGGGCCATATAACCGGGGGTGCCGTTAACCATGCCCACATGGGTGAAGCGCACATCGGATTCGTGCACGGCGATCCCGAAATCGGCCAGACGGGAGTGCGGCCACGCCGCACCGCGCGGCTCGAACATGATGTTGGCGGGTTTCACGTCGCGGTGGATCCAGCCGCCCTGATGCACATGCGCGAGGCCGTCCAAGAGTTGATCGAGAATCACGACCACGGCGGGCTCCGCAAGCGGCCCCTTGACGCGCACCGCGCTCTCGAGCGTCCCCCCGGAAACCAGCGGCATGGCGATCACCACGTGCTCATCCTCTGCACCCCAGCCATAGGGGGTGAGCAGATGGGGGTGATCAAAGGTCACACCCTTCTCACGCACAAACCGCATGAGGTCCGCAGAATCGCGTTGACGCAGCACTTTTGCCGCGCACACCTTCTGGGTTTTCTGGTCCCAGGCACGCCACACCGCGCCTGATCCTCCCTTGGCGATCAGGTCGATCAGGGCGAACCGTCCGACGATCACATCAGCCATAGCCGCTTCAGCATAGCCGCAGCCGCGCGCGGTGACCTGGCGCTATGCTGGGGCCGTTCCATGCGGCAGGCGATGAAGCTCGAGGGGGGGCGCGACCATGGGCGATCTGATTCTCGCTGACGGGTTTTGGGACCCCGTCCCCTTTTCCTGGCCGGTGATGGGAATCCTGCTGGCAGGCATTGCGGTACTCACCGTCGGCTTCCTGATTTGGCTGATGCTGCAACCCGATGAGCCCGATATGAGTAGCAGCGCTGAGATCAAACGCGCTACCCGCCGGGATCGTGAGGCCGCCGCGCAGATTATGACGTCTTTGAGTTCCGAAGCGGGCCGCTCCCCCCATGATCAAGCGGCTGCCCCTGAGGCGGCGCTACCGCGTCGGGCCCGCCGTGCCAGTGCCCCGTCGGGCCCCGCAGGCTCCCCGTCGGCCCCCGGAACATCCCCCGCCTCCCGGACGGGTCAGGAGCCGCGTGCATGAATAACCCCGTATGTCCGCTTGAGCCCTCCGCTGTGCCGCATGGCGCGCCCCGCCCCGTCGGCCCCTCCCTGCCCCGTCGGCGCCTGGCCTCCCTGGCAGCGCTACTCGGTGCAGGCGCCCTCGCCAGCTGCGCGCCCCGCACCAATCCCGAGGTGCCGAAGGATCCGCTTTCCGAGCTGCCCGCTTCCCTGTGGAACGGAACCACCCTCGAGGATCTCCTCGCGGCGCCCATGTCCGAAGAACATATGGACAAGGCGCAGTGGGAAGCCCGGGAGGTGACCCCCGCGCATGCTGAAGCGGCGCGTGAAGAGTTCGCCCGCTATCTCGAAGCCGCATACCTTAAACCGCAGGAAATGCAGGGGAAAAGCTCTGAGCAGCAGCTTGCCTACCTCCTGAAGTTCACCCCGGAAGGGTGGAAATCGGAGCTTGAGAGTGCCTTCAAGAACCAGGAGCAGGCTCCCTTTGCGGCGATTCTCGCCCCGCCGCTGCAGTACATCGGAACCCCGCGGCTGGCGATCGACTGGTATCTCACCGAGGGCAAAATTGCCGTACCGCAGTTGGTCGGTGGCGGCACCGTTGCCTGGTCCGTCGTGAATCCGGAGACGAACCATGTGGGCGTTTATGCCGTGCAGTTTGCGATGAACACCGGAATCTACAATTCCGGGATCGTCCCCTTCCAAACCTTCGCCACGGTGATCGCAGGTGTGGATCTGTGCGCAACCAAGGAAGCGGGCGGCGCCACTGTTCCGCTGATGCAACCCGAGGGTCAGCACAAAACTTTGCGCACCCACACCCTCGAGATGATCGTGAAGAATCCACAGATCCCGCTGGAAGACCTGATGAACCCCTACAGCGACAGGTTCGATGGGCGCACGGCGCCCGTGGTTAACGACTGCCGCTGAGTCACAGACTGCCGCTGAACGAAAAACTTTCGCTCACGCATCTGCGCCACGCGCTGTTCACCGAGCCGTGACCGGCTGCTTACCGCCGCCACGGGACCCGGCTACCCCTGGCAACTAGGGTCCAGCGAGGTTGCCGTGGACCTCCCGCGGCGCGCTGCGAAAGGGGCCGCGATGCACAGCGGGCGCACACTGCTGCTGGCCGTGGACGGTTTCAATACCGCAGACCTCACCACGCTGCGCGACCACGGCCCCACCCACAGCACTGAACTACCCGCGGGAGAGCGCATCCTCCACGATGCACACACCGCGCAGATCACCGCCGGTGGCCCCTGCGAAAGCGCCCCTGCGTTAACGAAACTCATCACCGGCACCGGGGTGGCCCGCACCGGGATCGCCACGGGCAGCCCCATGGAAATCTCCGCCCCCGTCCCGCGAACCCCCTGGTATGCGGGTTCCATGCGCGTACCCACGCTGTTCGATGCTGCGCGGGCTGCGGAACTGCGCACCGCTGCCCTGCAGTGGCCTGCCACCGCCGGGGCCGCGATCGACCTGTGCCTTCCCCTGGTGGAAGACCTGCGGCACTACCGTGACCGCTGGAGCATGGTCGAGCAGACCAGTTCCGCGCAGATGGTGCGGGAGCATCTGGCTCCGCGCCGCGCCGCCGGCGTTCAGCTTTCGCATGTTCCGCCGGATGACCTCGTCACCGAGATTGCCGGGGAGGTGATCGGCAGCGGGGTGGATCTCGCGGCTGTTCGCCTCACGGGGCTTGCCGCGGCCCGCCGCGAGCATGGGATCGATTCGATGCCGGCCCGTCGGACCCTCACCGACACCTTCTCCCACCTGCTGCGCATCATCGACGCTTTCGCGCCCACCGCGCAGGACCGCGTGATTGTCGCCCCGGGCAGACCCCTGGTTCCCACGACCCGTTTGATCCACCCCAATACCGCTCTTGCCGCCCAGAACGTGGTGCGCACCGACGGCACCCGAATCGTGCAGTACCGCGCGGTGGTGTGGCCCGACGGGCCGCACGGGGTGGTGCATGTGCGCCGGGAAGAGGGGGAAGCGCTGCGCGCTCTCGCCCTGGATGTGCTCAGCGGCTTGGCGCGCGAAGCTGGTTTACGCCTCACGACCGTGGACGACGGGGTGGGGGCGACGGAGCAGACGGATGTTCTCGCTGTTCTCACCGGGGAGGCTGGGGTGCTGTTTGGGGAGTCCGCCACGCACCGTCCGATCGTGGATGGGGAAGACCCCTACTACGCGGGGCCGCGCGCCGTCAGCGATCCGACCGCACCGATCACCGTGCTTCTGCACGGGCCGGGGCTACCGGCCGCACAGGCCCAGGGCACCTGGGCTGACCTCGGGGTGAGCATCGCCCAGGCCATGGGGCTGCAGATGGAAGGCGCCACCGCCGCCGGGATGAAGGAGCTCATCGCTCCCGCGCAGCGCTGAAACGTTCCCGGGCAGCGCTGAACTGCTCTCGGATCGCGCTCAGGAGACGGCGCAGCGGCTCCGGCTCGGGCTGCGAGAAACGATCCCGCAGTTCTTCCAGCTCCGGGGCGTTGTGGATGATGTGGTGGTCACCGTCGTGAATAGCGGGGTGCCGGTCCGGGCCGCTCACATCCTGCGGCCCCATCTCCAGACCGAAGAGGATCCCCACCTCACTGCTCTCATCAGCGTCGAGCACAACCTCCAGGGCGTCTCGGCCGACGAGTCCCTGCGCATCCAGTTCCGCCCGGAGGCTCGCCAGGGCAGAATCCAGCCGCGCAGAGATCTGGGCGTCACGGCGCACCGCCTCCCGCAGACTCATCGCAACCAGGTTCCCCTCCACGTCGAGCACAACGTCGATCACTTCGTGGGAACCCGCAGGCTTACCCTGTTCATGCAGGTCAATGAGCTGATAGCACAGGCGCAAACCACCGGGTGGGCACAGCGGGGCGAGCGCACGGCGTATCGCCTGCATCGCGGGCTGCGCTCCATCCCAGCGCACCGTGCGCGGCTCGGGGGCGGGGGGCATCGCCTCCTCGGGAACAGTCACTGTGGCACTGTAGCCCGCCTGCTCGGCATGCACGCGGGATTCACGCACAGCTGTGTGCATCGGTGGGGCCGACGGGGGCTCGCCGCGGTGTGCCCGGGCGGGCAGGGCCACGAGCTACCGCTGGCAGCCGAGGTGTCAGAACCGTGAGGTCGGGCTGCCCGGGCTCGCGGCGCTGCTTGAACTGGAGGGGCTCACCGGAGTGGCCGGGCCACCGAGAGTTGCTATCAGCCGGGTCATCCATCCGCTGATAGCCGCGGCGAGGGCGATCCGGGCGATTTTTTCGTCGGATAACCCGCGTGCCCGCAGAAGCCCAACCTCCTGCACAGGGAGCTCCGAGTTGTGATCCCCCAGTGCGACGCCGAGGCGAATCACAGCCCGCTGCAGCGGGTCCGGAACGGCATGCGGGCCCTCCAGGACCAGCGCCTGAGTCGCTTCGGACGTGGTCTCGAAGTTCAGCATGGAGGAAGCCTGAGCGCACAGCGACGGCTGATTACGCAGCACCCAGCTCACCGCGAAAGCGGCGAGGCGCTCCAAATCATCCGTCGAGGCGGTGCGCTGGAAAAGCACCCAGTGCAGATCCATCAGCGCCTTCGCCACCTCCGGGTACAGATTCAAAATCTCCATCACGCCGGGCCACCAGCGCGGATCATCCGAGGTCAGCGCCATCTCGGGAGAAAGCCGACTGGTCCACGGGGCGGTGTACAAATCTGCCCGGGTCGCTTCCAGGTCCAGCTCGATCGTCACCAGATCATCATCGGGATGCGGGGGCACGTCGGGGAGGTCCAACACATCGGCCACCGCCCCGAGCTGCACCACGAAAGAGGCGTAACCAACCACCTGCGCAACCGTCACCACCTGGGTGGGCGAAGCCCCGGCTGCAAGCAGCGCATCCACCCCCGAATGCCCCACAGCCCCCGGGCTTTGCGCCGCGACCGCTGCGAAATCGCGGGCCGCCATCAGCATCACGGTCGGTTTTTTCACCAGTGCGGCAATCGCCTCGCGGCCGCTGCCCGCCCTTTCGAAGCGTGCCGCGGTTTCCTCAGCATCGGAGGCATGAGCGACGGTCGCCGCGAGACCACGACGCATGGGCTCCGAGATGCTATCCGCCGTCGGCGTGTTGGCGGGCATAATCGCCTGTTCAGCCAGCGACACCAGGTGCTGCAGGTCAGGGTCGAGATGCCGGGCGGCGTAGGCGCCGGCCCCCGGGGCCTGCGGTGCGTCGTGGTGCGGGGTCATGGAACTCCTTGGATCAGGGAGCGCGCGGGTACACAGCGACGGGGCGCAGCGCCGTGCGTGCTCAGATGCAATGGTCCCTGATCTCGGGGGTCTGATGGGACAGGACACGCCTCACGAATGAGTTACGGCCTATTCAGTCGACCGGTTCCCCGTAAGAGGTCATCAAACGGTTCGCCCAACCAAACATCGCGCCGACTGCTCCAACCAGTGCGATCTCGTCATCATGCATTCCGCGTTGGCGCATCAGTGCGACCTCTGCAACCGGCGCTTGCACCCGGGGTTGCCCAAGGGCTTCACCCAGACGTGCAATAGCACGCTGCTCGGGATCCGTCACCGCTTCCGGACCGCCATGCTGAAGCTGCACGGAGGAAAGCTTGTCGCGACTGGTGAGGAAGTGCCGGCGGCCATGCACGCTGGCACAGAATGAGCAGGGAGTTGTGAGGGAGACGGCCAACGCTGCCATTTCACGCTGAGGCAGGGTGGCAGGACCCTCGCCTCGCATCAGCTCGTCGTACAGGACAGTGCGATGC
>JAEWEZ010000073.1 GCA_023389045.1 Actinomycetes bacterium
AATGCAGCGACTCCTCAACTGGGCCCCGGTGCTCCGCAGATCGTGAGCCGGGCAGCGTGGGGAGCAGATGAATCGACGGTGCGTGAAGCCGCAACCGCGGATGCATTACGAGCCGTGGTTATTCACCACACGGATGGCGCAAATGGGTACTCGCAGGCCTCGGTACCGCAGATTTTGCGAGGCATCCTGAACTACCACCATCGCACGCTGGGGTGGTCTGATATCGGGTACAACGCCCTGGTGGACCGTTTTGGGCGCATCTATGAGGGGCGGGCTGGAGGCCTGCATCGTCATGTGAGCGGGGCCCACGCCCGGGGCTTTAACACGGGAAGCTTCGGCATTTCCGTGCTGGGTAGCTATACGCATGCTGAGCCCAGTTTGGCGGCGCGCGAGGCGGTGGCACGGCTTGCAGCGTGGAAGCTTCTCACCGCGTTCCGCCCTGAAGTGCGCGGGACGCAGCAGTGGACGGCGGGTATGAGCCGCTTGAAGTTCCCGAAGGGAACCACCGTTCGGTTGCCGCACCTCTTCTCTCACCGCGATGTGAACTACACCAGTTGCCCCGGTGACGCTTTCTATCGGGGCCTGGATCGGCTGCGAGATCGCACCCAGCACTTTATGAACACGGGGTGGCGGGCGCACTGGGATGCATTCCGTCATGCCGGTGGGGAGCGCGAGCTCGGGACGGTGACCCATGGCGCCTACCGGGAAGGAGCTTGCATCGTTACCCGCCTGACCAAGGGGCTTGTGGTGACGGATGCTTCGCGCCATACCACCGCGTACCCGTCGCCCTTTGTCGAGCAATGGACCGCCCAGTGGGGACGCCCCATGGGGAGGCCGCAACGGGATGGGAACCGCACGATTCAGGCCTTTAGCAAGGGCGTTGCTGCGCTGGAAGGCCGGGCGGTCCGGTTCGTTCCGCAGGTATTCCGGGATGTGGATCCTCGACGGGTGTTCTTCCTGGAGATTCACGACCTAGAGGCCAAAGGCATTATTCGCGGCTGGGGGGATTCCACGTTCCGCCCGGATAATGAGAACTTGCGCGATGCGATGATCGTATTTATTCATCGAGCCCTTGGCGCTCCCTCGTTGAGGCCCCCTGCACGATCGCCGTTCCGTGACCTTCCCACTGATTTTGTGTTCTACCGAGAACTGTGTTGGGCACATCAGAAAGGGATCGCACGAGGCTGGCCCGATAAAACCTTCAGGCCACTCATCCCTGTCAAGCGGGATGCGGTAGCGGCCTTCCTGCACCGTGCAGCCGGTTCGCCACCCGCACAGGCCACATGGGCTGCACGGTTCCGCGACGTACCGGCCGACCACGTTTTTGCTGCAGAAATTGGGTGGATGGCGCAGACCGGGATTTCCCGGGGATGGGCCGATGGGACGTTCCGGCCGGATGCACACATCACGCGAGATCAGATGGCTGCTTTTATCGCCAGGTGGTTGGGCGTGACCGGTAGGATCTGAGCCCATGACAGCATTTGGTGCAGGCCTGGTCAGTGGCGACCGGGCGCATGGTGGCCCTTACTACCTGGTCTCCATCGGTGGGTTTCCCAACTATGGCGATGAGGTGATTACCGCTCGCTGGCTCCACTATCTGGCGCTGAGCGCGCCAGAGGCTGAGGTGTGGCTCGATACCCGGTACCCCGGGAACGCGAGTGCTCTCTTCGCGGGGATCCATCCGCGTCTGCGCACAACGGACGCGGTCTTCCGTGCGATTGACCAGGCACGGGAAGAGGGCGATCGTTCACCGGAAGAGATTGCCCGGGACTTCGGTTCGCCCCTGTATGACCTGCAGCTTGTTGCCTTGCATCGGGCACGCAGCATCCACCTGCTCGGTGGAGGGTTCGTCAATGCCGTCTGGCCGGAAAACCTTGCCATTCCTCGAATCATGCGGGCGGTAGCAGAACGCACGGGAGCCAAACTGATCGCCACTGGTCAGGGTCTGCTGCCGGATGCGGGGGAGCGGTTTGAGGGGTTTGACCACGTCTCTGTGCGTGACCAGGCCAGTGCGGATCTCCTCGGCATCGATAAAGGTGTTGATGATGCGTTTTTGTGCAGGGCGTCAGAGATTCCAGCCGACGCAGCCAACCGAGAGACGGAGATCGTCCTGTGCATTCAAAACGATGCGCATGACGATGGGATCTTTGAGCGCCTCGTACGGTATGCGCGCTCCTGTGTGGAAACCTGGGGGGTGCCGCGAGCACGAGTGCGGTACGTGGAAGCGATCCCCGGTGGTGATTACGCGGGATATCGCGAGCTGCAGGATCTGGTGGCGGAGGACGGTTTCGTGCCCTTCACCCGGATGTGGACCGATGGCTTTGAGATGGGGCCCCATCAGGTGTGGATCACGACGAGGTTCCACCATCACCTGCTGGCTGCCGACCATGGGGCACGAGGCATCGCGCTGAATGGAAAAGCTGGCTATTACGACATCAAGCATGGGTCCATCACGGACCTTGGATCGCAGTGGATCGTCACGGATGGGACGGATACTTCGGTGCCTTCGCTCGATGAGCTGCAGCACCCGTTGGCCTTTAACGCCTACCACCGGAAGAAACGCGTGGAAGCTGCACAGATGTACCCAGCCTAAGGCGTGCCGGAGAAGGGGAAAAGATGGAAACGGACCGACCACACGACAAGGTAGGGAAGGCTCCGGCCACACGTAGAGGCGTTCTCGGTCTTGGCGCCGCTGTTGCCGGCGGCCTTCTGGGAACGGGAGGTCTGGTACCGGCCTTCGGGGCGAATTTCCGCGACGTACCCCCCTCTCAACCCTTCGCGAAGGAGATCCATTGGCTTGCCGATCAGGGCATTGCCAAGGGATGGGCGGATGGCACTTTCCGCCCCTATGAGCCGACCCGTCGCGCCGAGATGGCCGCCTTCCTCTACCGGATGGCGGGGTCTCCCGCCTTTACCCCGCCGGCTGTATCCCCGTTCCGTGATCTTCCGACCTCACATGCGTTCTACACCGAGGTGTCCTGGTGCGCGGATCAGGGTATTTTCCGCGGGTGGTCCGACGGCACCTTCCGCCCGCAGGTACCGATCCAGCGTGACCAGGCTGTCGTGGTCATCTACCGTCTGTCCGGATCCCCACGGGTTGAACCGTACGCGACCTACCGTGATGTACCGCGCGGCTACGTATTCCGCAACGAAATCGGCTGGGCCCGCAATAACGGCATCATGCTCGGCTGGGAGGACAACACCTTCCGTCCCATGCAGCCGATTCTGCGCGATGCGATCGCAGCGCTGCTGTACCGCCATGTGAACGGTGGCGCCTTCGGTAAGGACCGAGTGGTGCATCGAGGAATCGCCGCTCGCTACTGGCAGGACAAAGGGCTGTGGGGGCCGCTACGCCACCCCACCGGTAACCAGCGCTGGGAAGTGTCCGGGAAATCCGGGGTTAAGGGCGAGGTGCAGGATTTCCAGGGTGGGGTCATTACCACTGCCCCGGGCATCGGTCCTCGCAAGGTTGCCGGAAACATGCTCGAGCGGTGGAAGAAGGCTGGCGGTGTCCGCGGCAAGCTGGGCTTCCCCGTCTCAGAGATGGAAGCTATCGGCGGCGGATGGCGGCAGCGTTTCGAAGGTGGAACGGAGGTTGTGCATGCCGGATGGAACCCGGGTCGCGGACTGCATGGCCCTGTCACCCGTATTACCCCGGTGCGGGGAGGGGTACCACTGCGCCGCGGCTGGAATGGCACTCGAGTACGAGTACTGCAGAAGCGGCTCGGTATTCGCCGCTCCGGCGCGTCACAGACCTACGATTACGCGACGGAAGAGGCGGTGCGTAAGTTCCAGCGTCGCCGTGGCCTGCGGGCGACGGGCGTCGTGGATGCACGCACCTGGCGTCTGATCGCGCCTGACTATCCCTTCACGATGGATGCCTGGCAGACGCCGGTGAGGGCATCGCATGTGGCCACCCGTGAACAGCGCATTGAAGAGATGATCCGCTTCGCGCAGTCCTGCAAGGGCTCGCCCTACACCTGGGGCGGGGCCGGCTGGAAGAACCACCGTGTGGCCGGCTATGACTGCTCTGGCCTGGTGCTGCAGGCGCTCTATTCTGCGGGTCTAGATCCGCAGCCGATCACCGTGGTGCGGCATGCTGAGCCGACGTACCGCACCAGTCGGATGCTGTATGCCGACAAGCGTTTGCAGTCTGTGCCGCTGGCGCAGCGCCGTCGTGGCGACCTTATCTTCTGGGGTAATCGTCAGGGTGTGGTCAGGCATGTGGCGATCTACCTCGGCGGGAACCGCATCATCGAGGCGAATGTGTCGAAGTATGGGGCGGATACGCATGAGCGCCCCTACGCAGCGCGTCTGTCCTCCACCAACTTCGTGAAGGGAACGGTGAAGCGCCCCTTCCCGTGATCTGAAGAGCGCCCACAGCGAACCACCTGACTATCACCAGGAGTGACGATGCCGTTTCCCGCGACACCTGAGAAACCCAAGGAACTGATTGAAGGGGCGCCCGAGCCCCTGGAGAACCCCGAACTCGCCGAACCGGTCGACAAAGCGATGGACCACAGCGCCCGACCGATGGGGGTCGACGGCCCGGAACCCGATTCGGAAAGCGAGGCCCTGCCGATGGACCTTGCTCTCGAACTCGGTGCCGATGACCGTGCCGCGACGGTCCTTACCTATCTGCGTGAGGCCACCGCAGAGGGTCTACGCATGCACACCACGGTTACTAGCTGCGGGGCGGAGCCCCTGAACCTGGCCGACCTCATCCTGGGGCTGCGCCTTCCCGATGGCACCGAGACCGCTGTGCAGCTTCCCGCCACGCAGCTTGAGCTCGGGGAGACCTGGGAGGCCGACCTCGTGCTGGATGTCCCCGCAGAGGGCCTGCAGCCAGGGGCGAGCCTGCTGTGCTGCACCCTGGCAGGGTTGCCCGACGCTTTCGCGCGGATCTAACCCCGTCGCGATCCCAGAGAAGTGCCCCGCACCTGAGTCCAGGTGCGGGGCATTTCTGCGTGGTGACTCTGTGGGGCCGACGGGCCTCAGGCGAAGTAGCGGGGGAGGGTTCCCTCGCGCAGTTCCCGCAGCTCCGACACCGCGAAGCTCTCCAGCCCCGCGATCGTGAGCGCCTCGCCGCCGGTGGTGCCGATACGGGCCACGGGCACCTCATGCTCGGTGCAGAGCGTAGCGAGAGCCTCGGCCTGCTCTGCCGGCACAGCCACCAGGCAGCGGGCATGCGACTCGGAGAAGAGCAGCGTGGCGAGGTCCAGACCGTCGCGGTCGGCTAGCTCAGCGAGGTCGACGTCGGCCCCGACCCCAAAGCGAGTGCAGGACTCGACGAGCCCCTGCAGCAGACCGCCCTGGGAGAGGTCGTGGGAGGCACGGGCAAGGCGCTGATCGGCAGCGGCGATGAGCACCTGCGCGAGGGCCTTTTCGGCGTCGAGATCCACCTGCGGGGGCAGGCCGCCCAGGTGGTCGTGGATGACGTCGGCCCAGACGGATCCGGACAGTTCCTCGCGGGTCGCGCCGAGCAGATACACGGCGAGGCCCTCCTCCTGCCAGCCGGAGGGCACCCGGGTGCGCACATCGTCCATCACCCCGAGGACCCCGACGACGGGGGTGGGGTGGATAGCGGAGTCAATACGCCCCGGCTCACCCGTGGAGTTGTAAAGGGAGACGTTGCCGCCGGTGACGGGCACACCGAGGGTTTCGCAGGCTTCTGCGAGGCCCTGGATGGATTCGACGAGCTGCCACATGGGGCCCGGATCTTCGGGGGAGCCGAAGTTCAGGCAGTCGGTGATCGCGAGCGGGCGGGCGCCCACGGCGGCAACATTGCGGTAGGCCTCGGCGAGGGCGGCCTGCGCGCCGCTGCGCGGGTCGAGCTTGGAGAAGCGGCCGTTGCAGTCGGTGGCAATGGCGATACCGCGGCCGGTTTCTTCATCCACGCGCAGCACGCCGGCATCATCGGGCATTGCCAGGGCCGTGCCACCACCCACGTAACGGTCGTACTGGTCGGTGACCCAGCCGGTGGAGGCCAGGTTCGGGGAGGCGATCAGACGACGGATCTGGGCGGCGATTTCCTCGGCAGCCTCGGGGCGGGGCAGACGCTCAGCCGGGTCCGCCTGCAGCGCGTCCTGCCACTCGGGGCGGGCGTAGGGGCGGTCGTAGGTGGGGCCGCCGTGGGCGACGGTCACCGGGTCCACATCCACGATGCGATGGCCGTGATGGTCGATGGTCAGGCGGCCATCCCCGGTCACGGTGCCGATAACAGCGCTTTCCACCTCCCACTTCGCGGTGGTGGCGAGGAAACGCTCCAGGTTCTCGGGCGTCACGATCGCCATCATGCGTTCCTGCGATTCGGACATGAGGATCTCGCCGGCGTTCAGGGTGGGGTCGCGCAGCAGCACGTTCTCGAGGTCCACGTGCATACCGGAGCCACCGTTGGAGGCGAGTTCGCTGGTTGCGCAGGAGATGCCGGCGGCGCCGAGGTCCTGGATGCCTTCGACGAGGCCCTCGGCGAAGAGTTCGAGGCAGCATTCGATCAGCTGCTTTTCCATGAAGGGGTCACCCACCTGCACGGAGGGGCGTTTGGCGGGGCCGCCATCCTCGAAGGTTTCGGAGGCCAGAATCGAGGCGCCGCCGATGCCGTCGCCACCGGTGCGGGCACCGAACAGCACCACATGGTTGCCGGGGCCGGTGGCGGAGGCCAGGTGGATGTCCTCATGCCGGAGCACACCCACGCACAGGGCATTCACCAGGGGGTTCGTCTGGTAGGCGGGGTCGAAGACGGTTTCACCGCCGATATTGGGAAGGCCCAGGGAGTTGCCGTATCCGCCGATGCCGGCGACCACGCCGTGCACGACACGGGCAGTGTCGGGATGGTCGATGGCCCCGAAACGCAGCTGGTCCATGACGGCGGCGGGGCGCGCACCCATCGAAATAATGTCGCGCACGATCCCGCCCACACCGGTGGCGGCGCCCTGGTAGGGCTCCACATAGGAGGGGTGGTTATGGGACTCAACCTTGAAGGTCACCGCCCAGCCATCACCGATATCGACCACGCCGGCGTTCTCGCCCATGCCCACCAGGAGGTGCTTGCGCATCTCCTCGGTGGTGCGCTCGCCGAAGGTGCGCAGGTGGATCTTGGAGGACTTGTAGGAGCAGTGCTCGGACCACATGACCGAGTACATGGCGAGCTCTGCCGCGGTGGGGCGGCGTCCGAGGAGTTCGCGGATCTTCTGGTACTCGTCGTCCTTCAGGCCGAGAGCAGCGTAGGGGAGCTCGAGGTCAGGCGTAGCGGCGGCATTCTCGACGGTATCGGGCTCATGCAGGGCGGTCATCGTGCGCTGGGATCCTTCGCAGGCGGAACGGGAACGTGTCCAGTCTAGGTTCAGTCCGAGGGTGCTGTGGCCTCAGAGGCACAGCTTCAGAAGGCGGCTGACCGACCCGTCTCCGGGTCAGCCAGCCGCCTCCAGCAGCCTCAAGAAGCCTCCATTAGCCCTGTGTTCAGGGGCGGGGTGTCAGGACGTGGATCGACGCGAGCGGCGCTCCTTCTCCCGCAGCGCCTTCTCGCTGATCGGCGCGTCATTGCTGGCGCGCTGCGCACGGAAGTAGGCGGCTGCTTCGTCCTGGCGTTCCTTCTCAGCCCCCAGGGCGATCGGTGCACGCACATGCCCGGGGCGGATGTCGAAGGCAGCGACGAGGTCGAGCACATGCGGGCGCAGGCGCCACAGGAGGCGACGGATGTCGGTGCCGATCTGGCGGCCGCGCTGCGAGGAGACCATGCCCTCCAGGAGGAACCAGGCGAGGTCGTCGTTCACGATGGCGAGGCCGAAGAGGTCGCGCACATCGGTGAGCACGGCCCGCGTGCCCTCATCCTCGATCTTCTCCAGGGCGGCGGTGAAGGCCCGCCAGCGCACCAGGTCGGCGTGGGCGCGGGCAGCATCCAGCATCGTCACCTGGTGCTTATTGACATGGGCGGCCGCATCGGCGGGAGACATACGGGCCGCGCCACGCAGGGCGAGCGCTAGTTCCTCCACACGCACGCGGGCGCGGTCGGCCAGCAGCTGCTCCTGGAAGTCGGCGTCGCGCATCGAGTCGAAGGCCCGTCGGCGATCACCACGGTCGGAGAGGTCCTGCGCGAGGCGGGTCCACGGGGTGTGGCGCTTGGCGAGGGTCTCGGCGCGCTGCGCGATGAAGCGGCCGATGCCGGCGCGGTCAATCGAGCTAAGCTCGGAGGTGTAATCCGAGAGCAGACGCTTGGCAACCAGCTGCAGCAGCACCGTGTTGTCGCCCTCGAAGGTGCAGTACACGTCGAGGTCCTGGTGCAGGCCCACGAGCTGATTCTCGGCGAGGAAGCCCTGGCCGCCGCAGGCTTCACGGCACTCCTGGATCGTGTCCATCGCCAGTCGAGTCGAGACCGGCTTGAGGGCTGCCGCGAGAGTTTCGAGGTCCTCACGGGCCTCGGGGGTGTCACCGTGGCCGGAGAACACGTCATCGAAGGCGATCAGCAGCTGCTCATGGGCGAAGGCGCCGGCGTAGGTGGCGGCGAGCTTCGGGATCAGTCGATACAGGTGACTCTGGTAGTCCAGCAGCAGCGTCTCCTGGGTGGGATCGGCGGCCGAGAACTGGCGGCGCTGGCTCGCGTAGGTCAGGGCGATGTGCAGGGCAAGCTGGCAGGCGCGGTTGGCGGAACCGTCGAGAGAAACGCGGCCCTGCACGAGGGTGCCGAGCATGGTGAAGAAGCGACGCCCGGGCGATTCGATCGGGGAGGTGTAGGTGCCGTCGGGGGCCACATCGCCGTAGCGGTTCAGCAGGTTCGTGCGGGGAACACGCACGTGATCGAAGGCGAGGCGACCGTTGTCGATGCCGTTCAGGCCGCCCTTGGGGCCGTCGTCTTCGGAGCGGATGCCGGGCAGCATCTGCCCGTTCTCATCGCGCACCGGCACGTAGAAGCAGTGCACGCCGTGGTCAACGCCGCGGGTAATCAGACGGGCAAAAACGGTGGCGGCACGCGCGTGCAGGGCGGCATTGCCGAGGTAGTCCTTGGTGGCAGCGCGGAAGGGGGTGTTGATCACCCACTCTTCCGTTTCGGGATCGTAGGTGGCGGTGGTGCCGAGCGACTGCACATCGGAGCCGTGCCCGATTTCGGTCATGGCGAAGGCGCCGGGGATCTTCAGGGCCATCGCATCGGGGATCCAGGCGCGATGGTGCTCTTCGGTGCCGAGCTGCAGGATCGCGGAGGTAAACAGGCCCCACTGCACACCGGCTTTGATCTGCAGGGAGGGGTCGGCCACGACGAGCTCTTCAAAGGCAGCGAGGTTCGCGCCATTGTCATTGGGGCCGCCGAGGCTTTCGGGCAGCATCGGCCAGGAGACTTTTTCCTCGGCCAGGATGTGCATCTGTTCGAGCACGCGGGCGCGATGGTCGGCAACCGTCATGTCCAGGGGGCGGTGCAGTTCGGGGCGCGCGGCGCGTTCGCGGGCGATATCGCGGGTCTCGGCCCAGCGGCCTTTCAGCGCGGCGCTGACCAGCGGGATGTCGATGCGGGGTGCGCCCGGCGGCGGCACCGGGATCGGGCCGGTCGGGGTGGTGGAGATACGGGAGGTGTCGTTCGTGGTCACGGGTTCAGTCCCTTCATGAGCCAGGTGACAAGGTTGTCGACGAGCTGATCGGCGGGGATTGGTTGGGTGTGAGGGGATTCGTGCTGACGCATCCAGGTTTCGACGGAGCGTTCGACGAAGCCGACGGCGCCCTGCGCCCAGATGCTGGGCTGGGGGACGGTGTCGGGCAGGAAGGAGGCGACGAGGCGGGCGACGGAGTCGAGGAAGTGGTCCAGGCCGTCGGAGGGGAGCGTGACGAAGCGGTAGACGCCGGGGGAGCGCTGCACCGTCGCGACGTAGGCGCTGATCATGGCGCGGACGCGTTCGGCGGGGTCGGCGCTGCGGCCGAGACTCTTTTCCAGCTCTGCCACTTCGGCGCGCAGACGCTGATGCATTGCTTCGAGGATGCTGGTCCCGAGCAGTTTTTGCAGATGGGCCTTGTCGTCGAAGTAGCGGTAGACGATCGACTTGGAGGTGCCGGAGGCGGCGGCGATGTCTTCCATGGTCACGTCGGGCCCCTGAGCGTGGATCAGGTGGCGTGCGACATCGAGAAGCTCAGATCGGCGCTGCTGGCGGTGTTGGGCCCAGCGCGTGGAGCGGCCATCGGGTGGGGGTTGCGTCGTCGCATTCACAGAACTTAGAGTACCAAGTACTTCGGGTCTCATGTAAACCCCTGTGGGGCTCTGACAGGCAAAGGGCGCGATCACAGCACCCTGCGATCGCCCGACCGCATGACCACGACCACACGACCACACGAAGAGGTGCACCGTGACCGACCTACTCCGCGACGCCTACGTCCTGGGTGGAAACCGTATTCCCTTCGCCCGCTCCGGCGGCCCCTACGCCGGGATCTCCAACCAGGACCTGCTGACCGCCGCGCTCGACGGCCTCGTCGCCCGCTTCCAGCTGCAGGGAGAGAAGCTCGGTGAGATCGCCGGCGGCGCCGTGCTGAAGCTCGCCAGCGACCTCAACCTCACCCGCGAATGCGCCCTCGGTACCCCGCTCGACCCGCGCACCCCCGCCGTGGACATGTCCAAGGCCTGCGCAACCGGCCTCGAAACCGTCGGGCATGTGGCAAACCGAATCCGCCTCTCCCAGATCGACTCCGCAATCGCCTGCGGCGTCGATTCCGCCTCCGACGCCCCCATCGAAGTGACCCCGCGCCTGCGCCGGATCCTGCACCGCGCCTTCGCCGCGAAGACCGCCATGCAGCGCATCCAGGCTCTCTCCGCGATCCGCCCCGCCGACCTTGCCCCGCAGGCCCCCGCCAATGCGGAAGCCCGCACCGGCCTCTCCATGGGCGAGCACATGGCCCAGACCGCCGCCGAATGGGGCATCACGCGTGAGGCCCAGGACGAACTTGCCCTCGCCTCCCACCGCAACCTCGCCGCCGCCTACGAGTCCGGCCTCTTCGACGACCTCGTGACCGGATACCGCGGACTTGCCCGCGACCAGAACCTCCGCCCCGACTCCAGCATGGAAAAGCTGGCCGGCCTCAAGCCCGTCTTCGGTGTGAAGTCCCCGCAGGTTGCCGAGCCGACCATGACCGCCGGTAACTCCACTCCGCTCAGCGATGGCGCCTCCGCCGTGCTGCTTGGAAGCCGCGAATGGGCCGAGGTCAAGGGCCTGACCCCGCTCGCCCGCGTGGTGGACTACCGCAGCGCCGCCGTGGACTTCGTGCACGGCAAGGAAGGCCTGCTCATGGCCCCCGCCTACGCCGTGCCCGAGATGCTCGATGCGAACGGCCTGGCCCTGCAGGACCTCGATTACTACGAGATCCACGAGGCCTTCGCCGCCACCGTGCTGGCCACCCTGGCCGCCTGGGAATCCGAAGAGTTCTGCCGCGAGAAGCTCGGCCGCGACAAGGCCCTCGGCGCCATCGACCGCAGCCGCCTGAACGTGCACGGCTCCTCCCTCGCCGCCGGACACCCCTTCGCCGCCACCGGCGGCCGCATCGTCGCCACCCTCGCGACCGTCCTGCACCAGCGCGCCCAGAAGGAAGGCCGCACCGTGCGCGGCCTCATCTCCATCTGCGCCGCCGGTGGTCAGGGCACTGTCGCCCTCCTTGAATCCGACGGGAAGTGAGCCCCATGACCGACGCCTACACCCGCTTCGTTCGCTCCACCCCCGGCAAAGCCATCGCCAAGCAGCTCGGCCTGCCGAACCCGCCGCGTCTGCCGCGGGCCGCTGACCGGCCCGAGGCCGTGCTCAGCCCGGCCGTGGTGCTGGGCCGCTCCGCCGGTGCCGACCAGATCGCCCAGGAGCTGCTGTCCTGGGGTGCCGACGTGCGCCGCCGCTTCGAAGAGCTTCGCCAGGTGGGAACCGTGGTGGCTGTTCTCGATGAGATCGCCAGCCCCGCCGAGATCGGCGAGATTCTGCTGCCGCTGGCTGGGGCTATGCGCTCGCTGGCCCCCGGCTCCCGGATCGTCACCATCTCCCGCCCCGCCACCGGCGAGGACCCGGCCCGCGACGCCGCCCGCGGCGGCATCGAAGGTTTCGTGCGCTCTCTTGGGCGTGAGGTGCGTCGCGGTGGCACCGCCAATGGCATTCTCGTGGCCGACGGGGTCGCGCTCGACGCGCCCTCCGTGCTCGGGGCCCTGCGGTTCTTCTGCTCGGCGCGCTCCGCTTTCGTGGACGGCCAGTTCCTGACCGTCACCTCCAGCGCGGGCAGCACCGTGGCCGACCCGGCCAAGCAGCTGGAAGGCCGCACCGCCCTGATCACCGGGGCTGCACGCGGAATCGGTGCGGCGATTGCCCGCACCTTCGCGCAGGCCGGTGCCCGCACCGTTCTGCTGGATGTGCCTGCCGCCGGCACCGACCTGGCCCGTCTGGCCAATGAACTGCATGGCCTGTCCCTGCAGATGGACGTGACCAGCGCCCGCGCCGGCGAACGCCTGGTCGAGTTCCTGCGCAGCCACCAGATCGTGCTCGACGCTCTCGTGCTGAACGCCGGGATCACCAAGGACCGCATGTTCGCCAATATGAGCGCGGACCGCTGGGACCCCGTCATCGCCGTGAACATCACCAGCCAGATCACCCTCACCCAGGCCTTGATCGACGCCGGTGACGTGCTCGGTAAAGACCTGCGCGTCGTTTCCCTCGCCTCCACCAGCGGTGTGGCTGGCAACCGCGGCCAGACGAACTACGCCGTCTCCAAGGCCGGCGTGATCGCCTTCGTGGATGCGCTCGCCGCCCGCCTCGAACCGCTCGGTGGCACCGCCAATGCTGTGGCTCCCGGCTTCATCGAAACCGAGATGACTAAGAAGATGCCGCCGGTGGCCCGCGAGGTGGCACGCCGCGCGAACTCGCTCAAGCAGGGTGGTCTGCCACTGGATGTGGCCGAGACGATCGCCTTCCTCGCCTCCCCGGCTGCCGGTGGCATCCGCGGGGAAACCCTGCGCGTGTGCGGGCAGAACCTGGTGGGGAAGTGAGCTGCGCATGACTCCTGAGAACGTTCGAGACCTCAGCGACGTCCCGTCGTTCCCCGCGATCTACGCGGCCGCGCTCTCCCCGCGCAGCCGCTCCCGCAGCAAGGACAGCGGCACCCCCACGCTGCCCACGGCGGCGGTGCGGGTGCGCAAGGTGCGGATCGACGCGGAGCGTGCCGCAGCCTTCGATCACCTGATGGGCGGCCCTGCCACGGAACTCGTCCACCCCGGTGTGCTGCATGTGCTCGCCTTCCCGATCTCCCTGGCGCGGATGGTGGGGCCCGACTTCCCCTTCCGTCTGCTCGGCCTGGTGCATCTGCGCAACCAGATCCTGCAGCACCGTCCCGTGAAGGTGGGGGAACTGGTGGATGTGGAATGCCGAGTGCGGAACCTGCAGCCGCATCACAAGGGCCACACCTTCGAGGCGGTCGCCACGATCCTCGGCCAGGACGGGCAGATCATCGCCACCGATGTGTCCACCTACCTTGCCAAGGGCAAGGCGAGCGGGGCGGGCGAGAGCCCGTCGTCGGAGTCGGGGGCGAAAGCCTCGCGCCGTCGGGACTTCACCCCGCCGCGCCCCACCGGCCGCTGGAAGCTCCCCGCCGATACGGGCCGCCGCTACGCGGAGGTATCGGGGGATGTGAACCCGATCCACATGTCGGCTGTGACCGCGAAGGCGTTCGGTTTCCCGGCTGCGATCGCGCATGGCATGTACACCGCCTCGCGTGCCTTCACCGAGGCGCGCGTGGACCTCTCGCGGCCGCTGCGCTGGGATGTTGCCTTCGACGCCCCGGTGACGCTGCCCGGCACCGTGCTTGTGTCCTACGACAGTGACACCGATGGGGTGCGCTGCGTGGGATGGAAACCCGGACGGGATGAGAAACCCGCCCGACGCTGCTTCGAGGTACAGATCCAGATGCTGGATTAAGCCCCGCCGAAACCGGGTGCCCCCGTCTAGCTCGCGCTGGTCTTGCCGTTCGCTGCCCCGCGGACCGCAAGGCCAGCGCGAAGCGTTTCCAGGAGGTGCTCGATGAAGGCGGGAGCCTGCACCTCACGGAGCAGATCGACATTCGGCTCGCGGCCCCAGCGTCCGAGCACATCGCCCACGGTCTGCCCGCGCGTCAAAGTGCCCGCGAGTTCCACATCCACCGCCATCGGGAGCGTGGAGGCGAAGCAGCCCGTCACCGCATGGGCAACAACGAGCGGATCGTGCACATGCGCGCACCAGCCAAAACCGTCGGCCTGATGGAACTCAAAGTAAAAGCGCAGGGCTTCGCGGAGCACCTCGACCACTGGATGCTCGCCGAGAGCGGCCACGGCATCCAGGTCTTGCTGCGTGAAACGCACCGCCTCGGTGGCCTCCAGAGCGCCCATCACGGGGCGCTGCGGGGCATCCGAAAAGGCCGCGAGCACCTGCTGCGCCGCCTCCGGATCAACCGCCACATTCCATTCACTCGTCGGGCCGGTATTGCCGCGATGGTTTATCGCCCCGCCCATGATGTGCAGGCGACGGAGCAGACGCGGAAGCTCCGGTTCCAGCTCCAGGGCCAGGGCGAGATTGGTCGACGGACCAATGACGATGCCGGTCAGCTGCCCCGGGTAGGCGCGGGCTGCGTCCACCCAGAGTTGCGCGCCCGAGCGCGGATCTGCCTGCCGCTGTGGTGCGGGGAGGCGGGCGTGGCCAAGGCCCGTCGGCCCGTGGGTTTCTTCAGCCGTCATGAGAGGTTCGACGAGGGGTGCCTCGGCGCCGCGGGCGATGGGCGCCTGGATGCCGAGCAGGTCTGCCAGGGCGAGGGCGTTGGTGAGCACCGCGTCCTGGTTCACATTGCCGGCGCTGGTCACGATGCCGACGAGGTGCACATCCTCCCGGCAAGCCAGGTAGGTGAGGGCGATGGCATCGTCGATCCCGGGATCGCAGTCCAGGAGAATGGGCAGGGGCGAGGTGGCAGAAGCGGCTGGGGATGCCGTCGGGGAGGGCCCCAAGGGGGACGAGGGCGACGGCGCAGGGGAAAGCTCGGGCATGCGCCCAGGGTACGCGGGGGAAGGTACCTCCGAGCGGGGGAGAGTCGCCCCACACCAGGCGCCTCGCGGAGCAGAGAGGCGGGCAGAGATCTCTAGGATCAATGGGCACGCATGTCGTGACGATGCGCCGATGAGAGCGCCGGGCATGCGAGAGAACGCCTCACTGGTTGGAGCCAGAACAGCACCCGCTGCTCCGAGACAGCCGGCTGAGCAGAGAGCACCCGCAGGAGACCACGATGGATCAGACGGACCGCGCGATTATCGACGCGCTATTCCAGGCGGGCGGGGGATGCCCCTGCGATATCGCGGTGATGGACGACGCGACCGGGGACCTCACCGCGCAGGCACTGGAACAGGCGGATGTGCGCGTGATGAGCTGGAGCAGCTCCTACCGCGTAACCCGCGACCTGTGTGATCGTTTTGTGGAGGAGATCGCCCAGGGCCGGCTGACCGTGCCCGCCATGGAAACTGACGGCGACGCGCAGGGCTCCCACCGATTCCAGCCGGTGCCCTTGGAAGACGCCCTGCGTGAGTTCACCCGCCCCGATGAGGTGGATGTGCACTTTGTGCTGGGACGTTTGCCGCGTGCACTGGCGGCTCTCGACGCCCGCTCCCGTGCCGTGGCGCGTGCGCTCATGGACCATGCATGCCTCATCCTCGGCTCCCGCGTGAAACACATGACGCCCAGCCAAAACACGGTTCTCGAGGCAGCCTTTGACGAGGTGCGGGGCGCCCGCGGCGTCAGTAAATCCCGTGCGCTGATCGCCGAGGGACCGCGCCCCGCGACGGAGCCGGCGCCAGTGGCCGAGCACAGCGTGAACGTGACGGTTCGAGGCACCGAGCGGGAGATCCCACTGCGCGGAATCGGCGGTGTGTTCGGATCCGCGCGGGCCGACGCCGGCTCCCTGCTGCTCCTCGAGGCCCTTGATCGTGCGCTGAGCACCGACCCCTCCGCAGTGCTCAGCAACCCCGCGATGGTCTGCGACCTCGGCTGCGGTAACGGGCTCCTGTCTGCCTATCTCGCGGCCGCCTTCCCGGATGCGCAGCTCGTTGCGAGCGACGATGACGCCGATGCAGTGGCCTCCACACGTGCAACCCTCGCCGCACAGGGCGAGGCCCCGTCGGCCCCTCAGATCCAGGTGACCTGGGATGACGCGCTCTCCACCCGGGAAAGCGCCACCGTAGATCTGCTGCTCCTGAACCCGCCCTTCCACGACGGTGCCGCGGTGGATCCCACGCTGGTGCAGGACCTCCTCGACGCCGCAGCCCGCGTGCTGCGACCCGGCGGGGAGCTGTGGTTCGTCCACAACTCGCATCTGCGATACCGCCCCGAGGTGGAACGACGGATCGGCCCGGTGCGGCAGCAGGATCGGGATCGACGCTTCACCGTCCTGAGCGCCACACGTCGCTAGGACAGACGAAGGGTGGCCCCGGGAGATTCCCGGGGCCACCCGATTCGCGCATGGCCCGTGCGCCTCAGCGCGGCTGGTCCTCCAGCACGTCAGCCGAGAGCACAGGGTGTCTCAGCGCGCTCAGCGCACGAGGGAGCGCAGCACCGAGCTGAACATTCCCAGCCCGTCGGTGCCCGTGCGGGTGCCCTGCCCCGGCTCATCGGGACCGAAACCGGGCTCGACCGCATGCTCGGGATGCGGCATGAGGCCCACCACATTGCCGAACTCATTGGTGATACCGGCGATGTCGTGACGGGACCCATTGGGATTGATCTCAAAACCCTCCGGACCGTGAGTGGCTCCCGCGGCGTAGCGGAACACCACGCGCCCCTCGGCTTCCAGTTCCGCAAGAGTGCGCTCATCGGCCACGTACTGGCCGTCCTGGTTCTTCAGCGGAATGCGGATCACCTGGTCCTGCGCATAGTCCGTGGTCCAGGCGGTGCGGCTGTTCTCCACGCGCAGCGGCTGGTCACGGCAGATGAAGGAGCGGTGCGCGTTCTTGATCATCGCGCCGGGCAGCAGATGCGTTTCGCAGAGGATCTGGAAGCCATTGCAGATGCCGAGCACCGGCATGCCGCCGCGGGCCGCATCCACCACCTTCTCCATCACGGGGGCGAAGCGGCTGATCGCTCCGGCCCGCAGGTAATCCCCGTAGGAGAAGCCGCCGGGCAGGACCACTGCTTCCACATCGGCAAGATCCTCATCGGCATGCCAGAGACTCACGGGCTCGCCGCCGGCCAGACGGATCGCGCGCAGTGCATCGCGGTCATCCAGGGTGCCGGGGAAGGTAACAACGCCGATGCGGATCACCGGCTCTCCTCCTGCTTCGCATGGGAGCCCTCGACCTCAATCTCGACGACATCCTCGATCACCGGGTTCGACAGCAGCGTGATGGCGGCCTCGCGCACGGAGGCGAGAACCTCGTCGGTGATCTCTTGCTCGATCTCGAGCTCGAAGCGCTTGCCCTGACGGACCGAGGC
>JAEWEZ010000096.1 GCA_023389045.1 Actinomycetes bacterium
GTTTCGGCGGGGGTAGTGCCGACGGGGGTAGTGCCGACGGGGGTGGTCTCAGAGGAGATCATGGGGTCCTTCTTTACTCAGTACTGCAGGGTGACGGTGGCGGCCACGTCAGCGCCAATCGCGGAGCCGATCTCGGCGGCGAGGTCATGCGGGGCGGGCTGGTCGAGGTTGAGAACCACGAGAGCTTCGCTACCCACCGCGTCGCCGCTGCGGGAGACCTGCATGCCGGCGATATTGACCCCAGCTTCGCCCAGCAGCGCCCCGTAGTGCCCGATCAGGCCGGGTCCGTCCACGTAGCGCAGGATCAGCAGGTGGTCGCTGAAGGGGGTGTCGAGCTGGTGCTCGCCAACCGCGACGAGTTTGTGTGCTTGTTCGACACCGGCGAGGGTTCCGGCAACGCGTACGTTCTCGCCGTCACGAAGCGTTCCGCGTACTTCGATGACGTTGCGGAAGCGGTCCTGGCCCGGATCGGTCACGAGGTGCACAAGGATGCCACGTTCTTCCGCAATGACGGGGGCGTTGACGTAGGAGACCTGTTCGGTGACGACGCTGCGGAACATGCCGCGCAAGGCGGAGAGTTTCAGGGCGGTGACGTCATGCGCAGCGATTTCGCCGCGCACCACGATCTCAACCACCTCGGGTGCTTCCCCGGCGAGAGCGGTAAAGAGCTGGCCGAGGCGATCGGCGAGGGCCACGCCGGGGCGAACCTCATCGTGGATCGCACCGCCAGCCACATTGACCGCATCGGGAACCAGTTCCCCGGCAAGCGCCAGACGCACCGAGCGGGCAACCGCCACACCGGCGCGTTCCTGGGCTTCGACGGTGGAAGCGCCGAGGTGCGGGGTGAGGGTGACGTTATCCAGTTGCAGCAGTCGCTTCGCACTCGGGGAGGCCGAGGGCGGCTCGCTGGTATACACGTCGAGCGCGGCTCCGGCGATCCGACCATCCACGAGTGCCTCGTAGAGGGCGTCTTCGTCGATCAGTCCGCCGCGGGCGGCGTTGATGATGTGCAGGCCGGGTTTGGCGAGCGCGAGTTCCTCGCGGCCGATCAGGCCCGTTGTCTCGGGAGTGAGCGGCATATGCACGGTGACCAGGTCACTCTGGCGCATGAGGTCGTCGAGGCTGGTCACGCGGGCACCGAGTTCGGCGGCGCGGGTGGCGTTGATGTAGGGGTCGTGGGCGAGGATCTCCACGCCGAAGGGGCGCAGGCGTTCTGCGACGAGCTGGCCGATGCGTCCGAAGCCGACGATCCCGACGGTTTTTTCGGCCATTTCAACGCCGGTGAGTTGTTTGCGTTCCCAGCGGCCAGCTTTCACGGAGGCGTCGGCGCGGGCCACATTGCGCAGGGAGGCCAGGGCGAGGGTGATGGCCAGTTCTGCCGCGGAGACGATATTGGAGGTTGGGGCGTTGATGACCATGGCGCCGGCGGCGGTGGCGGCCGGGATATCGACATTGTCCAGGCCAACTCCGGCGCGGGCCACGACGCGCAGGCGGGGTGCGGCGGCAAAGACTTCGGCATCCACGCTCGTTGCTGACCGTACGAGGAGCGCGTCGGCGCTGCGCACGGCCTCGAGGAGGGCGGGCCGGTCGGTGCCGTCCACGTGGTGAACGTCCACCTCGGAGCCGAGCACCTCGAGGGTGGCCGGGGAGAGTTCTTCGGCGATGAGCACGATG
Source organism: Actinomycetes bacterium (assembly GCA_023389045.1). GTDB lineage: Bacteria > Actinomycetota > Actinomycetes > Actinomycetales > Dermabacteraceae > Brachybacterium. Next base: position 1,675 of record JAEWEZ010000096.1, read on the forward strand.
GGGCGGGTCACGGGGAGTCCTCCCGGGGGTGGCGTTAGTGGTTCCCTTCGGTAGCGGCCGACGGTGGTGTGGCCCTCTGGAACCTCGCCTTCACCCTAGCCACGGGTCCGAATATCGGGAAGAGTGTTCAGATCGCGAGACTTCCCGAAGGTGGCAGGAACCCGTCGGCTCACTCACCGCTCAGACGCATACCCGCCGCCAGTTCCAGTGCCCGCCGTGAAGCCTGCTCCAGCGGAACGTCGAACAGTTGCACCGCATAGGTTTCGCGCTCTGAATGCGCACGCACCGTCAGGGTGCAGGTGTCCCGATCGCTGTCCGTGGCACCTCCCCCGTCGGGCGCCGTGGGCCGCACTTCCCCGTCCACCTCGTACACATGTATCCGGTGCTTGCCCGGCTGGTACGGCTTCGGTGTCATCCCGAGCGCCTCGGGCACGCCGATATCGTCGCGGTTCGCTCCCGTGAGTGGCACCTGTTGGAACACGTTGTTCCAGGCGTGCGGATCGGGCACGGCCTCCGCAAGTCCCAGGCCCTCATGCAGTTCTGCGGAGGCTTGCGCGTCATTGTCATTGTTTTGCGCGAAGGCAAGGGGGCTGTCCAGAATTGTCGTGATCGCCTGGACAAGTGCGTTTCGGCAGAGCAGATCGGCGCTGTTCTGATCAAAGCTCGTGCCCTCGTGCACGGTGGCGCTCAGCGTCCGCACCGGGTTTGAGGGGCCGAAGGCCGGGATCTTCCAGGTGCCGAAGCGGTCCAGACGGTCGATCGGTCCGGCCGTAGTCGCGAAGGTTTTAAGACAGGTGTGCAGACAAACAGCGGGGCGGTACGGATAGTGGTCCGTACCGCCCCGCCGTGCTCCGAGAAGAGCCGCACTCAGCGTGCCGCGCTGCCCTCGGTGTAGTCAGCGTCGATGTTCTCCTTGTTCCAGGAGAACATCTTGCGCAGGTCCTTGCCGACGGCCTCGATCGGGTGACCGGCCTCGGTCTCACGCAGCTTCTGGAACTCGGGGGCGCCGGCGTCCTGGTCCTTGATGAAGCGGGTGGCGAAGGTGCCGTCCTGGATGTCCTTCAGCACCGCCTTCATGGACTCCTTCACGCGCTCATCCACCACGCGCGGGCCGGAGACGTAGTCGCCGAACTCAGCGGTGTCCGAGATCGACCAGCGCTGCTTGGAGATGCCGCCTTCGATCATGAGGTCCACGATCAGCTTCAGCTCGTGCAGCACCTCGAAGTAGGCGATCTCGGGCTGGTAGCCGGCCTCGGTGAGGGTCTCGAAACCGGCCTGCACCAGGTGGCTCATGCCGCCGCACAGCACGGCCTGCTCACCGAAGAGGTCGGTTTCGGTTTCCTCGGTGAAGGTGGTGCGGATACCGCCGGCGCGCAGGCCACCGATGGCCTTGGCGTAGGACAGGGCGAGCTCCCAGGCCGAGCCGGACTCGTCCTTCTCCACCGCGACGATCACCGGCACGCCACGGCCGGCCACGTATTCGCGGCGCACCACGTGCCCGGGGCCCTTCGGGGCGACCATGGCCACGTCCACACCGGCCGGCGGCTCAATGTAGCCGTAACGGATGTTGAAGCCGTGGGCGAAGAACAGGGCGTCGCCCTCGCGCAGCTTGTCCTTGATCTCGTTCTCGTAGATCGTGCGCTGGTGCTGGTCGGGGGCGAGGATCATGATGACGTCGGCCCAGTCGGCCACCTCTGCGGGGGTGCCGACGGGCAGGCCCTGCTCCTCGGCCTTCTCGCGGGAGGAGGAGCCTTCCTTCAGGCCCACGCGGACCTCGACGCCGCTATCGCGCAGGCTCAGCGCATGGGCGTGGCCCTGCGAGCCAAAGCCGATCACCGCCACCTTCCGGCCCTGGATGATCGAGAGGTCGGCGTCGTCGTCGTAGAACATGTCGGCCACGATGTGTGCTCCTTCGTGTAATTGAGGGTCCGCAGTGGTGTCGATCCTACTCGCGGATGTCTTGGTAGATGAGAGGGCGTCTTTCGATGCGGACGCCTGGGATGGTGTGTTGGAAGTGGTGGGTTGAGGGGGTGCTGCCCGCGATCAGTACTCGGCGCTTTCCGCAATCAGGGTGCGGTCCGCAATGGCCTTTCCGCCGCGGCCGATCGCGACCGCCCCGGACTTCACGATCTCGCGAATCCCGAAATGGTCGAGCATGCCGAGCATGGCGGCGAGCTTGTCCTCGGTGCCGGTGGCCTCGATCGTGACCGCCTCCGGGGAGGCATCCACCACCTTGGCGCGGAACATCTGCACCACTTCGAGCACCGAGGTGCGGGTGGCATCGTCGGCAGACACCTTGACCAGCACGAGTTCACGCTGGACCGTCTTTCGCGGTTCAAGCTGCACGATCTTGAGCACGTTCACCAGCTTGTTGAGCTGTTTGGTGATCTGCTCGAGGGGATGCTGAGCCACATCCACGACGACCGTGATGCGGGAGATCTCCGGATACTCGGTGGGGCCGACGGCGAGGGAGATGATGTTGTAGCCGCGGCGCGCGAAGAGGGCGGCCACGCGGGTCAGCACACCGGGCTTGTTTTCCACCAGCACCGACAGGGTCTGGGTATCGCGGGGCATGGCAGCCTCAGCAGCGGATGCGTTGGTGTTCATGATTCAGATATCCCTCTCCCACTCGGGGCTCATTCCCTGCGCGATCTGGATTTCGTCATTGGAGACGCCGGCGGGAACCATCGGCCAGACCATGGCGTCGGCACTCACGGTGAAGTCGACGACGACGGGGCGGTCGTCGATCTCCATCGCCTTCTCGATCGTGGAGTCGATGTCTTCATCGCGTTCGCAGCGCAGGCCCGCGCAGCCGTAGGCCTCGGCGAGTTTCACGAAATCGGGGATCCGTGCGGTGCCATGGCCGGTGCTCAGATCAGTGTTGGAGTAGCGCTGGTCGTAGAAAAGGTTCTGCCACTGGCGGACCATGCCCAGCGAGCTGTTGTTGATCACCGCGACCTTGATCGGGATCTTGTTGATCACGCAGGTGGCGAGCTCCTGATTGGTCATCTGGAAGCAGCCGTCGCCGTCGATCGCCCACACGGTCGCATCGGGGCGGCCCACCTTGGCGCCCATCGCGGCAGGCACCGAGTAGCCCATCGTGCCCAGACCCCCGGAGTTCAGCCAGGTGCGGGGGTGCTCATAGCGGATGAACTGGCTGGACCACATCTGATGCTGGCCCACGCCGGCCACGTAGATCGACTCCGGGCCGGAGATCTCGCCGATCCGGGAGATCACCTTCTGCGGGGCGGTGTGCCCGTCGGCCGTATCGGTCCAGCCCAGCGGGTAGGTGTCACGCAGCATCGAGAGCGTGTTCCACCACGCCTCATAGTCACGGCAGTCCTGCTGGCTGATGAGTTCGCGCACGGCGGCGGTGAGGCTGCGCGCCACATCGGCTGCCTGACCGACGATCGGCACATCGGCTTCGCGGTTCTTGGAGATTTCGGCGGGGTCGATATCGGCGTGCACGACGGTGGCACCGGGGGCGAAGGAGTCCAGGCGCCCGGTGACACGGTCATCGAAGCGGGCGCCGATGGCAACGATCAGGTCGGCTCGCTGCAGGGCGGAGACGGCGGCCACGCTGCCGTGCATTCCCGGCATGCCCAGGTGCGAGGGGTGGGAATCGGGCAGGGCCCCGCGCGCCATGAGGGTGGTCACGAAGGGGGCACCGACGGTGTCGATCAGTCCGCGCACTTCACGCGAGGCGTTACCGCGGATCACGCCACCACCGAGCAGGAAGACGGGGCGGCTGGACTGCATGAGGAGGCGGGCGGCCTCGCGGATCTGCTTCAGATGGGGGCGCGGATCAGGGCGGTAGCCGGGCA
>JAEWEZ010000101.1 GCA_023389045.1 Actinomycetes bacterium
CCACCCCTCCCGCCCCACCCTCGAGCGGCTTGCCGAAGGCATCCGCGAACTGAAGGTGCCGAGCCTGTTCGTGTGGGGGCCGCGCGACGTCACCTTCTCCGACCGCTACCTGCGTGACCTCCTCAAGCGAGTTCCGCACGCGGATGTGCACCGCTTCGAAGGCGCCTCCCACCTGGTGTGGGAGGACGCCGACGTGGCTGGTCTGGTGGCGCGCTGGCTGCCGAGCGTGCTGGACGGTACGAGCCGCACCAGCCCCGCCGTCTCCACCCACGCCGAAGAACTCCCTGCCGGGCACCCGGGAGAGAACATCGTGCGGCTCGCGGCCGATCCCGCGCACCGTCACCGTCCCGCCGTGGTGGAACTCGGAGGGCCCGACGGGCAGGGCCGGGAAGTCTCCTGGGAACTGCTCAATAAGCGCGTGGAGGACATTGCCGCCGGCATGCTCGGCCACGGCATTCGCCCCGGTGACCGCATCAGCCTGCTGGTCCCGCCGAGCGCCGATCTCGCCGCCGTGCTCTTCGCAAGCCTGCGGATCGGCGCTGTCGCCGTGATCGCCGATGCAGGCCTCGGCGTGGATGGCCTCACCCGCGCCGTGATCGGCGCCCACCCCGACTGGATCATCGGCATCTCCAAGGCGCTTGCGGCTGCGCGGACCCTGGGCTGGCCGGGCCGCCGCATCTCCGTGCATACCCTGCCGACGGTGGACCGCACCGTGCTCGGCGTGGACACCTCCCTCACGGACCTTGCACGCTCCGGCGACCAGATGCGTGAACTCGGCGCCCCGCTGGATGCGCCCTGGCCCGACGCAGACGACGATGCGGCCATCCTGTTCACCTCCGGCTCGACCGGCCCCGCCAAGGGCGCCGTGTACACGCAGCGTCAGCTGCACGCCATGTTCACCGCGGTGGGCGAGACCCTGGACCTGGACCCGGAGCGTGGCCTCGTGGCCGGCTTCGCACCCTTCGCCCTGCTCGGCCCCGCCCTCGGTGCCCCGAGCGTCGTGCCCGATATGGACGTCACCCGCCCGGGTGAACTGACCGCGAGCGCCCTCGCCCAGGCGGTGGAAGCCCTTGGCGCCCCGGCGGTGTTCACCGCCCCCGCCGCGCTGCGCAACATCATCGCCACTGCCCCGGCCCTCACCGAGCAGGAGCGCGCGGCCCTGGCACGCGTGCCCTCCTACTTCTCGGCGGGTGCTCCTATCCCCGCGCATCTGCTGCGTGAACTGGCCACCCTGATGCCGAACGCCCGCGCTCTCACCCCCTATGGGATGACGGAATGCCTGGCGGTGACCGCGATCGACCTGGCCGGTATCGAAGCGGCCGGGGAAGGCTCCGGTGTGTGCGTTGGCACCCCCGTGCCACGGGTCCGTGTAGCGATCGCCCCGCTGGATGAACTCGGCGCCACCACCGGAGACGTCACCACCGAGGCCGGAGTGACCGGCGAAGTGCTCGTCCAGGCCCCGCATGTGCGCGACCGCTACCTGATGCTGTGGGGAACCACGGCCGAGTCGATGCGCTTTGAGGGCTGGCACGCCACCGGCGATGTGGGCCACCTCGATGCCGATGGGCGTCTGTGGATCGAGGGCCGCGTCGCGCATGTGCTCGCCACCCCGGGCGCGCTCTTCACCCCCGTGCAGATCGAGGAAGCCGCCGAAGCGGTGCCGACGGTGCGCCGGGCCGGTGCAGCCGCCGTCGGACCGCGCGGAACCCAGCAGGTGGTCGTGTTCCTCGAAACGGAAGACGGTTACCGACCTGGGAAGGCGGGGCGTCCGCGCCCCGCGGAACCGGGGCTGCAGGAAGCGGTGCGCCGCGCTGTGCGTGAACGCTGCGGCGCCGAGGTGGTCGCGGTCTTCGTGACCCGCGCCCTGCCCACCGATATCCGTCACAACTCCAAGATCGACCGCGCGGCCCTCTCGCGCTGGTCCGATCAGACCCTGCGCGGTGAAAAGGCGGCGGCACTGTGAGCGGGCGGAAAGTTCTGGTCAGCGGCGCCTCCGGCATGCTCGGTGGCGCCGTGGCACGCACCCTGCGCGACCGCGGCGATGAGGTGCGCGCCTTCCAGCGCCGCCCCGCCAATATCGAGGGCGTGCAGGATGTGCTCGGTTCGCTGACCGAGCCGGAGGATGTGCGCCGCGCCGTGGAGGGCACCGATGCGGTGATCCACCTGGCCGCGAAGGTCTCGATCTCCGGCCCTGAAAGCGAGTACCGGGCCGTCAATATCGGAGGCACCCGCAATGTGGTCGAGGCGATGAAAGCCAATGGTGGCGGGCACCTGGTCAATGTGTCCTCCCCGTCGGTTGCGCATCTGGGCACCGCGATCGTCGGCCTGGATGCCACCCCCGCGTCCCCCGAGCATGCGCGCGGCCCCTACGCGCGCACCAAGGCGGCCGCGGAACTGCTCGCCATGGAAGCCGATGGGAAAGACGGCATGCTCGTCACCTCCATCCGCCCGCATGTGGTCTGGGGTCCGGGGGACACCCAGCTCGTAGAGCGGATCGTGGACCGGGCACGCTCGGGCCGCCTCCCACTGCTGGACGAGGGCATGGCGCTGATCGACACGACCTACGTGGACAACGCCGCCGATGCGATCGTTGCGGCACTGGACCGGATCGAGGACGTACACGGCGAAAGCTTCGTGGTGACCAACGGTGAGCCGCGCACGGTGCGCGATGTATTCAACGGCTGGTGCGATGCGGCCGGGGCACCCCGCCCGACGCTGCGGATCCCCGGCAAGCTCGCACGCTTCGCCGGCCGAATCGTGGAGCGTGTCTGGGAGATCCGCCCTGGTCACGATGAACCGCCGATGACGGAGTTTCTCGCTGAGCAGATGTCCACCGCGCACTGGTTCGATCAGCGTCGCACGCGTGAACGCCTGCAGTGGGAACCGCGCGTGAGCCTTGAGGAAGGCTTCGAGCGGGTTGCCGAGTGGTATCGGACGCATCCGCAGGGTTCCTGAGCAACGTTTTAGGATGACGGTCGGTCACTCTCCCTGGAGCATGGCCGACCGTTCATCGTTCAGCGCCCCGGGAGGCCCCATGCCGGATCAGCACCACAAAGCCGTGGATGAGGATCTTGAGCAGCAGATGCTCGCCGCGATTGATGCGGAGATCGCGGCTGAGCGGGCCTCACGCCGCCGCGCCCCGGCCCGCCTCACTGGCGCGGTGCTCCTAGTGGGCGCTGTGATCGCCTGGATCGCTTCGCTTGCGCTCATGATCGACAAGATGCACCTGCTCGCCAATCCCGGCGGTTCCCTCGGCTGCGATATCAATCCGTTTATTTCCTGCGGTTCAGTGATGATGACCTGGCAGGCGAGCGCTTTCGGCATCCCCAATATGGTTCTGGGCCTCGCGGGCTACGCGGTGATGGGCACGGCTGGGGCACTGCTCCTTGGCAGTGTGCGCCTTCCGCGCTGGTTCCTCGGCGCGCAGCTTGCCGGTATCGCTTTTGGTTTTGCTTTCGTGCATTTCCTGATGCTCTCGGCGGTGTTCGCGATCCGTGCGCTGTGCCCGTGGTGCATGGTCGTGTGGGTGGCCACGGCACCCATGTTCTTCGTTTCTCTCGCCTTCGCGGTCGAGGAGCGTATGAGCGGCGCTGCGGGTGGTGCTGTGGGCAGCGGTGGTGTGAGCGGGTTGCTGCGACGCTGGGTGCTTTTGACGGTGTGCTGGTACGTGCTCGTCGCGCTCGTCATCCTGATCGCTTTTTGGTCGCAGTGGATGTGGATGCTCGGTCTCTGATCGGCCGACGGGGGAGGTCGCGATTCCTCCCCACGCACAGCGGTGCACAGCGCCCGAACGCTGAGGCTCCCACCTGCCTAGTGTTGCAGGCATGGCAGAACACACCGGGGAACAGCTCCCTATCACGCACTCCTCACGGCACGACGGTCTCGAGGCCGCGTCGTCTGTTTCCGTGGGCGTTGGTGCGGCGGGGAGTGTGCAGGCGGGACGGCATCGACGGCTCGACCCTCTGCCTCAAGCAGACGCAGGCCGAGAAATGCGTGGAGAAGAAGGCCGGGGTTTCGCTACAGAGAACTGCGACGACGCGGAGCATCATGCGGGGCCGACGCCCGGCCCGCTCGTCGTGGAGCGTCGCGAGCATGTGCGCCTGAAGCCGACGGGGCGAAAGATTCCTGCACCGAGCCGTTCCGCGCTGCTGGCCGCAGCCGTGCTCGCGGTGATCGCCGCCGGGTCAATCCACCTCTCCACAAGCGGTACGGCGGTGCCGAGTGAGCCTCCGTCGGACCCACAGACCGCGGAAGTCTCCCTCCCACCTGCAGGCGAGAATGCGCCGGCCGGGAACGGGGCACAGGGTGAGGCGGCCGGCAAAAACGCGGGTGCTGCCGGGGCAGGGGACCAGGTTCCGGGGCCGGGTTCAACGGGAATAGGGCCAGCAGGAGCAGGGCCAGCAGGAGCAGGGGCAACAGAAACAGGGGCGCCGGGAACAGCGGCAGGCGAGGTGGTGGTGTATGTCTCCGGTGTCGTGAAGAAACCGGGGATCGTGCGCCTGCCTGCAGGCTCGCGCGTGGATGATGCGCTGACAGCCGCCGGGGGTGCTACGGATGGCGCAGATCTCGCAGCCGTGAATCTCGCCCGCCCCCTCACCGATGGTGAACAGATCCACGTGCCAAAACCGGGGGAGGCGCCGCCCGTTGGGGCAGGGGCAGCGGGCGGCCCTGGTGGTGCATCCGTGCCTGGAGGTGGGGGAGAGACCGGCGGGCTCGTCAATCTGAACACCGCTGATGCTGCTGCCCTCCAGGAACTGCCCGGGGTCGGGCCGTCCCTTGCCGAGCGGATCCTGGAACACCGGGAGGCCAACGGCCCCTTCCGCAGCGTGGATGACCTCGACGACGTGCCCGGGATCGGCCCGAAGAGCCTGGAAAAGATGCGGGAGAAAGCAACGGTGGGGCAGTGATTCGGCGAAGCGATCTGCGGCTCCTGCCCAGCGCCGTGACTATCTGGGCACTCGCTGTGCTCGGGGTGAAAGCAGGAACGCTGACTGCTGCCGCGGCGGGGGCCGGGGTGCTGGGGGCTGTGCTGGGGGTCGCACTCGTCCTGCATCTGCGCCGACGGACAGGGGGAGATGCTGGGCAAGGCGTTCAAGGTGCTGGGCGAGGCGTTCAGACCACCAATGGCGCGGGCAGGAGCGCAGAACGTTTGGCGCACCCAATGCCACGTGCCCTACTGGCTCATGCAGCGCTCCTTCTGATCGGAGTGCTCATGCTCCTCCCGGGCCTGCACCGGGTGGACACAGCCCACCGTACCCTGGAGCACGCCCAGGAGGGCACGATCCTGCAAGCCCGGGTACAGTTGCGCTCCAGCCCGGAAGAACCCAGCAAAGGACCCGACTGGGCACGACGCGGACTCCAGGCTCGGGCGCACCTCCTGGCCGGGACCGCCCGTAGTGGGCGCGAGAGCGTGCATCTCCCGGCAGAACTGCCCCTCCTGCTGCGTGGTGACGCGAAAACACTCGGCACCCTCCGCGCCGGCGATACGGCCGTCGTGCGCGGGAAGGTACGTGTGAGCGGGGACCTCGTGGTTCTCACCGTGAGCGGTGCAGAAG
>JAEWEZ010000110.1 GCA_023389045.1 Actinomycetes bacterium
GTGCGACCCTTCCGCGACCTCGTCTACACCATGCCACCGCTGATCATTTCCGACGACGACCTTGCGGCCCTCGGCAAAGGACTCGCGGGCGCGGTGCGCGCCGTCGAACAGTCTGTCGATCAGCCCGTCGAGCAGCCTGCCGCGCAGCCCGGCAAGGAAGCGAGAGGCGCATGACCTGCTTCGTGGTGCTTGGAACGGATACCGAGATCGGTAAGACGATCACCACCGCGGCGCTCGCCGCCGTGCTGGTGGGCGCTGGGCGGCGGGTAGCAATCCATAAACCGGCACAGACCGGGATGCCCTCGGATCAGACCGAGGGCGATGCGGCCTTCGCGGCGCGGTTTTCGGGCGCCGCCAGTTGGAGTGAGGGTGTGCGTTTTCGCGAGCCCCTCGCGCCACTGCGGGCTGCAGCCCTAGAGGAGGCGGTGGTTCCGCCGCTTGCCACGCATGTCGAGGCGGCGGAGGCGCTTGCGGCCTCGTATGACGACGTGATCCTCGAGGGTGCCGGTGGGCTGCTGGTTCAGCTTGCTGAGGGTGCCGATGCGGGCGATCTCGCCATGGAGCTTGCCGCGCGTGGCGCGGTGGGGGCGGTCGAGGTGGTGCTGACGGTGCGGGCGAGCCTTGGCACGCTGAACCATACGGGGCTCACGGTGCGGGAACTGGAACGCCGCGGAGTCACCGTCGTCAGATCCCCCGAAGGTTCCCGCCCCGACAAACGCGCCGTCCTGCGCGGTCTCGTGATTGGTTCCTGGCCTGCGGATCCGGGCCTCGATGCGCGTATGAACCTCGGGGATCTCGAGGAGATTGCGCCGCTGCTTGGGCGCCTTCCCGCGGGGCTCGGTGCCTCCTCCCCCGCCCAGTTCCAGGCCGAGGCCGCCGGTTTCCTTCCCGGGTTTGTGTCCGGCGTCAGCGCGCGCCGCTAGAGCGCCCGACGGGTTGAGGGCCGACGGGCCTCAGCTCGGATGCACGGTACGCCGCCACTCCGGCGAGGTCGCCAGATGCGCGAGCGCAAGACCGAAGGCCGCCGCGAGCACCGTCTGCACCGCCTCCTGCGCAAGCTGCACACTCGTCACCAGGTTTCCGGCATTGAGCAGCGCGAAGGCCTCATAGAGCGCGTAGCCGGGGATCATAATGACCACCGCCGGCACCGAGAGGGAGGTGCGCGGCAGGTGGAAGCGTCGGGCAATCAGGTAGGCACTGAAGCCCACCAGCATGGTCGCCAGCAGGGTCGCAATCTGCACCGGAGTCCCCGCCGAGGTGAGCACAAACCGCAGGGAGTTCGCGACCAGGGAGAGCGCCGCAGCCGCCATCGCGATCCGCCACGGCGAGTTGAAGATCAGGGCGAAGCCGAGCACCCCCACAAAGGTGGCGAGCGCCCGCAGCGGTAACTCCACGCTGAAGGGCAGCCCGAGGCTCTGCACCTGGGCCACTTCCGCCTGCGCTACGAGCGCCACGGTCCACAGCGCCGATGCCGCCCCGAGGATGATGATGCCCGCGTAGGCGAGGCGGTGGATTCCGGCCGCGAAATCAGAGCGCACCAGGTCAAGCAGACCTGTGATGAGGGGGAAGCCGGGCACGAGGAAGAGAACGGTGGCGAGGTAGCCGCCGAGGTAGCCGGGATCGAGCCAGCCGACGGCCTGCGGCACCCCGATGACCAGCAGGTACACCGTCGCGGCCGTCACGGCTGCGATGAGCGCGACCAGCAGGTGGTTCCAGTCTTTGAGCTGCACGGTGCGTCGCACAGCTTGCCCAATGGTCGCGGCGATCAGCACCCCAAGGATCTCGAGGGGGTCGGCCTGGTTGAGGAAGGCGAAGGCGGCGCAGGCGAAACCGGCCGCCAGGGCGTTCAGGAGCCGACTGTGCAGGGGTCCGCGGGCACGGATCCGTGCGAGCTGTTCAAAGACCTCCGCGGCGCTCACTCCCCGTGCCGGCAGGCGTTCCACGTAGCGCTGGGCGTGGAAGATGTGGTCCACATTCACGCCCACGTGGGCGGGCTGGGTAATGCGGGTGCGGTAGCGGCCGTTGAGGGTGGCCGTGGCGGTGATGTCGGTGTAGGTGACGATCGAGGTGAAGGAGTCCAGCCCCAGGGAGCGGGCGGTGCGGCTCATCGCCCATTTCACCCGGTAGGAGGCCATGCCGGCGGCAAGCAGGGTGGCTCCAACGGCAGCGGCGGCCTCCGAGCGGATCGTCAGCGAATCGGGAACACCGATCGGGCTGGTGGAGGTGGAAAGTGGAGTGTCATCCGACCGGTCCATGCTCGGAAGGCTACCGCGCGAAAGCGCCGGGGATCAGGGGGCAGGGTCCCCGTTGCGGGGTGATTCGCGTCCCGCGAGCACGCGGCGCACCCGGTCGAACTCGCGCTCGAAGGCAGCCGGGTCTTCTTCATAGCGCGGGTCCCAGCGCATGCCGAGACGATCCGCGTATTCACGGTGCATCGCTGCGAGTCGACCGCGCTGCGCTGCGGCCAGGAGTTTGTGACGAGGTGGCGCCATCGGAAGCTCGGCGGCGTCCTGCAGGATTCTCAGCCCGTCATAGGAGGCGTCATCCCAGCCGATCTCGGGGATGATCCAGTCGCAGATCGCACGGTCGGCGCCTTTGCCAGCATCCTCCAGGGTGATCACTGCCATTCCGCCGCGCTGGGGTTCTCCCACGGCGCCGCGCAACTTCTCGATACCGGCACGGGCTGCGCAGCGGAAGCCCTTCATGAGACGCAAAGATCCGGAATCCTCATCCAGGAGGACCACGGTACGAGTGGCGCGGACGGTGAGGAGAGCCCACAGGGAGCAGAGCACCCACATGAGCACCGCACCGGCGATGAACTGCGCAATGGAGTAGCTGAAGACCGTCTCGAGCCATCCGTCGTGTCCGCTGCGGACCCGGTGCCGATGCCAGGCCTGCACGCCGATCGCCGGGAAGCTTCCCAGCAGAATGCACAGCAGGGGCAAACCGATGAGAATCCCGGGCTTTGCACGGGCGAGCACCGTCGGCCCCACCACGACCTCACCGGCGCGGGTGCGGCGCGCTGCGGGCGCCTCTGCCGCTGCGGGCGCGCCCGAGGAG
>JAEWEZ010000138.1 GCA_023389045.1 Actinomycetes bacterium
CCGGGTGGGGTCGCCGCCGCCTGCTAAGGCTTCGATCGCTCATCGCGGATCGTCTGCCATGACTCCGCGCGCTCAGGAGTGGGTGCGCTTCTCCTTGATGCGGGCCTTCTTGCCGGTCAGGCCGCGCAGGTAGTACAGCTTCGCGCGACGCACGTCACCGCGGGTGACGACCTCGATCTTGTCGATGGTGGGGGCGTGCACAGGGAAAACACGCTCCACGCCGACGCCGAAGGACACCTTGCGCACACGGAAGGTCTCGCCCACACCGTGGCCCTGGCGGCCCAGGACGTAGCCCTGGAACACCTGGATACGGGAGCGGTTACCCTCGATGACCTTCACGTGAACCTTCACGCTGTCACCGGGGCGGAAGTCGGGGATGTCCTCGCGCAGCGAGGCCTTGTCGAGCTCGTCGAGCTTCTGCATGTGCTTCTCCTGCCCTCCGCCTCAGGTCGGACGACATCGGTCGATAGGCGCTGAGCGCCTGTCCGGAACCGTCATGCCGATGCGGGCCGTAACCCTCATCGGTGTGCTGGGCCTCTGGCGGCGACTCCCATCGCCACGGACCTGCCCGGCCGCTTACTGCGCCCCTCCCCTGAGGCAGAGGAACGCGCGGCATGCACAGCCGCCTATTATGCCGCGCTACCGGCGAATCCGCTACGGGCCAGCGCGAATGCGGGGCGCGAGGTGTGAGAGGTCACGCGGTGTCGTCGCGCTCTACACGGCCGACGGGCCCCTCCCCTGCCGGGGCCGATAAAAGATCAGGACGACGTTCCGCCGTGCGCTTCTCCGACTGCTCCCGTCGCCACTGCGCAATTCGCGCATGGTTACCCGACAGGAGTACCTCCGGGGCCTCACGGGTCACGCCCAGCGGGTCGGTCCACGTCGCCGGCCGCGTGTACAGCGGATACTCGAGCAGTCCCTCGGAATGCGACTCCTCCACGAGAGACTCCGCATTACCGACCACACCGGGCACGAGCCGAACCACTGCCTCGGTGATCGCGAGCACCGCCACCTCGCCGCCGTTGAGCACATAGTCGCCAAGCGAAGCCAAGGCCACGTCCCAGCCGGCATCGGCCAGATGCTCATACACGCGCTCATCGATGCCTTCATAGCGGCCGCAGGCAAACACGATCCACTCGCGGCTCGACCATGCCTGCGCGGTGCTCTGATGGAAGGGCGCCCCCGCCGGATTCGGGAAAACGAGAAGCGGCTGGGCATCCTCACCGAGGGCCGCACGCCCCTGGGCGCGCACCGCTTCGAGGGCCTCCGCCCACGGTTCAGGTTTCATCACCATGCCGGCGCCACCGCCCAGCGGCGTGTCATCCACCGTGCGATGCCGATCGTGCGTGTAATCGCGCAGGTCATGCACGTTTAGGTCGAGCAGGCCGCTGCGGCGTGCCTTACCGATAAGACTCAGATCCAGCGGGGTGAGGTACTCCGGGAAAACAGTGACAACGTCGATTCGCACGGTTCAGCCTTCCCCGTCGGGGCGCTCCCCCGTCGGCCCCTCCAGATCATCCTCCGGGAGATCCTCAAAAAGCCCGCCCGGAGGGTCCGCGAGAACCACGCCGACCTCCAGATCGACCTCCGGCACAAGCTCCTCCACCAGCGGGAGCATGACCCGCCGTCCATCGAGCCCGCGCACAATCAGCAGATCTTGCGCCGGATAGTGCTCGAGCCCGATGACCTTCCCCAGCGGATGCCCCTGCACATGCTGCACCTGCAGGCCCTTGAGCTCGGAGAGGTACCAGGCATCCGGATCCTCTTCCTGCTCCACCTCGGTATCCACCGCGATCACGAGTTCCGTGCCCCGCAAATTCTCCGCCGCGGTGCGGTCCGCAATCTCTGCGAAACGTGCGTACCAGCGGCCCTGCTGCACGCGGGTGCGTTCGACGGTCAGAGTCTGTTCCCCCTGGTCAGTGTCGACGGTGAACGCTGTGCCTGCCTCCAGGCGATGCTCGGGCTGATCGGTGCGCAGGATCAAAGCCACCTCGCCGCGCAGACCATGCGCTTTACCGATGGTGGCCACCACCACGTCGATCGTGCTCATACGAGCCCTCCGTCCTCACCGGACCCCTGACCGGGATCGCCCTCGCTAAAACCACCAATCGGATACCCAGCCCGGGTGCAAGCCTCACCAAAAACCTCCAAGGGCTTTTGCAAACCCGGAGAGTAGGTGTCCCCCGCGAGCGCATCGGTGAAGGGCTTCTTGATCTGGCCGATCGCCTCGCGTACGCCGTCATCGTCTACCCAGGCGGCTTCCTGGGTCAGCAGCTTTTCCGTCGCAGCCACGTCATCCATCCGAGCCGACGGAACCGTCTGCGGAACGCGTCCGACCAGGTAAAACATATTCGACGTCAAGACGTTGGCATTCGCGAAATGGTTCAGCGTGCTCGGGGTATCGGCAATATCAGAGCACACCAGGGCCGCCGGTTTCGTGCCGTTCTTGCCCGGTTTCGCTGTCCACGCTGCTGCCGCCGAGGCCGGAGCACAGGCCGTGGCCAGCGCAGTCCACTGGGTGCGGAAGGCCTTCATATCAGCCTTCTTGCCCTTTTCCGGCTCGGTGCGCAGCCACTGTGCTACCCCACTGGCCGCCTCGGACACCTCTGGCGAGGCGCCTTGGAAGGCCGTTTCGACATCGTCCCCAGCCATGGCATAGAACAGCGGGTCATCCGGGCCGGCCTTCGGCGCCGTCGCGGCACGATCAAGCGCCACTCGCGAGGGCGGGGCCTTGTAGTCCGGGTCGCCAAAGAAGCCCATGCAGGCCTGTGCGGTCTCCGGGTCGAGGGTTTTTTCGGGCGACGGGGTGGGCGGCGCGGGCGCGTTCGTCGGCCCTTCCCCCTTCGGGGACGACGGGTCAGTGCAGGCGCCCAGCAGAAGAGCGAGGCCAGCTGCTGCCGCGCACACTCTCGAGAGTGCGGTGACGCGCCGAGAGCGGCACTGCACAAATGCAGTGCCGCTCTCGGACGTGAAGTGTGCTTCAGTCACCTCAGCGACGGTCGGTGTCCACGATGTCCACGCGGACATCATCATCGGACAGAGCCGTGGTCACCGTGCGCAGGGCGCGGGCGGTGCGACCGGAACGGCCGATCACGCGGCCCAGATCATCCGGGCTCACGCGCACCTCCAGCAGCGGGCCACGCCGCGTGGACTTTTCGGTGACGCGCACAGCATCCGGGTCATCCACGATGCCGCGCACAAGGTGATCGAGAGCTTCAGCGCGAGCGCTCATCTCAGGCCTCGTCGTCAGACTTTGCCTCGGCGTCCTCGGCCGGGGCCTCCTCGGAGGACTCCTCGCCCTCGGCAGCCTCGCCCTCAGCCTCAGCGGACTTCTCAGCCTCGGCCTCAGCCTTCGCCTTGGCGGCAGCGTCGCGGGACTCGGCGGCAGCCTTATCGGCGGCGGCGATGAGCTCCTCGGCCGAAGCCTTGGCCTCAGCGGTCTTCAGGGAGCCGGCGGCGTCGCCCTCACCCTTGAACTTCGCCCAGTCACCGGTGATCTTCAGGATCGCGGCAACCTGCTCGGTGGGCTGAGCGCCCACGCCGAGCCAGTACTGTGCACGGTCCGACTTGACCTCGATGAACGAGGGCTCCTCGGTCGGGTGGTACTTGCCGATCTCCTCGATCACGGCGCCGTCACGCTT
>JAEWEZ010000140.1 GCA_023389045.1 Actinomycetes bacterium
GAGTAGGACAGCATCGCGATGCGCGGGTCCACGCCGAACTGGGCGGCGGTGGTCGCGGACTGCACGGCGATGTCCGCGAGCTGCTCGGCGGTGGGGTCCGGGTTCACGGCGCAGTCGCCGTAGACGAGAACCCGATCCTGCAGCGCCATCAGGAAGACGGAGGAGACGATCTTCGCGCCCGGCTTCGTCTTGATGATCTCGAAGGAGGGGCGGATGGTGTGGGCGGTCGAGTGGACTGCACCCGAGACCATCCCGTCGGCCTCACCCATGTGCACCATCATGGTGCCGAAGTAGGAGACGTCCTGCACCTTCTCGCGGGCCTGCTCGAGGGTGACGCCCTTCTTCGCACGCAGGCGGGCGTACTCCTCGGCGTACTTCTCGACCAGTTCCGGGTCATGCGGGGAGACGATCCGGGCCTCGGTGATGTTGTGCCCGAGCTGGGAGGCCGCCGAGCGGATCTGGTTTTCCTCACCCAGCAGGATCAGATCGGCCACGCCGCGGGCGAGGATCGCCTCGGCAGCGGCGAGGATGCGCGGCTCATTGCCTTCGGGAAGCACGATCCGCTTCTTTTCGCCGCGGGCGCGGGCCAGCAGGTCGAACTCGAACATCATCGGGGTGACGACCGAGGAGCGGGTCACCTCGAGGGTTTCGAGGAGCTTCTCGGTGGGCAGGGACTCAGCCACGGCCCGTCGGGCAGCGTCGAGCTTCTGCGGGGAGTCACCGGTCAGGCGCCCGCGCGCCTTCGCCACCTGCACGGCGGTCTCGAAGGTGGATTCGCTGGTGGCGATCACCGGCAGGTCCTGCGGGATGCCGGCCACGAGGCGCTGAACCGCTTCAGGGATTTCGTAGCCGCCGGTGAGAACCAGGGCGGACATCGAGGGGAAGGTGCCCGACTGCTGCGCGAGGAACAGGCCCGGCAGGATGTCGGAGCGGTCACCGGGGGCAACCACGGTGCAGGACTCGGAGATCCGCTCGAGCACATTGGGCAGGGACATGGCCGCGACCACGGTGCTGAGGGAGACGCGGTTCAGACGCTCGGGGTTCCCGGCCAGCACGGTGCCGCCCACGGCATCCTTCACCTGCTGAACGGTGGGAGCCATGATGACGGGGTTTTCGGGGATCGCGGCAACCACGACACCCTCGGGCAGCTTCTCGGCCATGGCGGCGCGCACGGTTTCCGGGTCGGTGTCCTCGATCCGGTTGGCAACCACCGCAATGGGGGCCGCATGGTGCGCGGCAAACTCGTGGTGGCTGACGGCTGCGAGAGCCGCCACCTGGTCGGCGCTGCGCCCGATAGCGGAGAGGACCATCACCACATTGGCGCCGATATTGGCGGCCACCTCGGCGTTGAAGGCGAGCTCGGTGGGGTTGGCCAGGCCGTCGTAGTCAGAGCCGAGAACCACCAGCATGGAGTACTTCTCGCTCAGTTCACGGTGGCGGCGCAGGATCTCGTTCTGAGCAGCGTCGGGGTCGGTGAGGACCATCTGGGAATCCACCCCGATCGCTTCCTCGTAGCTCTGCTCGACGGCGGGATGCCCGAGCAGCAGGTCCACGGAGTAGTCGCGGACGCGTTCAGTATTCACGACGGGCCGGAACACACCGACACGGTCGGAGCGGGCGGCGAGGGCTTCGAGGAGACCGAAAGCCACCATGGACTTTCCTGTCATTCCCTCCGGGCTGGCGATGTAGACACTCTGAGTCACGCCCCCAGAATATGCACGCGCCGGATGCCTCCATAGGGGTCCGGGGCACCTCTCAGGAACGCTCCGGGTGATCTAAGGAACGCCGCAGGACTGAGGTCCTGGGATCGGACCCTTCGGTGTCTGGGCTCGCGGACACTGCCTGTGATCCAGAGATCATCAGGGCGCGAACGTACGATGGAGGCATGCTTCGCGTCGCTCTCCGGCCTCGTCTGCTGGGTCTTCTCGCCCTCATGGTGGCGGCGACGATTGTGTGCGCGCTTCTGGCGAGCTGGCAGTGGGATCGCGCGCACCGAGCGATCACGGAAAAAGGCCAGGAGCCTCCGCAGCTAGGGCAGATCCAGGACGTCACCGCGGTGGGGGCCGCGGTCACAAACGACGTTGTGGGCGGGATCGTGACCGCCACCGGCACCTTCGAACCGAGCGAGCAGGTGGTCATCACGGGGCGCCGGATCGACGGGCAGGAGGCGGTCATCGTCGTCACCGCCCTGCATGTGAGCACCCCGGAGGGTCCCGCGAGACTCCCGGTCGCGCGCGGTTGGATCCCAGCTGAGCAGGCTGTGGGGGCCGACGGGCGCCCGGACCCGCAGCGTCTTCCTCCCGCGCCGACGGGGCAGGTCACGATCAGCGGCCGCCTGGAGGCAAGCGAGGCCGCCACCGGCGGTGTGCAGGACGGCGTGGCCTCCGAAATCGCCACCCCGATGCTCGTCAACGCCTGGGGTGGCCCCATGTTCGCCGGCTATGTTGCCCAGACCTCCGAGGCTCCGGGCCTGAACGCCATGCCGGAAGCCGAGTCGGCCTTCACCCAGGGTCTGGACTGGCAGAACCTCGGCTATGCCCTGCAATGGGTGCTGTTTGGCGCTTTCTTCCTGTACCTGTGGTGGCGTTCGGTTCGTACCGCCTACCTTGATGAGCTGGAGGACCGTCGGCAGGCCTTGCGTGCCGACCTGGACCAGCCCGCTCCGTCTTCACCCTCCTCACCCCTCACGATCGACAAGAGGTGACCGTGTCTAGTTCCCGCCGTCCGCTCGACGAAGTGACCATCCGCACGTCCTTCGCCCGCTTCCGTATCGCCTCCTACGCCGAAGGCATCGCGCTGCTGATCCTGGTCGGGATCATGATCATGCGCTACGTCGTCTACGGCGGTGATGGCTGGTTCACCTCCACCTCAGCCACCTGGGAGTCCATTTCCGGGATCTGGTCGCCGATCCACGGCCTGATCTACATGATCTACGTGGTCTTCTGCTTCGACCTGTGGATGCGGATGCGCTGGGGGATCGGCCGGATGCTCCTGCTGATGTTCTTCGGTGTGATCCCAGTGCTGTCCTTCGTCGGTGAGCGCTGGGCTGCGCAGGCCGTGGAGACGGATCTGGCGCGCCGCCCCACCCTGCAGGATGAGGAG
>JAEWEZ010000135.1 GCA_023389045.1 Actinomycetes bacterium
TCCTCGGCCTGTGGATCTTCGGCTGGAACAAACTCCCCGAGAAACTGCACCTGCTGACGATCTGGATGGTCGCCCTGGGCACCACCCTCTCGGCCTACTTCATCATCGCCGCGAACTCCTTCATGCAGCACCCCGTCGGCGTCGTCCTCAACCCGGAGACCGGTCGCGCCGAACTCGATCCCTCGCAGGGATCCATCTGGACCGTGCTGACCAACATCACCACCCTGGCTGCCTTCCCCCACGTCATCACCGGTGCCTGGCTCTTGGCCGGCGCCTTCGTGACCGGTGTCGCGGCCTGGCACATGGTCAAGCAGCACAACAAGGCTGCCGCCCTCGGTGACACCGAAGAAGGCCGCGCCCACGCCGATCTGGCCCGCCGCGTCTACCGCCCCGCCGTCCGATTCGGTGTGCTCGTCATGGTCATCGCCGCCGTAGGCCTCGTGGTCACCGGCGACTGGCAGGCCAAGCTGATGTTCAAGCAGCAGCCGATGAAAATGGCCTCGGCCGAAGCGCTCTGCGAAACCCACACCGGCGCCCCCTTCTCGATCCTGTCCGTGGGCGGCCCCGATGCCTTCTCCACCGACTGTGACGGCGTGACCCACCTGATCGAGGTCCCCTACCTCACCTCGATCCTGGCCACCAATGACCCCAACGCGACCCTCAAGGGCGTGGACGATCTCAACGCCGAATACAAGGAAAAGTTCGGCGCCACCGCCACCGACATTTACGGCAATGAGCAGGAGATCGACTACCGCCCCAACCTGTTCGTGACCTACTGGTCCTTCCGCCTGATGATGGGCCTGGCAGCCTTTAGCGGCATCCTCGCCGTCTGGGCCTTCTGGGTCACCCGCGGTAAGGGCGAGAACGCACGCACCACCGGCTCGACCGCCTTCGCCTGGTTCGCCGCCCTCGCCATCCCGATGCCCTTCCTGGCCAATGCCGCCGGCTGGGTCTTCACCGAGATGGGCCGCCAGCCGTGGGTCGTGCACCCCAACCCGCTGGATCCGACGGTGCGCCTGCTGACCGTCCAGGGCGTCTCCAACCATCCCTCCTGGGTGGTTATCACCTCCCTGGTCACCTTCACTCTGGTCTACGGCGTCCTCGCCGTCGTCTGGTTCCACCTGATGCGCAAGGCCGCCCTCAAGGGCGTGGTCCTGCCGCAGAAGGATGCGGCCACCGGCGAAGTCACGACCCCGACCCTGTCCTTCGGGTACTGAGCGAGGAGCTGAGACACCATGGAATTCACTGTTGACCCGACGTTCCTCCAGACCCTCTGGTTCATCCTGATCGCCGTCCTGTTCCTCGGCTACTTCGTGCTCGAGGGCTTCGACTTCGGCGTGGGCATGAACGTGCTCGCCCTGGGCAAGGGTGACCTCGAACGCCGCCGCACCATGCTGAAAACGATCGGCCCGGTGTGGGATGGCAATGAGGTGTGGCTGCTGGTGGGTGGTGGCGCCATGTTCGCCGCCTTCCCCGAGTGGTACGCGACCCTCTTCTCCGGCTTCTACCTCGCCCTACTGCTGATCCTGCTGGCCCTGATCGTGCGGATCTGCGCCTTCAAGTACCGCGACAAGCTCGAAAGCGCCACCTGGCGCCGCACCTGGGATGTCATGCACATCCTCGGCGGTTTCCTGCCGGCGCTACTGTGGGGCGTGGCCTTCGCGAACATCGTGGCCGGTGTGGTCATCGACGAAAACCGCTGGGTGACCACCTCCCTCATCGGTCTGCTCAACCCCTTCGGCCTCCTCGGCGGTCTCGTCTTCGTGCTGCTGTTCTGGCTGCACGGCACCCTGTACCTGACGCTGCGCACCGAGGGTGAGCTGCGTGAGGACGCGAACCGTCTGGCAGGCAAGCTGATCTACCCAACCATCGTCGGTGGCGCCGTCTTCCTGGTGTGGGCACAGATCGCCT
Organism: Actinomycetes bacterium; assembly: GCA_023389045.1. Taxonomy (GTDB): domain Bacteria; phylum Actinomycetota; class Actinomycetes; order Actinomycetales; family Dermabacteraceae; genus Brachybacterium. The sequence goes on from JAEWEZ010000135.1 coordinate 1,912, forward strand.
ACTCCAACACCTGGCTCACCTGGATCCCGCTGGTCATTGCCGCGCTCGCACTGATCGCCGTGGTTCCGCTGAACATGAAGCGCCGCGAAGGCCTCGCCTTCGGTGCAACCACCACCGCGATCGCCGCCGCCACCGTGCAGCTCTTCGCGGGCCTGTTCCCCTTCGTGATGCCAGCCTCCAACGCCGTGGAGAACTCGCTGACCGTGGCCAACGCTTCCTCCAGCGAGCACACCCTGCTGATCATGACCATCGCCACGATCGTCCTGCTGCCGATCGTGCTCGCCTACCAGGTGTGGACCTACTGGGTGTTCCGCCACCGTGTCACCGGGGATGACGCTCCCCTGCCCGGCAGCGGCCTGGTCCAGAAAGCCAAGGACCGCTACCGCGAAGCCTTCGAGCAGTGACCTCTGAGGTGTGCACGGCTGCCACAACCTGAGAGACTGGAGCCGTGACCCCCTCAGCGCACGATCCGATGCCCCCCGCCTCCCAGCGGGGGGCATCGGGCTGTGCACCCACCGATGCGGAGCCAGACGAGTCGGTCCGCTCGGTGCTTACCAGCGCCATGTTCGCCTCCGCCCCAGAAATGGTGGACCCCTCCCGGATCAGCGCGGAGGAGCACGCGCTCCTCGCTGAAATCGCGCAGGAGGATGCGGAGCGTTCCTCCCAGCGCATGAGCCGTGCTCCGCTGGATCCGCGCCTGGTGCGTGAAGTGCGGGCGGCACGCCGGCATGTGCTGCGCACGACGGCCCTCGGGCTCGTGCAGTCCGCCGCGATCATCACCACCGCGATCGTGCTGGGCATCATCGGCGCGAGGCTGCTGGTGGATCACCGCTCTCCTCTCGAATCCCCCGGGCTGCTGCTTTTGCTGGTCGTTGCGCTCGGTGTACGGGCGCTCGCGGTGCTCGTCGAACAACGCACCGCACACCGCGCCGCCACCGAGGCCATCGCCGATCTGCGCGGCCGCGTCATCACCCATGCGGCGCGCCTGGGCCCGCGCGGCATGGCCGGCCGCGGCGTGGACCTCACCGTGCTGGCCACCACCGGCGTTGAAAAACTCCGCCCCTATCTGGTGGGATATGTGCCGCAGCTTCTGCTCAGCGCCACCGTCACCCCGCTCTGCCTGCTCAGCATCGCCCTGATGGACTGGCTCAGCGCCGTCATCGCCCTGGTCACGCTGCCGCTCGTGCCGCTGTTCATGATCTTGATCGGACTGCTCACGCGCGGACGCTCCGAACGTCTGCTCGCAGAAATGCGGGTGCTCTGGGCACGCATGGTGGACCTCGTCGATGGTCTTCCCACCCTGAAGGCGCTCGGCCGGGAGAGGGGCCCGGAGCGCACCGTGCGCGAACTGGGCATGCGGCATCACCGCGCCACCATGGGCTCGCTGCGCTACGCCTTCCTCTCCTCGATGGCGCTGGAGCTTCTCGCGACTCTCTGCGTGGCGCTGGTTGCGGTCACAATCGGTATGCGCCTGGTCTACGGGCAGATGGATCTCGCCCCTGCCCTTGCCGTGCTCGTGCTCGCCCCGGAGGTGTATTTCCCGCTGCGGCGGGTGGGCGTGCAGTATCACGCCTCGACCGACGGACTCGCCGCCGTGAGCGCCTGTTTCGCGGTGCTCGATGAGCCGGTGGTGCCCGACGGGGACCAGGACTGCCCCAACCTGCGCCATGCAGTGCTCCGCCTGGAGGGCGTGAGCGTGCGCTCCCGGGAGGGGCTCGCCCCCGCCGGGGCAGAGCTGGAACTGCACCCCGGCGAGGTGCTCGCGGTCACCGGCCCGAGCGGCTGCGGAAAGACCACGGCGGTGCAGGTACTCCTCGGGCTGCTAGCCCCCGATGCGGGGCGCGCGAGTGTTCAGGCCGACGGCGGCCCGCGGATCGGCATGGCACAAATCCGTCGGCGCAGCCTGTGGGAACAGGTTGCTCTCCTGCCGCAGCGCCCCGTGCTTCCCCCCGGCACCCTGCGCGAGGTATTGCTGCAGGCAGCCCCGGCGGGAGCTGAGACGGCCACTGCCGATCTAGAGCAAGCCGCGGCGGTCACCGGCCTGGATGCGGTGATCGCGGAACGCGGCTGGGATGTGCAGCTGGGACGCGGCGGCAGCGGGCTCTCCCTCGGCGAGCGCCAGCGTCTCGCCCTCGCCCGCGCCATGCTCTCCCCGGCTCCTCTAGTGGTTCTGGACGAGCCGACCGCACATCTGGACGGTGGCACCGAGCAGGTGGTTCTTGACCTCATCCAGCGGCTGCGCGAGGAAGGCCGGACCGTCATCGTGATTGCCCACCGCTCCCGGCTGATCGAGGTGGCAGACCGGGTCGCCGTGATCTCCTCTCTCAATGCACCCGCTCCCAGCACCGCGTCTGACTCCACGGCGGAGGTGACGGTATGAGTGCCCCCACCGCCACCACTCCCCTGGCGCGCATCACGGCGATGCTCGCCATCACCCCGAAACGACTGATCGCCGCCGTCGTTGCGGGCTGTGCCACGCTCGGCTCCGCCTTTGCCCTCGCCGCTGTTTCCGCCTGGCTCGTCACGACGGCGTGGACGATGCCGCCGGTGCTTGACCTCAGCGTCGCGGTGGTTGCTGTGCGCGCCCTCGGCGTCTCCCGCGGTGTTTTCCGCTGGGTGGACCGAATGCTCACCCACGATGCGGCACTGCGCGGTGTGGTCAACCTGCGCACAAGCCTCTTTACAGCTCTTGCCAATCGCCCCGGGGATGTTCTGCACCGTCTGCGCCGCGGTGATCTGCTGGCTCGCCTCGGAGATGACGCCCAGGAGATGGCTGAGCATGTGATCCGCGCGGTCGTTCCGGTGATTGTTGCTGCGGTGATGACCGTGGTGGTGATCGTGACGATCCTGCCGATCTCGCTGCTGGCCGGTCTGACCATGACGCTTTCCCTGATCGCAGCGAGTGTTCTGGCACCGTGGGCGGCCTACCGGGCAGCGCGCCTGACTGAGGAAGCGGTGGTCACGACCCGTTCTGAGGTCACCGCCGGCGCGCTGGAAATCCTGGATGATGCGACCGCGCTGCGGGTGCAGGGCCGCCTGGATCAGGCTGTGGAGCTGCAGGTTCAGCGGCAGGATGCGCATGATGTGGCGATCGACCGGGCGGCGGTGCCGGCGGCGGTGGCCGCTGCCGCCGTGCCGCTGGTGATGACACTGGCGGTGCTCGGTTCGCTGCTTGCGGCGGGAGCGCTGTGGCTTGCCGGGGATGCCTCTGCCGGGCAGATCGGCGTGCTCTTGCTGCTGCCGCTCTCGGCCTTCGAAGCCGCCACCAATCTTCCCGATGCCGCCTCGCAGCTTGCGCGCTCCCGGGCAGCCTCGGCCCGCCTGGATGAGGCGATTGGCGGCGAACACGCTGTGCTCACTGCGCCGTCGTCGGCTCCTTCGTCTTCTTCCGCTTCGTCTTCTGCAGCGTCGGCTGCTACCCCGTCGGCTCATGCCCCGTCGGAAGATTCCCCCCTGCCTGTGCTCTCCCCCGTCCCCCACCTGCGCGCGCAGGGTCTCGACGCCGGCTGGTCCCCCGAGGCGGTGCGCGTCCGCGACCTCACCCTCGACCTTCCCCCCGGCGCGCGCCTCGCCGTGATCGGCGGCTCCGGCAGCGGAAAATCCACCCTGCTCGCCACCCTCGCCGGGCTCCTCGCTCCCCTCCGCGGGACCGTCACCCTCGACGGGCACGACGTAAGCACCCTTCCCGAAGAGACCCTGCGCCAGGCCGTCGTGATGTATGCGGAAGACGCGCACGTCTTCGCCACCAGCGTGCTGGAAAACCTGCGGGTAGCCCGCGGAGACATCACCAAGGACGAAGCTCACGCCGCCCTCGACGCCGTCGGGCTCGCCACCTGGACCGCATCCCTCCCCGACGGCATTGACACCCTGCTCGGGCCCGACGGAACCACCATCTCCGGTGGGGAACGCCGACGCCTTCTGTTGGCCCGCGCCATCCTGCGACGCAGCCCCATCATGCTGCTGGACGAACCCACCGAACATCTCGACACCGCCACCGGCGACGCCCTCCTGCGCGCGCTGCTCACCCCGTCGGATGACACCCTGATCCCGACCACCACCACCGTCGTGGTCGTCACCCACCGCCCCGAAGCGCTCCCCGCCGGCACCCCCGTGCTGCGTGTGCGCGCCGGAACCGAACCCCTGCACGAGGAGATCCCATGAGTGGTTTCGAGAGCGCCAGCACGCTGCGTCACGGACGCGCCCGCATCCAGGACCTGGCCGACGCCGTCCTCGCCGGCGGAGAAGAGGACGAACTGCTCGACCTGCTCCTTGGCACCGCGCGCTCCGACCTGGATGCCGCGACGGCCGTACTCGTCCTGCCCGCTGGAGAAGACACCTGGGTGTATGAGATGGCGGTTGGGGCAGCCGCGCCTGATCTACTCGGCGAGAGCATCGACCCGACGAGCCCGATCGGCAAAGCCCTGCACGATGACGATGCCGAAGCACTCGAGGTCATCACCACGCTGCAGGCCGGGGAGAACTCTGCCACCTCGCATCACTGCCTGATCTCCCTGGTTGATGCCGGGGAGCACGGCCACGGTTTCCTGGCTGCCCTGCACCCGCATGAGAACACGGAAAGCGCGGAGGCCACGGCACATCCCGCGCACGCCAAGGATCCGCGCGAGTGCACCCCCTTCACCGATGTGGACCGCGAACGTCTTGATGCTCTGGCCGGTCTGATCGCGCTCACCCTGCGCCTGCCTACCCTCGGCACCGACCCGCAGCTGGAAGATGAGCGTTCCCGCATCGCCCGCGACCTGCACGACCTCGCGATCCAGGAACTCTTCGCGGTGGGAATGGAGCTTGAAACCCTGCGCGATGCCCTCGCGAGCCCCGAGAAGCGTCTGAGCGATGCGCGGATCCGTGATTCGGTGAGCACCTCCGTCACCGGTGTGGAGAATGCGGTCGCGCAGATCCGCGAGATCGTGCAGTCCCTTCGGCGGGAACGCGCCGAGGCGACGCTCAGCGAACGTCTGCGGCATGAGGTGGCTCTCGCCACGGCCGGGCTCGGTTTCGTGCCGGCGCTGCGTGTGCCCCAGCATCCCTCGGATATGGATGCCGAAGTGCCCGATGAAATCGCCGAGGATGTGGTGGCGGTGGTGCGTGAATGCCTCGCCAATGCGGCCCGTCACGCCCATGCGACCGCCGTCGCCTGCGCCGTGAGCCTCTTCTCCGAGGGCGTGGACCGCGTGGTCCAGGTCAATGTGTCCGATAACGGGCGCGGGATCGACCCCTCGGTCACGCGCCGCAGCGGTCTGGCGAATATGTCGAGCCGGGCGCGGCGCCATAACGGGTGGGTGGATGCCTTCAACCTGGAGCCCGGCACGATGATCTCCTGGCGGGTGACGCTGCCCCCACAGTGATCCGTGTCCCCACGGACACCAACAGCGGGCCGGCCGGGAAC
>JAEWEZ010000049.1 GCA_023389045.1 Actinomycetes bacterium
GGATCAGACCCTCCTTGTGCTCGCGATCATTTCCGCGGTCCTCGCTCTCGTCTCTCTCGTCATGCTGGTGTTCGTGCTGCGGCTCGGCGCCCAGCAAAAAGCCGAGATGGAGGCTCTGCGTCAAGCCGCGGAAAGCTCCGGCACGGCCACGTCGGTGCCGCCGGAGGATCCCGAGCGCGATAACCGCACCGGGGTCACCAAGGTGGGTGTGGTTCTGAATCCGACAAAGTTCGACGATGCCGATGCCTTCCGCTCCTCCGTCTCCACCGTGATCGCCACCGCCGCCGGCTGCGGCCTGGAGTTCTACGAGACCACCGAGGACGATCCCGGGCGAGGCCAGGCTGAGCAGGCCTTGGAAGATGGCTGCGATCTGGTGATCGCGGCCGGTGGTGACGGCACCGTGCGCATGGTCGCCTCGGCCATGGCCGGCACCGGTGTGCGGATGGGTATCGTCCCGGCCGGCACCGGCAACCTGCTGGCCCGCAACCTGGAAATCCCCCTGAACCGCCCCGAATCCGCCATCCTCGCCGCCCTCACGGGCCGCGATAAGCAGGTGGATGTGGGCTGGCTGCGCTACGGGATGAGCGAGCAGCAGGCGCGGATCGCTCCGAAGCATGTCTTCCTGGTGATGGCCGGGTACGGGGCCGATGCCGAAATGATCGGGTACACCGATCCGCAGATGAAGAAGACGATCGGCTGGTTCGCCTACGTGTTCGGTGGCCTTCGCGCCCTGTTCGGGCGCACCCAGGATGTGTTCGTCTCCCTGCCCGATGGCTCCACGCACCATCTCAAAGCCCGCACCGTGCTCCTCGGCAATGTGGGCAAGCTGCCCGGCGGGATCGTGCTCATGCCCGATGCCACGATCGACAACGGTCTGCTCGAAGTTCTCGTCGCGGGCTGGCGTGGCCCGGCCGGTTTCGGCCAGGTCGTCACCCAGCTGGTGAATCCGCGCCTGAAGGCCGGGGTGAAGGTCTCCACGCTGGAGCGCTACCTGACCACTTCGGTGCGGGTGGCCACGCATTCCCCGCAGCCGGTGCAGCTTGATGGCGACACCGACGAGGAAGCAACGCACATGATCGCCACGGTTGATGCCGGGGCGCTGCTGCTGCGCGTGCCGAGCGGAAACTGAGCGAGTGGCCTCAGCGGGGCCCGATCATGTCGCGCAGTTGCTGCACCCAGGCATTAGCTGCGTCGTAAGAAGCGTCGTCACAACCGCTGCGCGCCCCCGCAGTGGCGCCCGCAGCGCCCCCAGCGGCTGAACCAGCATCCACACCGGCACCCGCACCAGCCCCGTCGAACCGCGGGTAGGACCCCAAGAAGTGCACCTGCGGGCACACCCGGTGCAGCGCGGCGAGCGCGGCAGCCACCCGTCGGTCCTCCAGGTGCCCCTCGACATCAATGGAGAAGGAATAGCGCCCGAGGGTGTCCCCGGTGGGGCGTGACTCGATCCGCGACAGATTCACCCCGTTGGTATTGAACAGTTCGAGTGCCTCTAGCAGCGCACCGGCGCGGTCATGCGCCAGCTTCACCACGAGCGTCGTGCGATCTGCCCCGGTGCGGGCAGGGATGCGACCCTCCCTCGCCACCAGCACGAAACGGGTCTGCGCACCGGAGGTGTCCTCGATGCCCTCGGCGAGCACCGCAAGCCCGTAGTGCTCGGCGGCGAGCGGCGCGCAGATCGCGGCGCGGCCCAGCGCATCGTCGGGAGCGCAGGAGGCCAGGTCACGCGCTGCCGCCGCAGTGGAGGAGGCGGCATCCACACGGGCGTCGGGAACGGTGGCGCGTATCCAGCCCTGCACCTGCGCCTGCGCATGCGGATGCGAGGCGACCGCCTGCACCTGCTCCAGGGCCATCGGCTCCCGGGCCGCGAGCACGAAGGTGATCGGAACGACCTGTTCGGCGATGATCGTGATCGCGTCGGTGGCGGCGAGCACGTCGAGCGTGCCGGACACACCACCCTCCACGCTGTTTTCGATCGGTGCCATGAGCGCGTCGATCTGCCCGGCAAGGAGCGCGCCGGTGGCTTCCGCGACCGAACCGAAAGGAACCAGCTCACTCTCGGCGGCACTGAGCCCGCGCGCGGCGAGGGCCTGCAGCAGGGCCTGGTGGGTGAAGGTGGTCTCGGGGCCGAGGAATCCGTACCGGGTCATGTCTGGCAGGGTAGCGGTCCGACGGTGCCGCGCGCGGGCCTGCCCACCGCGTGCGGGCCGTCGGCCGTAAGCGGACTCGCGGGACCTCTCCCGCACGCCTGCCCGCCCCGCCCGCGTGCCTGCCCACCCCTTGCATCTACCCGCCCCCTGCGGGCCGTAGCATCAAGGGATGCACCGTCTGCTCCCCCGCCCCGCCGTTCTACTCGGCGTGCTTCTCGCCCTCGCGCTCCTCATCCCGGGGCTCTGGGCGGGAATGGGCGCAGGACACAGTGCCCCACCCGCTCACCCGGCCCCACCCGCTCACCCGGCCCCGCGCGCGAACCCGGGCCCGTCGGATGCCCCGTCGAACCCACCGGTGCGCCTGCTGGTCACGACCGCCGGACTGACCCCCGAAGACCTCGACCCGCACCTCGCCCCAACCCTCACCTGCCTGGCCGAACGCTCCGGCCTCGCCGCCATGAACACCACCTCGACCACGGTGGTCTCCACGAAACGGCAGGGGCTCGAGACCATCCGCAGCGGGTATCGCGGGCTTGCCGCGCAGGCGCCCGCCTTGACTGGGATCCCCACCCCCGCCACCGATCAGTGGCAGAACCTGCCGGAGCCCGTGCGCACCGCTCCCCCGGCTCAGGCTGCGGCGGCTCTCGCCGAGCCCGGCATGGTCCTCGTGGATATCGGTTCTGTTCCCGGGCACGATGATCCCTCCCGTGCCCAGGCCATAAGCGCCCTCGATGCGCAGCTCGAGCAGCTTCTGGACCCCTTTGGCGGCTGTTCTGCCGAGGATCTTCCGCGGCTGCTGCTCGTCTCGGTGGCGGCCACCGATCCTGCTGATCCGGCTGCCGTGGAACGCGCCGGGGCGGTCGCCTCCCGCAGTGTGGGCCTGCAACTCGCCCTGGATACGGCCCATCCGGGGCAGGCTCTGACCAGCGGCGCAACCAAGCAGGACGGGATCATCGCCCTCACCGATGTGCTTCCCACCGTGCTTGGGAGCTATGGAGCGGAGCCGACGGGCCGCGTGCAGGGCCAGCAGATCGTGGGGGTCACGCATAGCGATCCGATGCAACTGGGGCGCGACCGTGCCATGGCTGCGCGCATGGTCGATGCGGCAACGGTTCCTGCCCTGCTCAGCTGGATGATGCTCGGCGTCGCAGGCGCCGTACTGTGCCTGGTGCGGCCGCTTGCGCGGCGGTCAAGACTGCTCGCCGTGGGGCGCGCGCTCGCGGCCATCGGGCCGCTCTGTCTTCCGGTTGGGCTTCTCGCCCAGGTGGTGCCGTGGTGGCGCACCGGTATGCCAGCACTCGCGCTGACTGCCACGGTGTGGGTGGGCAGCGCTGTGCTCGCCGCAGTGGTTCTCGCGGGCCCGTGGCGACGTCTCCCGCTGGGCCCGGCCGGGGTCTCCGCGGCGCTCGTCGCGGGGATCATCCTGGCGGAGTCGGCGGCGGGTTCGCATCTGCAGGTCGGCTCCCCGCTCGGGGCGCAGCCGATTTCCGGGGGCCGCTACTACGGGCTCTCGAATCATCTCTTCGGGCTGGTTCTCGCCGGCACCCTGATGGCGCTCCTCGCACTGTTCACCGTGGTGCGCGGAGCACGGGCGCGTGCGCTCTGGACGCTTGGCGTCGGGGCTGTTGTCGCCGGGATCTGTGTGGCCCCGTCCATGGGCGCCGACTTCGGGTCCATGCTCGTCACGGTGCCGGTTTTCGGGCTCCTCGCGCTCATGGTGTCGGGCATCCGCCTTCGCCTGTGGCATCTCCTCGCCCTCGGGGTGGGCGGTGCCGCCGCCGTTCTCGCCGTCTCTTTTGCGGACTGGCTGCGCCCTCCCGCGTCTCGCACGCATCTGGGGCGTTTCGTGGACGACCTGCTCAGTGGCGAACTCCTCGCGGTCATCATCCGCAAACTCGCACAGAACGTAGCCATGACCACCGGCTATCCGGGCCTTGCGGTGCTGCTCGTGGTCGCAGTGATGTTGTCGGTGGCGCTGCTGTGGCCGACGCGGTTGCGCTGCGCGCGGCTCGCGGCGCTCGATGCGCAGTTCCCGGTGGCTCTGCGGGTGCGAATCGCGCTGGTTGTGGGCACCTGGGCGGGCTATGCCGTCAATGACACCGGGCCGGTGCTGGTCGCGGGGGTAGTTGCGGTGTGGATGTTTCTGCTGCCGGCGGCGCTTCCCGCACCCGAGGGGGCCGACGGGTCTGTGGGGGCCGACGGGGGTGTGGGGCCTGACGGACCCGCCCGGGCTCATCCCGCCGCCACTTCCTGAACTGCCGCACGCCGCTCCCCTCGCCCCCTATAGATATGCCGCAGCCCCGGCATCGCGTGGATACCGGGGCTGCGGCACTGTGGGGGCCGGGGCCGTCTCGCGGCGGGGGCGTGGGAGGCGACCCCGTGGCCGTCCCGTCAGGGAACGGTCGACTCAGTGCTCGTCGTAGTGGTCACCGTGCTCAGCGTGCTTGTGGCCATCGTGGATGTAATCCACGTGGTCACCGTGCTGAACAGCCTCGTGGCCGCAGTTCTCGCCGTGGGTGTGCTCGGCCTTGGTGTGCTCGGCGGTGCCGTGGGTCGGCTCAGTCATGATTCCTCCTGGTGCTGATGCTGCCCCTGAGCCGGGGCAGGCTCGCGAACATGCTCGAGCGCGTCACGAACCACGTGGGTCACGTGGTGGTCGACGACCTCATAGATCCTCTCCCGCCCTGCTTTCGTCACGGTCACGAGACCGGTCTGCCGCAGGGTGCGCAGATGTTGGGAGACGAGTGGCTGCGGGATCCCGGCCCTGTCGGCCAGTGCCCCGACGGTGGTCGGTTCACTGTCCACGAGGACCAGTAACTGCAGTCGCGTCGCACTACCCAGCACCTTGAACAGACGGGCTGCCTCTTCGAGGTCCCGTTCGTTCGCCTCGGCGCTCATACCCATACTTCACCACATCCATGCACATATTGCAATACGTTGATATAACTTCCGCTGCCAGCTCCACAGGGTCACGTCCGGCACCCCGGAATGCGCAGGTCACAGGGGAATCCGATCCGCTCCCGCAGGATCAGGGAAGCGGCTCGTCGCTCTGGTTCTCGGCATCAACAGCCGCGTGGATCACCGCGGAGACGTACTCCTCGGTGCTCACGGGACCCTCGGGGAGACGCACGTCGGTCACCTCGGCATGAGCCGCGAGGAGCACCGCCTGATCCGGGTTGAAGAGCCCATCGACCGGCGCCTGTCGCATGAGCTGCGCAAGCGCAGGAAGGTCCGCGTCCGCGAGCAGGACAACGTCGTCGGGCGCAAAATCGCCCTCGACCGGAAGCGCCCGCAGCTGCTCCCCGAGCACCTCCGGATCCGGATCGCCCAGCGCGCTCAGCTGATCGTCACTAAAGCGTCCGCTCACCGGGAGGGACGCAAGGCGTGATCGCCGGCCCTCCGCGATCTCCGCCCGCTCGGTCTCATCCAGACGAGCAATCGGCTCGCGCTCCTGCGCGGGCTCATCCTGCAGCGGCGCGGGGGTGGGCTCGGGTTCCTCATCGGGCACCGAGTCAGATTCTGAGTGCGGTTCCGTCTCGATCTCAGGGGCGGATTCTGCGTCAGGTTCCGTCTCGACCTCGGGGGCCGTCTCGATGTCGGATTCCGTCTCGATGTCGGGATCCGACGGGACCGCCGGCTCCGACGGCGAGATCTGCTCCTCGACCGTCTCCACGCCCTCCGCGAAGGGATCAACCTCCCGCTCCTCCGGAGCATCCGGGGTGACATGGCGCCGACGCGCGAGCGCCATCAAAACGTCACGCAGCTGCGCTGCGCGGTGCATCCGCCCGCGCATGTCATTACCGGTGGCGCGATGCCGCAGATCGCAGGGGATTTCCTTGACCCAGAAACCCCCGTCGAGCGCGTCGATCGTCAAGGAGGTTTCCACACCCCAGCCACCCGCAAGCGGCTGGCAGGCATCCCACGTTTCACGGGTGATGCAGCGAGTGCCCGAGAGCGGCTGCGTCGGCTCCCAGCCGGTGGCCCGTCGGATCCCCGACCGTGCCGTGCGCACCACGAGCCCCATCCCGCCGGCCCCCTCCTGCGGGGGCAGCAGCGCAATCGCCATATCCACGCCGTCCACCAGCACCGCATCGACGAGCGGCTGCGCGTTCACGGCGCTGTCCTGCATGTCGGCGTCGAGGAACAGCAGGGCGCGCGGCTGCAGCTCGCCCACATGCACCACGGGAAGCGGGCCCGTATGCCCGTCCACGCGCTCCTCGGCGTGGTCCTCCTCGCGGTAGCCCTCGCCGCCATCGGCGAGTTCGGCGTCCTCACGCATCGCCACCATCTGCGCGCCCGTAGCCATCGCCGCCGCCTTACCGCGGTTGCGCTTATGGCGCACCACCAGGGCATCGGCACCCATCGCAATAGCCGCGGTCGCATCGGTCGATCCATCATCGACCACCACCACCAGGTCAACCCCGGCGATGCGGCGGGCCGCCTGGATCGTCGCCTCGATGCGTTCGGCCTCATCCTTGGCAGGAATGACCACCGCCACCGCATCAGGTCGGTTCATCTCGAGCGGCCCGCCGGTGTTCATCGCAGCGTCACCTGCCGGGCCACGATCCCGCCGCGGGCGCGGCGCTCCATCGCCGTCAACGGCTCCTGCGAGGCAAGCGCCTCCTCGAAGCGCGCCCGGAAAGCCTCCGCTTCCTTCTCGACGCCCTCAACACCGAAGCCCTTGGGGAGATCCCAGACCGGGATCGCGAGGCCCTCGGCGCGGAAGGAACCGACGTAACGGGTGCCCTCACCCACGCCGGACTCGCGGCGGGCATGCAGACGCGCCACCGCGTCAATCACCCGATCCTCATCCGCATCCAGCACCCAGCGCAGATGCTCCTTCGGACCCGCATCCACCCAGTAGGCGTGCGGAAGGCCCGCCACCGGGCGGGTCTGCATGATCGACTCATTGGCCTGGGTGAGCGCCTGCTCAATGTGCTCGGTGCGATCCGCCCCCGGATCCAGCCAGAAGTCGAAAGTCTCTTCGACGCTGATCTCGAAAGCCCCACTCAGATCCAAGACATCCTGCAGACGCGGGGAGTCCTCGGACAGGTCAATCGTGGTGACCGCGTTGCCCGGCTCCAGGGCCAGGGCCTGTACGAGCGCCTGGCCGAGACCGCGGGAGAGGTCACCGCCGGGAACGCTCGCCTGCACACCCAGGATCACGGAGCCATCGGAGCGGCGCACCGCCGGCCATGCCATCGGCAGGATCGTCGCCAGCACCACCGGCACGGAGCCGTGCTCAGCGGTCGTGGTGGCATTCATGGTCGCGGCCGGAATCAACTGGCGCATCGCGACCAGGTCCTGCTCATTCGGGATGCCCTCAAAGGGACGTCGGACCAGGTCTCTGGTGGTTCTCGAAGCCATGCAGGAAGTCTACCCAGCAGCGCCCCGCCACGGCTCGCCGCGCCGCAGCATGAGCGCATACCCCGTCGGCCCCACCACCCGACTACCGTGGATACATGCCCCAACCGTCCCTGCTCACCGATGTCGTCACCCGCCGCGCCCACGCGCATGACGCCTCCCACTACCTGCTCATCCCGCAGGCCGTGGCCGTGCCCGATGACGAACAGCAGGTGGCTGCGCTGATGCGCAGGGCCGCCGGTGAGGGCACCCCGCTCACCTTCCGCTCCGGCGGCACCAGCCTCTCGGGGCAGGCGCAGAGCGACGCGGTCCTCACCGATGTGCGGCGCGGCTTCCGCTCCATCGAAGTGCTCGACGACGGGGCACGCGTGCGGGTCGGCCCCGGCGCGACCGTGCGGCAGGTCAATGCACGCCTGGCCCGACATCGCCGGCGCCTCGGCCCCGACCCGGCCAGCGAAGCGGCCTGCACCATCGGTGGCGTTATCGCCAACAACTCCTCCGGCATGGCCGCCGGAACCGCCGAAAACTCCTACCGCACCCTCGAATCGCTGCGCTTCGTGCTGCCCTCCGGGACGATCGTGGACACCGCCCACCCCGAGGCAGACCGTCTGCTGCGCGCGCAGGAACCGGACCTGCACGAGGGCCTGCTGCGGCTGCGCCGCGAAGTATGCGACCGCGCTGACCTGCAGCACATCATTCGCGAACGCTTCTCCATGAAAAACACCATGGGGTACGGGATCAACGCGCTGCTGGACTTCGAGGAGCCGGCCGAGATCCTCGCGCACCTCGTGGTCGGCTCCGAAGGCACCCTCGCCTTCGTCTCCTCCGCGGTGTTCCGCACCGTGCCCGTGCCCCGGCATGTCGCCACCGGCCTCCTCACTCTCCCCTCCCTCGACGCCGCTATGCGCGCGCTGCCCGGGATCGTCGAGGAAGGCTTCGCCACCGTCGAACTCCTCGACGCCCGCTCCCTGCAGGTCGCCCAATCGCTGCCCGGTGCGCCCGCGCAGATCGCTGACCTCACCGTCCGCTCCCACGCTGCGCTTCTCGTGGAACAGCGGGCCGACGACGATGCCACGCTCGCGGAAGCCACTGCTCGCGCCGAACACCTCGCGGGAACCCTCGACCTCGCCGCGCCCTTCACCATGACCCAGGACGCCGCCGGCCGCGCCGCCCTGTGGACCACCCGCAAAGGGCTCTACGCCGCCGTCGCCGGGCACCGGCCCAGCGGATCCACCGCGCTGCTCGAAGATGTGGTCGTGCCCGTGACGGCCCTCGCCGACACCTGCCTTGGCCTGCAGAACCTGTTTGAACGCCACGGTTACGACGAATCGGTGATCTTCGGCCACGCCAAAGACGGCAACATCCACTTCCTCGTCAACGAACACCTCGGGGGCGGCTCCTCCCCCCTCGAAGCCTTCACCGAAGACATGGTGGACCTCGTGCTCACCCACGGCGGCAACCTCAAAGCCGAGCACGGCACCGGGCGCGTCATGGCGCCCTTCGTGGAACGCCAATACGGGCCCGAGCTGTACCAGGTGATGCGACGGATCAAAGCACTCGTGGACCCGACGGGGATCCTCAACCCCGGCGTACTCCTCACCGACGACCCGCACGCACATATGCGGCACCTCAAACCCGTGGTCGAGGTCGAAGAAGAAGTGGATCGCTGCGTGGAATGCGGCTACTGCGAACCCGTGTGCCCGAGCCGTGACCTCACCCTCACCCCGCGCCAACGGATCGTGCTGCGACGCGAAGCTGAACTGGCGCGGCGCCGCGGCGATACAGCCACCGTGCAGGCCATCGACTCCGCCTACCCGTACCAGGGCCTGCACACCTGCGCGGTGGACGGCATGTGCCTGACCGCCTGCCCGGTGGGGATCAACACCGCAGACCTGGTGCGACGCCTCCGCGCCGAAGAAGCCAGCGGCCCCGCCCGTACCCTGTGGAAAGCAGCCGCCGGGCAGTGGGGGCCGATCACCCGCGGGGCAGCGGTGGCGCTCGGCGCCGCCGGTGCGGTGCCTGCCGCACTCCCCCGGGCCGCGACGGGGCTGGCCCGGCGGCTCCTGCCCACCGAGCTTGTGCCCTCGTATCGGCCTGAGCTGCCGAGCCGCGGTGGGGCTGCACGACGCGGTGGGCTGCGGGGGGCCGTTGATGGCGAAGTGCTCGCCGTGTTCCTTCCGGCCTGCGTGAACAGCATGTTTGGGGCGGCGGCAGAGGGGGCGGCGTGTGGCTCGGAGGGCTGCGGCTCGGGTGCGGGGCATACGGATGCGCACGGAAGTCACGAGCGTGGGGGCCGCAAGCACGGTGGTCAAGCAGGTGGCGGAGCGCCGGCGGCCCTGGAACGGATCGCCGAACGGGCGGGAGTGCAGCTTCTCGTGCCCGATGGCGCCGATGCGCTGTGCTGCGCCACCCCCTTCTCCTCCAAAGGCATGCGGGAGGCGAAGCAGCGGATGCACGAGCAGGTGCGCGCCGTGCTTCTGGAGGCGACGGCGCCTGCCGCTGCGGCCGGTGAAGTGGCAGGCGGTGAGGCGGGCGACTGTGGGCGGCTGCCCGTGGTCGTCGATGCGGCCAGCTGCACCGAAGGCATGCTCGCCGCCCTTGAGGGGACCGGCATCGAGGTCATCGACGCGGTGGCTTTCGTGCGGCGTTTTCTTCTGGACCGCTTGGAGGTGCGGCACCCCATCGGATCGGTCACGGTGCATCCCACCTGTTCCACCACGCATGTGGGTATCACCGCGGACCTGCTTGCCATTGCCGAGGCCTGCGCGCAGGAGGTGGTGGTTCCCGATGCGTGGGGTTGCTGCGCCTATGCCGGGGACCGCGGCATGCTGCATCCGGAGCTCACGGCATCGGCTACCCGGACCGAAGCGGCCGAGGTCGCACGGCGGGCCACCGACTGGTACGTGAGCGCCAATCGCACCTGTGAGCTCGGGATGAGCGCCGCCACCGGCCAGACCTACCGCCACGTGCTCGAACTGCTGGATGCTGCCACTGCCTAACCACACCGCCCCGCCGCGGCCGGCTCCGATTCCGATCCGCCACCCGCTGTGCGCCCCACCCCGCCGCCTCGACCCGCCACTTCCGCCCCGGCCGCTGCAACAAAAGGGGACGCCACCGGCCCTAGC
>JAEWEZ010000067.1 GCA_023389045.1 Actinomycetes bacterium
GGCGGTCGGCGTGGTTGCCATCGCAGTAGATCCGCACGAAAAAGGCCAGGGTGCGGATGTCTTCGCGCACCGATTCCTTGGCGACTTCACGGAGGTAGCGCGGGCTGGGGCGGCGCGGGCGGATCGGCAGCGAGCGGCGGGACGCGGGGGTGGCTGCGGTGGCAGGTTCGGCGGAGGGGTGCGCTGCTGCGGTGGGGGCAGGGGTGGCCGCAGGGCGTGCTGCTGCGGTGGTGTCGGGGGTGGGCGCCGCGGTCATGGCTTTCACTGTAGGGGCCGGATCTGACGCCGGCCGGGCCAGACGTCACGTGGTCGGCGGGCGCCTGTGTGGGCATTGGCGTTATATCGCCGGGTACGACATATACGCCGCAGTTGGCGATATATCGCCAGTTCTCCCGTGCATCCGCCGCCTCCGCCATCTGCCCACCCACCCGCTTCTGCTATCTGCCCACCCATCCACTTCCGCTATCTGCGCCCACCCGCCCGCCTCCGCCATCTGCCCACCCATCCACTTCCGCCATCTGCCCACCTGCTTACCTCCGCCACTGGCCCCACATGCCTGCAAGGGACGAGCGGCTGGCAGGCTTCGTGGAGAACTGGCGTTATATGACCGGCTGCGGAGGATATGTCGTAGGCGGCGATATACCGCCAGGTCCCAGCCAGTAACCCGGTGAGGATGGCCGCGCCCGCCGCGGGCCGCCGCCCCCCGCCGCCCGCGGCCCCACCCCGCCCGGGACCATGGTCCTGCCGCGGCCCCTTCCTGACGCTGCGTCGCCACAACATGTTGTGCCTCGGGCGTGTCGCCACCCCAAGATGTAGTTGCCACTGCCTACGGTTCCCATGACGACGCACTCCCGCGCCCGGTCCGCCGCTGCGGCCGCGCCTGACCACCCAGGTCAGCGCCCAGACCGCCGGCCAGCCCCGGCCCCGCCCGCCGCCGATCCACCAGATCGGCCGGCCCGCCCGGCCGCCGCCCACGCCGCCCGCGAGGAAGCACCGTCACCCGATCCATTGACGGCGACGCCATCCCATCGTCGCCACCGCACCCGGCACCCCGCCGTCCGCCACCCAAGGAGAAACCGTGACCGAGAACCTCCGCTCCACCTCCTCGCACCCGATCGACGAGCCCCGTCACGCCACCCTGATCGACCCTGTGGCCACCGTCCGCGAATACGTGGACCGCGCCGATTGGCGCGTGAACGCGAACGCGAACCAGGGCTACTCCGTCGGCGGCCTGGTGCTGAATGCCGCGGGGAAGACGATCGCGACCTACTGGCTCGATGAGGTGTTCAGCGCCGAAGCGGGCCGTGCGCACCGCGAGGGCGATATCCATATCCACGATCTCGATATGCTCACCGGCTACTGCGCCGGCTGGTCCCTGCGGCGTCTGCTGGAGGAGGGCTTCAACGGTGTGCCCGGCGCGATCGCCTCGGGCCCGGCCAAGCATTTCTCCTCCGCTTGCGGCCAGATCGTGAACTTCCTGGGTACCCTGCAGAACGAGTGGGCGGGGGCTCAGGCCTTCAGCTCTTTCGACACCTACATGGCGCCCTTCGTGCGTCTGGATGAGATGACGTATGAGCAGGTCCTGCAGAACATGCAGGAGCTGATCTACAACCTGAATGAGCCCAGCCGCTGGGGTTCCCAGTGCCCCTTCACGAACCTCACCTTCGATTGGACCTGCCCGGCTGATCTGCGCGACCAGCAGCCTCTGATCGGGGAGGAGCTGTGCGACTTCACCTACGGTGAGCTGCAGCGCGAAATGGACATGATCAACCGCGCGTACATGGAGGTCATGACCGCGGGGGATGCCGATGGTCGCGCCTTCACCTTCCCGATTCCCACCTACAACATCACCCGTGACTTCGACTGGGAGAGCGAGAACACGGAGCGTCTGTTCCGGATGACGGCGAAGTACGGTCTTCCCTACTTCCAGAACTTCATCAACTCCGAGCTGGATCCGGGCATGATCCGCTCCATGTGCTGCCGCCTGCAGCTTGACCTGCGCGAACTGCTCAAGCGCGGCAATGGCCTCTTTGGCTCGGCCGAGCTGACCGGTTCGATTGGCGTGGTCACGATCAATATGGCGCGCCTGGGCTACCTGTACGCCGGCGATGAGGATGCGCTGCTGGCTGAACTCGATCGCCTGATGGAGGTGGGCCGCGACATTCTCGAAAAGCGGCGCGCCGTGGTGCAGCAGCTGATCGACGGCGGCCTGTACCCGTACACGAAGCGCTACATGGGGCATCTCGGCAACCACTTCTCCACCCTCGGGGTGAACGGGATGAACGAGATGGTCCGGAACTTCACGCGCGATGAGCACAGCCTGATGGATGAGCAGGGCCATGAGATGTGCGTGCGGATTCTGGATCACGTGCGCGAGACGATGGTGCGGTTCCAGGAGGAAACCGGAAACCTCTACAACCTGGAAGCCACCCCCGCCGAGGGCGCCACCTACCGTTTCGCTAAGGAGGACCGGGCGCGTTTCGCGGACATCCTCACCGCCGGCACCCCGGAGAACCCGTACTACACGAACTCCTCGCAGCTCCCGGTGGGCGCCACCGAGGATCCTTTCGAGGCCCTGGAACTGCAGGAGGACCTGCAGTCGAAGTACACCGGCGGCACGGTGCTCCACCTGTACATGAACGAGCAGGTCAGTTCGCCTGCGGCCTGTCGTGAACTGGTCCGTCGGGCCCTTACCCGCTTCCGCCTGCCGTACCTCACGGTCACGCCCACCTTCTCGGTGTGCCCGGTGCACGGCTACCTGACCGGCGAGCACCACCACTGCGAGCAGTGCGGTTCGGAGTGCGAGGTGTGGACCCGCGTGATGGGTTACTTCCGCCCGGTCGCTTCCTTCAATATCGGCAAGAAGGGCGAGTACGCCGAGCGCACCTTCTTCACCGAGCAGGCGGCGGGGATCGGAGCGTCGTGACTGTTGTGGCGCCGGTGACGGCGGCCCGACCGCAGCGCGGCAGCAGCGCCGAGGACCTGCAGATCGCAGGTCTGGTGCCGATGTCGAGTGTGGACTGGCCGGGCCGCCTCACGGCCACCGCTTTTTGCCAGGGCTGCCCCTGGCGCTGCACCTACTGCCACAACCGGGCGATTCTCTCCACGCGCACCCCGGGCCAGGTTCCGTTCGCGGCGCTTGAGGACCTCCTGCGCCGGCGCCGGGGGCTGCTCGACGGCGTGGTTTTCTCCGGCGGTGAGGCCACCGCCCAGCACGCGCTGGTTCCGGCGGCGCGACGGGTGCGGGAGCTGGGTTTCTCCGTCGGCCTCCACACCGGGGGTGCCTTCCCCGCGCGCCTGCGTTCCCTCCTTGGGATCGGGGCCGACGGGGAGCGCGCGGGGGAGCCTCTCGTGGATTGGGTCGGTTTCGACGTGAAGGCGGCGCCGACGGGGTACGCAGCCCTGGTGGGGCGCTCGACGGCCGGGGCACGGGCCGGGGAGTCGCTTGCGATTCTGCTGGCCTCGGGCGTGGACCACGAGCTGCGCATGACTGTCACCCCGTCGCTCGTTGAGCAGGTGCCGGCGGTGGTCGAGCTGGTCGCGCAGGCTGGCGGGCGGGCCCTTACTCTGCAGCGGGTGCGGGCCGACGGCACGGAGCAGGCTTTCGCCGCGCACCTCGGTGCCGTGGTGGATTGGCCGCGGCGTTTCGACGCCTGTGCGCAGGCAGCGCAAGCCCGCGGCGATGCACTGGGCGTGGCCGTCCGTGCGCGCTAGGAGCGGTGAGGGTGGAAGCCCGACGCCGCATGAGGAGAAGGGTCCTGCAGGATGCTCCGCGCGATCATGAGGGGCGCACTCTGATCGAGCGCCTTATGCCAGGATGTGCGAGTGAACGCAGCCATTCTTTCTGCCGGCATCGGCGCCCTGCTCCTGTTTGCCGGAGTCGCGCTGCTCATCACCTGCCTGTGGTGGCGCATCGGGACCTCGCCGAGCGCGCGGTGGTGGGTGCGTCGTGAGCCGATTGACGCGTTGACCCGGCGGCCGGTCGCCGAGGGAGTCGCTCTGGTTCTTCTGCCGGTGCTCGGTGTGACGCTTATCGGCGCGGGTTGTGTGGCGGCTCTGTTCACGGCAATCGACAGGTACGAGCCGTGGGCGATCGCGATCTTGGTCCTCGTCGTGCTGGGGACCGGCGCGAGTTGGCTCGTGGCCCGTCTGCTCGTGATGTACCGGACTGTGTTGCCGCTGTGGCTCTACCCCAAGTGGCTGCGTGGCCAGCGTCGCGCCGAGCGGGACTGGCTGCGCGCACACCGCTGAGTACGCTCGCTGGCCCTGGCATGTGCGGGGTCGAGGCGATGGCCGACCGTCAGACTCTTCCTCATAGACATAGGGGAAAATCGACGGGGAGAGCCGGCCGAAGACACGGCCGTTAGCAGAACGTCGTCGCGGCGATAGCCGCATGTTCTGAGGGGGAATGATGGTGCCAGGTCTCTTCGCCGTGGCGGCTGTCCCGGCCTTTTTCGGGGCCTTCTTCTGGTGGGGGCATCACATTGTGCGCAAGCGCAAGCAGCCCCGATGGACCCTCATGGAGGATCCGAACCGACCGGGGGTGATGGTGCATCGTCTGCCCGCGCACACCCGCCTGATCGACCCGACGGGTAACCGCTGCGAATACCGGCTGCTGGTGGGTCACCGTTTCGTGCCTGCCATGTTTTTCCTTGCTGCAGGCGGCGCGCTGCTGGGTGCTTTCGGCATTGTTCCTGGCCATATCGCGGTCATGATCTTGCTGGCATTCTTTGCTATCGGCGGCTTCACCCTCATCGGTGTCTCCCTGCTCTCCTTCTCGGGGAATGACACGCCGCTGGAGGCATACCCCGAATGGCTCCGGGAGGAGCGACGTGAGGAACGTGAAGCGCGTGACGCGAAGCTGAGACTGTCCGGCGAGAACCGCATTCCGAAGGCGCGGCGGGAGTAAAACGGGCGCGAGAGTGAACGGGGGAGGGTACTCCGTCGGGCCCCACTTCGTCGGCCCCATGTGCCCACCCCGTCGGCACTTGTGATCCCACCGTGCCTGCCGTTCTGTCGGCACCCTGTCGGGCACTCCTGCGTTCCCCGTCGGCCCTTCGGTCCTGCCCTCCGGCTCTGACGCCGCCGAACTAACCCCCCTCGCACAGACCAACGGGCCCGCATCCTTCGGAAGGATGCGGGCCCGTGGTGCTCCCGCTGGTTCCTCAGCGTTCTGTGCGCTGGTCTTTCTGGTCAGCGGGGTGTGCAGGGGAGGGGTTCGGGGCCGACGGGTCACGGCGTGGCCTGCCCGCCGCCGTCACTCACCGCTGCTGGGCAGCCTGAGCGCGTCGAAGTGCCCTCTTCTCCTTGAACCTCTTGTTGGTGGAAGCGGCAGCGACGCTCGACCAGAACACCGCGTAGAGAACGCCGGACGTGGGCCAGACGACCCAGGTGCGATCCCAACCCCCGGTGCTAAAGCTCCATGCCAGGTAGATGGCGGTGGCAAGGGGCCAGAAGGCCACGGCGATGACGCGAACGGCCGGATGCAGTTCTTCCCACTGATTGGGGTTGCAGGATTCCTCCTTGAGGAGATGACTCGCCGGGGTTTCCACGGCATGGCCCATGAACCAGCAGAACAGGCTGATGGCGGCAATGATCAGGGTCGGAGCGACAGAGAGAACCTGGAAGGGGCTGTCATCCGGCAGGAGAGTTCCCAAAACGATCAACGGAATGACGTTGAGCACGAAGAGCGCAACGCCGATGAGGCGCAGACGGCGGCCGGAGCTGTCGCCGGCTCGCTGGGAGGCAGCGAAGTCACGCACCGCAGAGCTGCTCACAAAACGCTCCTCGCCGATGTCCTTGTACTGCTGCATGCGCTGGGACCGCAGGACCAGGAGCGAGACGCTAATCGCGGCGATGACCAGCACAATCGGGACGCCGATCGCGTTGGCGAGGCCCGCGCTGAAGGACTGCGGCGAGGCTTCGCTCATCGCGATCAGTGCGAACAGGGGAATCGGGCTGATCAGGAACATGGAGATGGCCAGAGCCAAGATGGGCTGCGAACGGCGCGTCGCCTCGAAGTAGCTGCGGGCTCGATCGAGGCTCAGGGCCGGTTCTGCCGTCAGGTAGCTCTCGCTGTTCGGGTCGAGCTCGGGCTGGATACCGAGGGCGTCGGCGACTTCCTCCAGGCTGCCGAACTCGGCGATGACCTGGCCGACGGCCTGCGACTCGTTCATGCCGGATGCCATCAGAGCCTGCTGCTTGTCCTCCATCATTTCGCGCAGTTCGGCGCGGGCCGAGAGCATGCGAGGAGTTTCCGGGTAGGGGTCGAAAAGGGTGTTGAGGTAAGAGTCGATGACGCTCATCGCTGAGTCCTTCCGGTGACGTAGCGGTCGATCAGTCGGGAGACCTGCGCCCATTCCTCGCGCTTGGTGGCGAGAAGGTCGCGGCCCTCATCGGTCAGTTCGTAGTAGCTGCGGTTCTTGCCGCTGTCGGCAACCTGGTTGAAGGAGTGCAGCGCTCCTTGCTGTTCGAGACGCTTCATCGCGGTGTAGAGGGTGGTCTGCTTCATGGAGTACTCGCCGCCGGATCCGTCTTCGATTGCTTGGGAGATGGCGTACGGGTACGAGGGTTCGGGCTCGAGGATCGCGAGCACGATCAAGTCGATGTGACCGCGGATCGCATCTGCGCTGATCATGTGCCCTCCTTCGGTTTCAGGAGCCCCGGCGGGGCCGTTATACGGCAACCGTACTACGGCTGCCGTAGTACGGCAAGCGTTTTTTGAATTGGTGTTGACGTGCGTGTTTGGGTTCAGGAGAGGGCGACGGGCGGGCTTTCCGCCGGGAAAGCCCGCCCGTCGATGGCTTTGGATGGGTGGTTAGTCTAGGAGCGCATCAATCGCGGAATCGGCCGCTGTGGAGCCGAGGTAGCTGCCGATGAGATCTCCAGTTAGGCCTCCGGCGAAGCCGCCAACTGGCGCGCCTATTCCACCACCGACCGCTGTGCCGATAGTGCCGCCTGCCGCCAGGCCAAGCCCGCCACCTAGGAGGCTCCCTCCCATCGACCCTAAGAGATTTGCAGTGCCGTCGAGCCCTGCTCTGCCGAGTCGCTCCCAGGTGTTCAAATCGCAGCGGTTGGCATCTTCTTTCCAGTGGCCGGCAGCAGCCAGGATGCCGGTGGATACGTCACCGACGACAGGGACAAACCCCGGGACGCCACCCTTGCCTAGGGCAAATTCGCCGAAGCGTTTTGCGAAGTTCCACTGTCCGGCGAAGATGCCACCGCCAACGTCAGCCGCCCCCAAAAAAATCAAACCCGAAGAAGACCAAGGTGGCTAGAGCCAAGGTGAAACTGCCCCATAAGGTCATCGATTGGCTTGGACAACCTCACGATCACGTCTCAAGCCTGGGAAGGCCCGCGCCCGCGGCCTAGACTGGTTGGACCCGAACCGCACCCCACCGAGAGCACAGCGAGGCAGGCGTGAACGACCACCTGAAGACGTCGGTCCAGGCAATCAACTGGAACCGCATCCCCGACCCGAAGGACCTCGAGGTCTGGGACCGGCTGACCGGCAACTTCTGGCTGCCGGAGAAGGTTCCGCTTTCCAACGACATCCAGTCCTGGAACCGTCTGCCCGAACTCGAGCAGACCCTGACCATGCGCGTGTTCACCGGTCTGACCCTGCTGGACACCGTGCAGGGCACCGTCGGCGCGGTCTCCCTCATTCCCGACGCACTCACCCCGCATGAGGAAGCGGTGTACACCAACATCGCCTTCATGGAGTCGGTGCACGCGAAGTCCTACAGCCAGATCTTCTCCACCCTGTCCAACACGCGGCAGATCGACGAAGCCTTCCGCTGGAGCGAGTTCAACGAACCGCTGCAGAAGAAGGCCAAGATCGTCATGAGCTACTACCAGGGCGACGACCCGGAGAAGCGCAAGGTGGCCTCCACGCTGCTGGAGTCCTTCCTGTTCTACTCCGGCTTCTACCTGCCGATGCACTACTCCAGCCACGGCGAGCTGACCAACACCGCCGACATCATCCGCCTGATCATCCGCGATGAGGCCGTGCACGGCTACTACATCGGGTACAAGTACCAGAAGGCCGTGGAGAAGGCCTCCCCGGAGCGTCGCCAGGAACTCAAGGACTACACCTTCTCCCTGCTCATGGAGCTGTACGACAACGAGGAGGAGTACACCGAGGATCTCTACGACCCGGTCGGCTGGACCGAAGAGGTCAAGACCTTCCTGCGGTACAACGCGAACAAGGCCCTCATGAACCTCGGGTACGAGGCGCTGTTCCCCTCCGAGGCCACCGAGGTGAACCCCGCGATCCTCGCCTCGCTTTCCCCGAATGCCGACGAGAACCACGACTTCTTCTCCGGCTCCGGTTCGAGCTACGTGATGGGCAAGGCGGAAGATACCGAGGACGACGACTGGGACTTCTGATCCCCCCGAGACTCGCGGGTGGCCTGAGGGTCGCCCAGGTGTGACGTGCAGGGCGCTACCAGCTATCGGTGGCGCCCTGTACTTATAAGCGTCAAAAATGCAAATACGTGACCGTTCGGTTCGGCCGCTTCCGTCCGGACGGTAGCATTGTGTCCAATAGGGGCCGACAGCGGCCCCGCCGCTAGATACGCAGCGCCCACCATCATTGGCACCGCGCATCACAGCTGAACCTCGACATCACACGAAGGAGCACCACGACATGGGCGTCCTCTGGGCGATCATCTCCTGGATCATCATCGGCGGCCTGATCGGCCTTCTCGCCCGCGCCATCATGCCGGGCAAGCAGGCCATGGGCTTCGGCGCCACCGTCATCCTCGGCGTGGTCGGCGCGATCGTTGGCGGCTTCATTGGCGGCCTCCTGGGCGGCAACGGCGTCTCCGGCATCATGAACAACCCCTGGAGCATCGGCACCATCCTCCTGGCCACCATCGGCGCCATCATCGTCATGGCGATCTACGGCTTCCTAGCCAAGAAGGCCGACTGATTTTCACAGTGAGCTGAGTCGGTTCCTACGGCGCGCATTCGCCAACCGGCTCTGCTCGCCCGCTGACTGTTCCCTGCCGCTTGGCGGGCACCGTTCGCGTCACAAGCCGCCGCATCGGATACCGGTGCGGCGGCTTGCTGTATGGGGAGATAGGGGAGAGGGGCGCTGGTGAGAGGCGTCGGCGTAGGGCGGCAAGCCACCGTCGGCTCGACAACGCCGGGTGGCAGGTCCTGAGCAGCGAGGCGCCCGGCCCCGTCAGGCAGTGTGTTTCCAGCGCTGAGGCGGCGAGCCGCCGTCGGCCCCACAATGCCGGGCAGCGAAACAGTCCCGCTACAGCGGAACCTCCATCATCTGCGAGCCAAGCACCCGCAGCTGACCCCGGCCCGAAGTCCACGCCGCCAGCTCCTCCTCGAGCGAGTCGAGCTCATTGGGCGGCACCACCACGTGAATCTGCGCGCCACCGGAGCCATACTCCACATCGGTCACATCGCGGCCCGGCCGGGCCGCGCACCAGGTGCGCACATGGTTCTCGAGAGTGCCGACGAGATCGAACCCCACACTGATCTCGGCCCTGCGCGCCTCCCGCCGCTCCCGCATCAGCCCCTGCCCTCGGGCCTCCTCCACGGTCTCGGTCACAGCGCGACCATAGGTGCGGGTGAGCCCGCCAGCGCCGAGCTTCACCCCGCCGAAATACCGGATCACGATGGCCACGACGTCTTCCACGCCGGCCCCGAGAAGCGCCTGCAGAATCGGCATCCCCGCCGTGCCCGAGGGTTCCCCGTCGTCATTGGAACGGTGAACGGGCGCGGTGCTTTCTGTCGCGGCAAGCACCACTGCCGTGCAGTGATGCCGTGCGTCGGGATGCTCCGCGCGGGCCGCCCGGATCAGCGCTTCAGCCTCCTCGATCGAGGAGACGCGGTGCAGGCGGGTGATGAAACGGGACTTCCGCTCGACGATCTCGTGCTCGACATCAGCGGCGAGGACGAGGGGAGCGGGCATAGGGGCAAGTCTAGGTGGTCCCGACGGGGCGGGCTTGGCGTGCGGGGTGGGCGGGGGTGAGTGCCCCGAGTGGTGATGTGATCACACTGTGGCAGGCATAGCGGCACCACCCCGGCGCGGCGGGTAGACTACGAAAGTCCCGTCGGGCCCGGCAACTGCACGGCCGACGGGGAGGGCCTCTAGCTCAGTTGGCAGAGCATCGGACTTTTAATCCGCGGGTCGTGGGTTCGATCCCCACGGGGCCCACCATCGCGGGCGTGTTGGGCGTCCGCATTTGCCGGAGTGGATTCTGCAGACAGTCGGCGAAAAGCGAGCCGGGTAGTGGCTCGGCATCGGACCCGGCCGGCGTCAGCCCCAGTCGCTCCACATGCGGTCGGCTCTGAAGCCCATCGGCACGGAACCCTGCGTGCCGCAAGGCCCGTCGGACCTCAAACCGCATGGGACTGGCACCCGCCTGCACCAACCGAGTGGCAGCCCCGTCTGAGACACCCCGAGTAGTGGGGCATCCGCCGGATAGGTAGAAAAGAGATCGCCTCGAGCCGGCCCGCCGTGGTGCACTGGGTTGCATGACCTTTACCGTGCGCCCCCTCGACATCGACAGCGACCACGACATCGCGGGAATCCACGCGCTCCGCTTGGCCCTCACGGAGTGGCACTGGGGAGTGAGTACGCCGCGTCCGCTCGACGCAGTTCGCGAAGTGATGCGCTCCTCCGCACAGCACGAGATGCGCGTTCAGCTGCTCACCACCGTGCAGGACGGGGAAGAAAAAATCTGCGGGTACGTGCGAGTGAGCCTGCCGCAGCAGGACAACCTCAACCTGACCTGGCTCGACTATGTGCTGCGCCCCGAGGACTTCCGCACTGAGGTTGAGGAGGCGCTCGTCGATAAA
>JAEWEZ010000080.1 GCA_023389045.1 Actinomycetes bacterium
GGGCGGGGGAGGCTTCACCCGAGACGACGGCTGGTTGAAGCCAGGAATCGGTTGCGGCGAGGGCCGGTTCAGGGGCAGGTTCGACGGGGAGGTCAACCTCGGGGCCGGGGGCGACGGGACTGGCTGCGTCGGGATCGGAGGGGTGAGGGCTCGTCACAGCAGGTGTGGACGCGACGGGTGACGAAGCCTCCGGGGAGACGGGCGCGGGAGCAACAGAGGCCGGGGTGGGCGTGGCCGGGGTCCAGCGTTTCTCGTCTTCCCGTTCCCGCTCTTCCCGCTCGCGTTCTTCGCGTTCGCGTTCTTCCCGTTCCCGCTCTTCGCGTTCGCGTTCTTCCCGCTCGCGTTCTTCCCGCTCGCGTTCTTCCCGCTCGTGACGGGCCTGCTCTTCACGCTCACGGCGAGCGCGCTCGGCGGCGCGGCGTGCGCGTTCGGCCAGCTCCTCGGGGGTGAGGGCGCGTGCGCGGCGGCCGCGGCGGGGCGAGGAGGGCGTGGACGAGTCACGGGGCGGTTCGATGGCGCCTCTCCTCCCGCGTTTCGTCCAACGATCAAGGCCTCCCGGGGCACTGCCGAGAATCCTAGGCGACATTCCGTCGGTCCGGACATGACCTGCGGCTCGTTCCACATTGCGGCGCGGGAGGGTGGGGAGCGTCATCAGCCCCGCAGATTTCCCGCGCTGCCATGGGACGATGAGGTGGTGAACGTCCCCACCTCAGATCACCCCGCAGCCCCGCCCGTCGGCCCCGATGTTGGTTTCGAGATCACTGCTCGGCACGGTGAGCGGGCCCGCGCCGGCATCATCTCCACCCCGCATGGACAGATCGCGACGCCCGCCTTCATCCCGGTGGGAACGAAGGCGACGGTCAAGGCGGTGCTTCCGGAGGCGGTCGCGCAGCTTGGCGCGCAGGCGGTGCTCGCCAATGCCTACCACCTGTACCTGCAGCCGGGGCATGACCTGGTGGATGAGGCCGGGGGCCTGGGCGCCTTTATGAACTGGCCGGGACCCACCTACACCGATTCGGGCGGCTTCCAGGTGATGAGCCTCGGTGCCGGTTTCAAGAAGGTGCTCAGCAGCGAGTTCGCGGGTGGCGAGAAAGCCCGCACCGCCTCTGGGCAGGACGATGCGGTGGCGGAGGGCAAGGAGCGCCTCGCGCATGTGGACGATGACGGCGTTACTTTCCGTTCCTTTATTAACGGCGACGTGCACCGCTTTACCCCGGAAATCTCCATGCAGATCCAGCATGGGCTCGGGGCCGACATCATGTTCGCCTTCGATGAGCTGACCACGCTCATGAACTCCCGCGGCTACCAGGAAAAAGCCCTCGAACGCACCCGCCTGTGGGCGATCCGCTGCCTGGCCGAACACCACCGTCTGACCGCTGAACGCACCCACCGTCCCTACCAGCAGCTCTGGGGCGTCATCCAGGGAGCGCAGTACGAGGACCTGCGGCGCAAGGCCGCGCGGGACCTCGGCGCGATGGAGGTTGGCGGGCGCGGTTTCGACGGTTTCGGGATTGGCGGCGCGCTCGAGAAGGAAAACCTCGGCACGATCGTCGGCTGGGTCTGCGATGAACTGCCGCAGGAACGCCCGCGGCATCTGCTCGGGATCAGCGAGGTGGATGACCTCTTCGTGGCCGTGGCTGCCGGCGCCGACACCTTCGACTGTGTCTCACCCTCACGCGTGGCGCGCAACAGTGCCGTGTACACGCGATATGGCCGGGTGAACCTGACGGGCGCGAAGTACCGTCGCCAGTTCGCCCCGATCGACGAGACCTGCGACTGCTACACCTGCACGCACTACACCGCGGCGTACATCCACCACCTCTTCCGTGCCAAGGAGATGCTGTCCTCCACGCTGTGCACGATCCACAATGAACGCTTCACGGTGCGCCTGGTCGATGAGATCCGGGCGAGCCTGCAGGACGGCACCTTCGAGGAGCTCCGCGAGGAAAGGACCGGCGCGTACTACGGATCGCCGCGCTGAGATCGCGGTGCCGTCACGGGGGCGCAGAGACGTCGATGCGATCACCGTGAGCGATAGGCCGCGACGCAGCGTCACAGGAGAGGATGAGGGGAGGGCATAGGCAGATGGCTAGGGACCCGCGCGAGGAGGAGCTCGATGCCTCCGACCAGGAGCCCTCACAGGCGAGTGCCTGGGATGACGCACAGGTGCGCCTGCACTGGCCCGAAGACGCTCAGGGGCGAGCTCAGCAGAGCCCGGACCCGTCGGCGGAGAAGGGGATAGCACCGGCGTCCCTCGATGAGGGGCCGTCGAGCACGCCCGGAACAGCATCCTCCGTGGAGCAGCCGGCAGCCAGCGATACCGGATCCGTGGCGAGCGATGACCTTGCCTCCGACCGCTGGACCCTGCTCGGTCTTGCCGTCACTGCCTTCGCGCTCGCCGGCATCGCCGCGCTGCTCGGTGCTCATGCTCTGATCGGTGCGCTGCGGCTGATTGCCGGGCTGCTCGCGGGGGTGGGGCTCGGCTTGGTTGTGCTCGCGGTGCTTCCCATCGGGCGCTTTTCCCGGCGGGTGCGCACCCTGCTCGCCGCCGTAGCGGCCCTCGTCCTCGCTCTTGCCCTCACCGTGCCTGCCCTGCTGCACTCGACGCATCCCAGGCTGGAGGATGCCGCAGCTGCCCGCATCCCCGCGCTGAGCTCGAAGGACCGCATCACGAGCGCGCCCGTTCCCGGTTCCCCGGTGCTGATCCGGCACGGCAACGGGAGCGTTGACGTGCTGGATACGGGAGGTTCACGCACCATTGAGCTCACCCCACCGGAGATCCCCGCTCTCAGCGCCGATGGCACCCGTCTGCTGCTGATCGGTGCTGAGAGCACCCGGATTCAGCCACTCCATGGTGACGCCGCGGAGGAACGCACCGTACCCGGCCAGGTCACCTCCCTCGACGGCACTCTCGCCGTGGCACGGCACTGCGCCGACGGTGCCTGCCACCTCAGCGGATACGACCTCACCACCGCGAAGGCGCAGGCCCTGTGGACCCTGAGCGACGCCCCGGAAACCCGCGGACCAGATCCCGCAGGGGTCGAGGTTCCGGTCACGGCCCCGCCTGCCGGAGTGCTCGAGGCAATCACCGCCACCGCTCTGATGCCCTCGACGGCACTGCGCTACGACCCCGCCCAGGGGTGGCTGCAGATTGATCCTCGCACCGGTTTCCCCCTCGGCTCGGTGCTCGCCCCCGCCGACTCCTCCTGCCGGATCGCTGCCACGGCTCCGGCGGTGGGAGCGGAGACCGGGCGGGGCCTGCTTCCCGCAGGGCCGACGGTGCTCACCGTCTGCCCCGGCCGCGAGGGCACCCTGCAGGCCACCGCCTGGGAAGAGGGGCGGCAGCGGTGGGCCTCGGCGCCGTCTCCGGCGGGCACCTGGCGGGTGCGAATGCAGGCTGGCCGGGTTATCGGGGTGGGCATCGAGGCGGGAGCCAGTGCCGAGGGCGAGATCATCGCCTCTCAGGCCCAGGCAGAGTGGTCCGCTCCCGGCGGCGCCCTGATGGCGCAGGCTGAGCCGCTGCGCGCCCGGATCGGGATGGATTCCTCACGCATTCTCGGGGTGAATGCCCTCGGGCAGGTGGTGGCCTATGACGCGGCCACAGGGGAGAACCTCTGGTCGCGGCCGGGCCGCGAGGGGGCGGTGCGCGGGGCACTCGGTGCCGGAAGTGCCGTGCTGGTGCAGCCGCTGGAACGTCGCCACGCCATGGATCCGAGGGGTGCCACCGTTGTGACGGTGCTGGATGCGGCACAGGGCAGCGAGCGGGTACGCGTGAGCACCGGGAACGACGTGCAGTCGGTGCATCCGGTGGGGCGTGACAGAGCTCTGGTCAACACCCCTGACGGCGCCTGGCTGTTGACAGCGCCGCGCTGAGTCAGCGCTGTCAACCCACCGAGGTCATCAGAACTGTTCGACGGAGCGAGCCCAGTGGATAGCCCTTCGGTAGCCGTACCAGCAGAGCCCGATAACCAGCAGCATGCCGAGGAGCTCACCGCACATCAGGGTCATGTCCAGCCACAGGGGGGTGTAGAGGCGCCCGGTGACACCGGCGTAGATTCCTGCTAGAAGGCCGGTCGCGACGAGGTCGATGACCAGGAAGGATAGCGGGGTGAGGGCCATGATGAGGCCGCCGCCGATCGCCGAGCCACGCCCTTTCGCCATGATGGTCAGGCCAAGCACGGGCATGACGATGATCGTGATAAGCCCGGCCGCGCTCGAGAAGCCGGCGTACGCGAGGTAGGCGATGTCGCCGGCGTCCTGGAGGGCGGCGAACTTATCGGCCTCGAATTTTCCGCGGAGGGTGAGAACCATCCGAGCCGCCACGATGCCGAGGCGGAGGACGAAAAGGGCGCACACGATTCCCAGAGCTGCCTTGGCGAACTGCCGGACGGCGCGGGCGCGCTGGCGTAAAGCCTGCGGGTTCGGCGTGGGAGTACCGGTTGGCGCCATGGACGGGTGTGGACTGTGTTGCCAGTTCTGCGGCGGTCTGTATCCCTGATCCATGTGACGTCTCCTGGCCTAGGGGTCAGGACTGTTCGACGGAGCGAGCCCAGTTGGCAGCCATCCGCTGGCCGAAGAAGCAGGCACCGCAGACCAGGAACATGCCAATCAGGGCATTGATCTGGACGGTCGCCATCAGCCACCGGGGAGAGGAGTCTCCACCGGACACGCCCACGAAGATCGCCGTCAAGATGAGGGCGAGGAGAAAGCCGATGATGCCTTCGAGAATGAAAACGACGGGCGGAGCGGCCGCCACGATGATGCCGCCACCGACCGCTTTGCCCTGCCCCATCACCGCGATGGCCACGCCAAAGGCCGTCATCGCAATGGCGAGAAGAAGAACGAGGCATGACAGCACGAGATAGATGAGCGCGGAGATCCCGCCGGCTGCAACGAGGCCGAAGGAGGCATCGGGATCGGGGTCGTTGGTGAGGCCGATGATGACCCGAAGGGCAAAGGTGACCAGGCGGATAGCGGCAAGGACGCACACGAGGATCAGAACCACTTTGGCCATCCGTCGCACGTTGTAGGCGCGTTTGCGCAGATCGTCCAGGCCCTGAGCGGGAGCGCCCATCGGGGCCATACCTGGCTGCGGGCTGTGCTGCCAGTTCTGCTGCTGTCCGTACCCCTGCGTCATCCTGAGTTCCCCTTCTGATCTCATACTCGGTTGCGCGATGCCGCGGCCCAGCCTAGAGCACAACGCGCCACCGCCCAGAGGGGCAGTGGCGCGTTGTGGATAACCACGGCTGCAGGAGAGCCGCGGTGTGGGATCAGGCGTTCTGGTTGACCCAGCCGGCGACCATGCGCTGGCCAAGGAAGCTGACGGCGGCAAAGATCACCAGGTCGATAAGCCAGTAGATGTTCTGGAACATCAGCTGGCCGGTCGATACCAAGTAGGTCTCGTACTCGCCACCTTCCATCACGCTCAGAATCACCGACGTGATGATGGCGATGATCATTTCCACGAAAAGAGTCACGAGGGGGATGGCCGCGATGATGATGCCACCGATCCGGGCCTTGCCGGTGCCCTTGATGGCGATGAGAACGCCCAGCACGATCTGGCCCAGCACGGCGATCAGGCCGATGAAGGCGAAGATCCAGATGGAGACGGCGAAGGCTCCCGTGAAGACCAGGGTGTAGGGATCGGTGAAGGCGTAGCTGTCGGTTATGAGCCCGAGCCCGCGGAGGCAGAAGGTGAGTATGCGGAGCACAACCACAGCCCAGATCAGGCTGAGCGCGATGGATCAGAGCTGCTGGACCCCGCGTGCACGCTGCGTTTGCACCGTCCCGGGCGCGATGGTCGGGTCGGTTGAGGGGTCGGCAGGCATCGGGGCCGACGGAGCCTGTTCCGCCGGATGACCCTGCGTGGTGTTGTGTTCGCTGTGTGGATCGCAGCCCTGCTGGGTCATCGTCGTCTCCTCCATGGTTGCAGCCGCTTACCTCGCGAGCGGTGCGAGGCGCAGCGTGAACTGTTCAGGGCGTGCTTCCAGGACATACTCGGGCAGGGGAGCGGGGCCGCAGGCCGCCGAGCCGACGCCGTGCAGGGCAGCCGACACGGTGACCCAGGTCAGGCCGTCGGGGCGGAGTGCCGCATGGTGTGCACGCTGATCCAGTTCCGCCGTTGACCAGGGCCGCACGGCAAGGCCAAGGCCCTGCGGCATCTGCACGCGAATCCCCGAGGCGTCGTCTCCGGTGATCTCGGCGTGAACCACTCCGGCGCGGTTCCCGTTCTCCTGCGGCATGACGTACCGGGTCTGGAAGTCCATCACCGTCGAATGCCAGGTGCCGAAGGTGGTTCCGCCGCCGGTGTCGGGGTAGGACTCATGCGGGCCCATCCCGGTGTAGGTCACCTCGCCGGGAGCGGACCGGAGGGCAAGAGTCCAGCCGATCCGGGGCAGGGGAACATCGGTAGGCCACTGTGGGCTCGGCGTGAACTGCACGTCGAGCTCGACCTCCTGTCCGTCGCTGCGCCAGGTTTCGACCACATCGGCGCCGAGGGAGGTGGCGTTGAGGCCGAGGCGGGAGGTGACCACGAGGGCATCGTCCTGCACGGTGATTCCCACCAGGCGCCGACGGGGCACGTCCAGGAAGAGCCCCTTCCAGCGTGACTCCAGGCGGGTCCAGGTGCGGGCCGTCTCGTTATCCACCGGAGCCCGGTACAGATCCATGCCGGCCTGCACAATCTCCGTCCCGCCGAGTGCTGTGGGGCGCCCCAGGTCATCCAGCTGTAGCGGCCCCACCTGCCAGCCCCCGTCGGCCCCCTGCCGCGGGGAGGCCAGCGCGCCCAGGGCAGGGACGAGAGCGGCGGCCCGTTCCTGATCCACATGGGAGGCGGCGACGATCTCATGCCCGGCCGGGAGCACACCCTCCTGCTCGCGTTGCAGTACCCGCACCGTCACCGAGGCACCGTCCAGAGTAGGCAGGGGAAGCTCAGTGCTTTCACCGGGGGCAAGCGGCGGCAGGTCGAGGGCCTGCCAGTTCGCGCCGTCATCCACCGACACCTCGGCCCGCAGATGCGAAAGATCGCGGAAGGCATAGCGGTTACTGACCCGCGCGTGCTCGGCGCTCATCTCCAGACGCACCGGCGAATAGTGGTGCTTGGCATTGA
Source organism: Actinomycetes bacterium (assembly GCA_023389045.1). Classification (GTDB taxonomy): domain Bacteria; phylum Actinomycetota; class Actinomycetes; order Actinomycetales; family Dermabacteraceae; genus Brachybacterium. The sequence goes on from JAEWEZ010000080.1 coordinate 7,109, forward strand.
GCAGGGCGGGGGAGGGAGTGCGGTCCGGGAGCACTAGCCCATCGGCCACGAAGTTCCCGTCGTGCTGACGTTCCCCGAAGTCACCGCCGTAACCCCAGATCCGGTTCCCTTCGGCGTCAGTGGTGTCGAGGGCGTGGTCGATCCATTCCCAGATGAAACCGCCTTGCAGCGCCGGGTAGCTGTCGGTGAGTTCCATGTATTCCTGCAGGGAGCCGGCGCCGTTGCCCATGGCGTGGGCGAACTCAATCCACAGGAAGGGCTTGGAGAGGATCGCCTCCCGGGCGGGCTCCTGCTCGAAAAAGCCTTCGGGAACCTCCACGCCGTACCCGCGGAGCATGGCGGCGAGTTTGCGGCGCAGCTCAGGGCTGAGGTCGCGGCGCCCAATCTGCTCGGTTTCGTCGACCGTGGGGTACATCAGGCTGAACACCTCGGAGTGTTCGCAGCGATGATCCTGCTCGTAGACGAGGGGGCGCGTGGGGTCCAGTTCCTTGACGTGGCGCATCATCGCATCGGTGCACACCCCGGTGGAGGCTTCATTCCCGATCGACCACAGGATGATCGAGGGATGATTCCGGTCCCGGCGCAGGAACCGGTCGGTGCGTTCGACGAGGGAGTCCAGGAAACGCGGATCATCGGCGGGGCGCTCCCGGCGGCCCTGCTCGCCGTCTTCCCCGGGGCCGTGGTGGAAGCCATGCGCCTCAAAGTCCCCCTCGCAGATGACGTACAGACCCACCTCATCGCAGACGTCCAGGAAACGCTGATGCGGCGGGTAGTGGGAGGTGCGCACCGCATTGATGTTGTGCAGCTTCATGAGCTGCGCATCGAGATCCTGGTTCCCCTCATGCTGGGTGCGGCCCACGTGCAGGTCTACCTCGTGCCGGTTCACGCCGCGCAGAACCACCCGCTCCCCGTTCACCCGCAGGATTTCCCCGTCGATCTCGATCCGACGGAACCCGAGACGCAGGCTCACCTTTTCGCTGGAGGTTTCGACGCTCGCCTCGTAGAGGTAGGGGTCTTCGGCCGACCAGGGGCGTACCGAGCCGACGCGAATCGCGCCATCGCGGGTGCTCGCCTCGATGCCGAGATCGGGAACGCGAACCGTGGCGTCGATGTCGGTGCCATTGGGATCCAGGGCGCGCACGGTGAGGGTGCCGGTTCCGTCCGACGGGTCAAAGTCTGAGACGACGACGAGATCGTGGATGCCGCCGGCAGGACGTAGCAGCAGGTCCACGCTGCGGAAGATTCCGCTCACCCACCACATGTCCTGATCTTCGAGATAGGTGTTCACTGACCACTGCACGACCCGCACCTCCAGCAGATGCTCGGCGCCGGGGGCCAGGCGGTCGGTCACGTCGAACTCCTGGGTCAGGCGCGAACCAGCGGTGACCCCCACCTCAACGCCGTCGATCATGACGAGCGCTGCCGAATCCACCCCCTGGAAGCGCAGCACCATCCGCGCGCCAGCCTGCAGTGCCTCCGCCCAGTCGGCGGGAACCTCCACGGTGCGGCTGTAGTGGCCGGTGGGGTTCTCATCGGGAACATGCGGAGCATCCCGCGGGATCGGGTAGAGCACATTGGTGTACTGCGGGGCGCCGTGCCCCTGCAGCTGCCATAGCCCCGGCACCTCCATGGGGCCGACGGGTCCCAGACCGGTGCCGTCGGGTCGGGAACCGAAACGGAAATCCCAGGTGCCATCGAGGTTCAGGCTAGGGGCATCCGTGTGCAGATGCGCGCGTCCCGGAAGGCGGCCACGCCCGGCAGGCAGGGCCTCCCACCAGCGGTCTGCGGACGCAGAGGGGGACGGGGCAGCGG
>JAEWEZ010000141.1 GCA_023389045.1 Actinomycetes bacterium
CACCTCCCCGTACTTTCCCCGCATATACAGCGACGCGGCATCCGCGGTGCGAGTGCACCGGGATGCCGCGTCGGCATTCACGGCAGGGAGCGGGTAGCTCCTTCCTGTGTGCCGCGGACGGGCCATCACCGTCCGGGCAGCGGTCCCGCGGGTTGCGTGAGGCCCGGGGAAACGACGGGGTGACGCTCTCAGGCGACCTTGGCGGCAGCGGCCTCGTAGGCGGCCTTGACATCCTTGGCGGCCTTCTCGGTCTGCGCGACGGTCGCGGTCGGGTCAAGCTGCACACCCACGGCCTTCATGATGGCCTTGTTCAGCTCCCAGTAGGCGTCGCTGTTCTTGCCCAGGATGTTCTTGTCGCGCTCGAGGCGGACCTCCCAGATGGCCTTGTCCAGCTTGGCCTTCACGTAGATGGTGGCGCGGTCCTCGGGGCCCAGGTCGGGGTAGTTGGAGACCTTGGCAACGGTGTCCTTGAGGTCCTTGATGGAGTCCTTGATCTGGTCCACGGTGCTGGTGGGGTTGCCCAGACGGATGACGGCCTTGGTCACGGCGAAGCCGATCTCCACGTGAGCCTCTGAGACCTTGTTGGTGAGGTCGGTGGAGGCGGTCTCGACGGTGGAGGAGATGGTGGTCAGCAGCTCCACGCGGGGGCCGATGGTGGCGAAGTCGAACTTCGGCACGCCGCCGGCAGCGATCGCGGTGATGGTCTCACGCAGCTCGAAGGCGGTCGCGAGGAGCTCGCGGATCTCCTTGAGGTAGTCGGTGTCGGGCTTGGTGGCGGCAGCGGCGACCTTCTCGGCCTCCTGCAGCTCGGCGATCGAGGCGTCGATCTTCTTGAGCTGGTTCTGGGCCTCACTCTGGGTGGTGATCGGGGCCGACGGGGTGTCGTCCGCGAGGGCGGCGGGGGCCATAACGGCGGCGGGGGCCAGCAGAACGCCAGACAGGACAGTGGTGGCGAGCAGCTTCTTCACAGCAGTCTCCATCTTCGTGGTGGTGAGACTCAGCCGGAGCGCATGGTTCCGGAGAGTGGGCGAGGGGCCCGTGGAACCTACGCGGGGGATCCGGCGACCGGGGGGTTTCCCGGTGAGCACGTGTTCACGTTAGGAGGTTGCGGAAGCGGAGACTACCAACTAATAACTTATCTTTTGAGGTTTTGACCTGTGCTTTTGTGCCCCTGGTGGCACTTTCGTGCAGACACTCAAAACTTCCGGTCCACAGGGCTCGACCCAGGTCGCACCTTCGAGGGGCGACCTGGGTTATAGGGGTGGGGTTGGTGGGAGTTAGGCGAGGGAATCCAGCGCAACCGGCTGGCCGGTGCGCACCGACTCTTGCGCGGCGCACACAATCCGAGTGGTCCGCAGCCCAGCATCTCCACTCGGCTCCGCAGGGGCACCCTCACGCACCGCGCGCAGGAATGCCGTCAGGAGCAGATCGTCGAGATTGAACCCGTAGGCATGCCATTGCCCCTGGCCCCCGACATGCTGGGCAAACGCATCAATCTGCAGCTGCCCGCCGGTGCCCAGGGCCTGAAGGCGAAGGCCACCCCACGTCGGGGAATCCGGAGCTTCCGACCAGGAGCAGTCGATAGTCGCCACCGTTCCCTGGGGATAGGTGAGGGTGACGAGACCGCCGGTTTCAGCTCCCTCACCCGCACGATCTGCGTAAAGGATCCGGTTGACCACGGCATGCACCGTCTCAGGCTCACCCAGGATCGAATCCAGGATCTGCGCAACATGCACGGTGTGGTCCACCAGGGCGCCACCGCCAGAGAGCTCCACGTCGGTAAACCAGTCGCGGCCCGTCGGAAGCTTCCCATTGTTCGTGCCCGTAAAACCGACCACCTCGCCCAGCGTTCCATCGGCGATCGCGGTGCGCATCGCCTGGACGGCCGGCGCGAAATGCACCGGGAAAGCCGTCATCAGAACAACACCAGCCTCCCGGCAGGCCTCGACCATCGCCTGCGCATCAGCCACCGTGGTTGCCAAGAGCTTTTCGCACAGCACATGAACCCCGCGCCGTACCGCCTCCAGGACAAGAGCGCAGTGATGCGCATTCGCACTGGTCACGACGATGGCATCGGGGTGGGGGTGCAGATATCCACGACCTCGACGGCTGTGAGCATCGACTCCAGGCTCTCGTGCACCTGCGCACCGAATCGCTGCGCGAACTCTTCGGCGCCCGCAAGGCTCAGACGTCGAACTCGCCGAGGAGTCCGCGGGTCCAACTCGCCACGGCCGGCAGGTCACGGAAGTCGCCCTGGGGAACACGCATGGCGGTCAGCAGAACCCGTTCGTGCATCGGGATGCGGTCCATCAGCACCCAGCCCGGAAAGTTCCGCACCGCCACCGGGTCAAGCTGAAGGCCATCGGCAAAGGAGTGCGCAATCTGCAGGTCTTTTGCTTTCTCCGGGTCGGCGGCGCCACCGGAGCAGGTGAAAAGAGCGAAGGGCTGGCTGCGCAACTGTTTGCGATGCTTCGAGGCCCAGGCCGAGGCGCAGCGTTCGAAGGCCTGCATCCGGACCCCAGAGCCGAGTACTACCGCATCGTGCACCGAGGGGTCGGGATCGTCTTTCACGTCGATCGCTTCACCGGCGATCCCGTGCACTCGTAGCTCCTCCACGATGGCATCAGCGAGCGTCCGGGTCGCACCGGAATGGGTTGCATAGGCCACGAGAACGCTCATGATCGCAGTCTGGCACCGTCATTCTGGCCCGCCCCAGGACTCACGGCCTGCACGGCTCCCTGAACTGGGCACAAAGGATCGCTATTCACAGGTGGAGAGCACTAAACCATGCGGCCGTGTCGGAACGGGGATACGGTGGAAGGCGCATCGTTGCGCCGCAGCGGTGCGCGGACCACCACCACCCGCCTCAGGAGGACACCATGACTTCTCTGCTCAACGGCTGCACCGCTCTGGTCACCGGGGGAACCCTCGGCATCGGCTTCGGTATCGCATCCCAGCTGCGCGATCACGGGGCGCGCGTCGCCGTCACCGGTCTGACCGAGAAAGAATGCGAGGCCGCCCGGGAGGCCGGTTTCAGCGCCCACGTGCTGGATGTGCGCGACCGTGAGGCCTGCCGCCGGGTCGTCGAGACCGTGGTGGAGGAGTTCGGGGAACTCAACGTGTTGGCTTCTAACGCCGGCGTCTACCCCCAGGCTCGGATCGACGACATGACCGATGAGGACATCGACTTCATCTTCGACATCAACGTCAAGGGAACCATTCACGCGGTGCAGGCCGCGATCCCGGCCCTGGAGAAGAGTGGCCGTGGCCGCATCGTGGTGACCAGCTCTATCACCGGCAACTACACCGGTTTCCCGGCGTGGTCCCACTATGGCGCCACCAAGGCCGCGCAGATGGGCTTCGTGCGCTCGGCCGCCATTGAGCTGGCCCGCCGCGGCATCACCATCAACGCGGTTCTGCCCGGCAACATCGTGACCCCGGGCCTGAAGGAACTCGGCCAGGAGTACATGGACCGGATGGCACGCTCGGTGCCGGCCGGCTTCCTCGGCGAACCGGAGGACATCGGCGCCACCGTTGCCTTCCTCGCCTCGGATGGGGCCCGCTACATCACCGGGCAGGGCATTGTGGTTGACGGCGGGCAGATCCTGCCGGAAACCCCGGAGGCGCTCGAGGATCTCTGAGCCTTCTGAGGCCTCGCGGGCTCACCCCGCGCACGAAAGGGGTCTCTTCGGCGTGGTTGGGGTGCGGAAGTCCGACACGAGCTAACCCCGCGCGCAAAAGGGGCCTCTGGCGGCAGATGCTGGAGATATTCTCCGGCTCATGCCGCTAGAGGCCCCTTTTGGTTGGCTCTCTCCCCGGGCCCGGCAAGCACCAGCCCGGCAGCCCTGCCTCAGGCCGGCGGGTTCACCAGCACCCTCGCCTGCATCACCG
>JAEWEZ010000142.1 GCA_023389045.1 Actinomycetes bacterium
GGCTGAGCCCACTCCAGCCCATCAGCCCCCAGATAAAACAGCGGCGCCCCTCCTACATCAGGAGGGGCGCCGCTGCTGTGTCAGGGCATCGCCGCGAGCAGCTCACTCGCTGTGCGGGCGCTCCCCGGGGTTCGGCTTATCCAGGTCGCGGCGAGCGCGGCGGCCCTTCTTCTCTTCCTTGGCGAGGCGGCGCCGCTCAGCCCGCGAGAGGGTGCGCTCATCGCGCTCATCGGTGCCCTCAGCGGAGCTGTAGCGCAGGTCCCCGGCCTTCGGGCCATCGTCGAGGCCGCGTGCCTGTAGAACCACGGTGCTTTCCTCAGCCAGGGCCTGAGCGCGTTCCTCTTCGGTTTCCGGCTCGTCCTCACCGAAGAGGCTCGCATCCTCCTCGGGCTGAGCGTCTTCCGAGGCAGTAGCCTCGTCTGACACGGCCTCATCACCGGGCTCGCCAGCATTGCTCTGCTCGGCCTCAACGGCCTCGCGGCGGGCCATCTCAGCGGCGGCTGCTGCCTCCCCGGCCTGCGCGAGCAGTGCGGAGACGGCGGGCGGCACGGTCGGCGCGGCCTGTGCCACCTGCACCTCGAGGTTGTACACGTAGCCGACCGTGTCTTCCTTGATGCCCGCGACCATGTCGTTGAACATCAGGTGGCCTTCGCGTTCGTATTCCACGAGCGGGTCTCGCTGGGCCATGGCCCGCAGGCCAATGCCTTCCTTGAGGTAGTCCATCTCGTAAAGGTGCTCACGCCAGCGACGGTCGATCACCGAGAGCAGTACGCGACGCTGCAGCTGGTGCAGGGCGGCCTCGCCGAGTTCTTCAGCCCGGCGTTCATAGGCGAGGCGAGCGTCGGACAGGATCTCTTCGCGCAGGATGTCCGCACCCAAGTTTTCCTGCCCGCCCACTGCCTCGAGGAGTTCCTCAGCGGTGATGGAGACCGGGTAGGCGGGGCGCAGAGCACCCCAGAGCTCGTCAAGGTCGAACTCCTCGGGGTTCTTGCCCTTGGTGTGGGCATCAACGGTTCCGCCGATGACCTCCTCGATGAAGCGTTCGACGTGCTCGTCGAGGTCTTCACCCTCGAGGATCCGGCTGCGCTCCTCGTAGATCTTCTGGCGCTGCTTGGTCAGAACGTCGTCATACTTCAGAACGTTCTTGCGGATTTCCGCGTTGCGCGACTCGATGGAGTTCTGGGCGCGCTGGATGGCGCCGGAGACCATACGGCCGGTCAGCGGGATGGATTCATCCACGCCACCGCGCGCGAGCAGCGCTTCAGCAGCGCCCGCGTTGAACAGACGCATCAGGTCATCCTGCAGGGACAGGTAGAAGCGGGATTCGCCCGGGTCGCCCTGACGGCCGGCGCGGCCGCGCAGCTGGTTATCGATACGACGAGACTCGTGGCGTTCGGTGCCGAGCACGTAGAGGCCACCGAGTTCGACCACTTCATCGTGCTGCTCGGCCACGGAGGCTTCGGCCGTCTTGACGGCCTCCGCCCAGGCAGCCTCGTAGCCTTCCGGGTCTTCTTCGGCATCCAGGCCCTGGGCTTCGAGGGCAGCGTGCGCCATAAACTCGACGTTGCCTCCGAGCATGATGTCGGTGCCGCGGCCGGCCATATTGGTGGCCACGGTGACCGCGCCCTTCGCACCGGCCATCGCCACGATCGCGGCTTCCTTGGCGTGGTTCTTCGCGTTCAGCACCTCATGCTTCACGCCCTGGGCGCTCAGCAGGGTGGAGAGGTACTCGGACTTCTCCACGCTCGTGGTGCCGACGAGAACCGGCTGGCCTTTCTCGTGGCGGCGCACGATGTCCTCGACCACGGCCCGGAACTTCGCCTTTTCAGTGCGGTAGATCTCGTCGGGCTGATCCTTACGGATCATCTCTTTATTGGTCGGGATCGGGGCCACACCGAGCTTGTAGGTGTTCATGAACTCGGCCGCTTCGGTTTCGGCGGTGCCGGTCATGCCCGAGAGCTTGTCGTACAGCTTGAAGTAGTTCTGCAGGGTGATCGTGGCCAGGGTCTGGTTTTCGGCCTTGATCTTCACCCCTTCTTTGGCCTCAATCGCCTGGTGCATGCCCTCGTTGTAGCGGCGGCCAGCGAGGATACGACCGGTGTGCTCATCCACGATGAGCACTTCACCGTTGAGGACCACGTAGTCCTTATCGCGCTTGAACAGTTCCTTCGCTTTGATCGCGTTGTTAAGGAATCCGATCAGCGGGGTGTTGAGGGATTCGTAGAGGTTGTCGATCCCGAGGTGGTCTTCGACCTTGTCGATTCCGGGTTCGAGAACGCCCACGGTGCGCTTCTTCTCATCGACTTCGTAGTCGCGGTCGCGGCGCAGGTGGTTCACGACCTTCGCGAACTCGGCGTACCACTTGTTGGCGTCACCGGAGGCGGGGCCGGAGATGATCAGCGGGGTGCGGGCCTCGTCGATCAGAATCGAGTCGACCTCGTCGACGATGGCGAAGAAGTGGCCGCGCTGCACCCGCTCCTCGGGGCTGTGCGCCATATTGTCGCGCAGGTAGTCGAAGCCGAACTCGTTGTTGGTGCCGTAGGTGATGTCGCAGGCGTACTGTTCGCGGCGCTGGTCGGGGGTGAGACCGGCGGTGATCACACCGGTGCTCAGGCCCAGCATGCGGTACACGCGGCCCATCAGATCGCTCTGGTAGGTGGCCAGGTAGTCGTTCACGGTCACCACGTGCACGCCCTTGCCGGCCAGGGCGTTGAGGTAGGCCGGGAGGGTTGCGACCAGGGTCTTACCCTCACCGGTTTTCATTTCGGCGATGCGACCGCGGTGCAGGGCGGCGCCACCCATCACCTGCACGTCGTAGGGGCGCTGACCGAGGGTGCGGCGGGCGGCTTCACGCACGGCCGCGAAGGCTTCCACCTGGATGTCGTCGAGGGTTTCCCCGGCGGCGAGGCGTTCCTTGAAGTTGTCGGTTTCGGCGCGCAGTTCCTCGTCGGTGAGGTCGCGGAAGGTGTCCTCGACCTCGCCCACGCGGCGAGCGATGGTCTCGAGCCGGCGGCGCTCACGGCCTTCGCCGGCGCGCAGGATCGTGTCGAAGAGGTTGGCCACTCGTTCTCTCCATCCGCCGGGGCGGAGCGCCCTCCCCGGTTATCGTTCCCGCCCTGGGGCGGGTCTCTTCGGTCCGACGGGCCTGGATGGGCCCGACTATTCCTTCGGGTCTGCTGGGCTTAGCTCGTGCACGGGCGTGCCGCGCCGGAGGGCGCGTGAGGTAAGCCCGATGCCCCATCGTACGGGGCGCGGCGCATAGGTGCCGACATCATCCACAGTTGGGAGCGCCGGAACATGGATCGGCACCGACGCTCACAGCGCCGGTGCCGATCCATGTCGCGTATGCGACCGGCTGCAGGACGGGGCCTGCGGTGAGGGATCAGCCCTCGGATGCCTTCTCGTCCTCGAGCTCAATCACGCCGTAGTGCCAGCCCTTGCGGCGGTAGACCACCTTGGGGTTACCGGATTCCGCGTCGATGAACATGAAGAAGTCATGGCCCACCAGTTCCATCTGGTAGAGCGCATCGTCCACCGTCATCGGGGTGGCGGGGTGCTTCTTCTCGCGGATCACGACGGGGCTGACCGCTTCTTCGGCCTCGTCCTCGGGCACGTCCACCTGCTCAGGGGCCGGATCCTGCAGCGGTGCAGGCATCTCGGCATCCGCGGTCATGTGCCGCAGCGACGCGCCGGAGACCTGGTGGGCACGGTCGCGTCCACGGTGGCGGTCCTTGCGGCGGTCCCGTGCGCGGCGCAGACGCTCCAGCAGACGCTCCTGGGCGAGATCCAGGGCGGCATAGAGGTCATCGGCTCGGGCCTCGGAGCGGATCACATTGCCGTTGTCGTGCACGGTGAGCTCAACGCGATCAGCCTGTTCGGCGCGGCGCGGGTTCTTCTCCTGCGAGATCTCGACGTCAACGGCGAGAGCGGCGGGAGCGAACTGGGTGATCTTCTCGAGCTTTTCCTCGAGGTGGCGGCGGAAACGATCCGGAACGTCCATGTGGCGTCCGACGACGTTGATCTCCATGAGGTCCTCCTGTTAACGGAATGCGGTCGCTCAGAGCCCGACCGCGCTGGCTCGCTGGCTGGGGCGACACCTCCTCCTCAAGGTGACTCGCTTCTTCGTCGAGTGGCTTCATCCTGCCATGTTTTCGTCGTCTCGACGCGGACTCTTGGCCACCTTTCTGCGCCGTTTTTGTGTCACAGAGCGATGGGTCCGGATCAGGGTCCGGGGGACGGGATGCGGGCTGCGGCGATGACCACGGCACCGAGCACCTGATGCCCAGCGGAGGTGAGCGCCTCATGCATGGCGCGCAGGGTGGAGCCGGTGGTCACGACGTCATCGACGATGACTACTCCCGAGGATCTTTCCCACTCGGTGTCCTGCGCCCGGGCTCGGGCAATGCCCGGTCTCGGGCGCAGATGAATGCGCCGCTCCCGTCGATCACGCGCATCGCGTCCTTCCTGTCCGGTGGCGACCACAGCCCTCGCCGGCATCACGGTGCCGACTCCCTGGGCCGCGAGAACACGCGCCAGTTCAAGGGTGTGGTCCTCACCCCGGCGCAGGCGCGCGGCCAGGCGTGAGGGCACGGCAGCCAGCTGCACACCCCTCGGCCCGAGGGCGGAAACGGCGGGGGCAATCCCCTCCCCCAATGGGCGCGTCAGATGCGCGGCTCCCCCGTTTTTCCAGGCGAGGACGAGGTTCTTGAGGGGACCTTGATAGGGGCCGAGGGCGAGCACCGGTAGGAGTGATCGGTAGTCAGCGCCAGCGGGCAGGCCATGCTCGGGCAGCAGCCGCGCCGCCCACAGCATCTGCAGGGCAGTGCAGGCACCATCCACGCGCACCGGGGTGGCACGCAAAAGACGGCGGCACTGCGGACAGAGCCATGCCCCGTCGGCCCCACAGGGACACTCCCGAGGTGCCACCAAAGAGCACAGTTCCGCGGCCCCCTCCCGCAGGAGGGCCGGGATCGATCGCTTCGTCATGTGCTCCAGCCCAGCACGGTGAGGGCCGACGGCGCTGGCAGCGAAGGGGTTGTGGGGAGAACCGTGCGTGGGGAGGAATCGCCGACTGCGCCCAGACGGCACGTGGGTCCCACAACCGCAGCAGAAGACCTCAGTAGAACGCCGGGTCCTTCGCCGGCAGATCAACCACCCGCCAGGCATCGCCCTCACTGCGCAGAAGCTCCCCGCTGGTAGTCGTCGCCCACATGGAGTTATCCACCGCGGTGCCGGTGATCGCATCGGTTCCCGGTTTCAAGGCCGGGAGTGCATCGCGTGTCGAGGAGAAGTCGATAATCCGGGCTCGACGCTCCGAGGTGGAGGGATCGGTTCCCAGGATCAGCGCCGCCATCTCCTCGTACCAACTCACCTGGATCACCTCGTCAAGAACGGTCCGCACCGACAGCGGTTCGGAGAGTTCCAGCGGTGTGCCGTCGTCATCGCGACGCACGGTGCACAGGTCCAGCCGCGTGCGGCTCGCATCCCGTGAGAGCACGAACATGCGGGTGTCATCCGTGGAAATCTGCAGGGACAGCACCTCGCGCCCGCTCAGCCAGGCACCCTCCACCGCCACGTCGGCACCCGGCCCCTTCCCGGCCAGGGCGAGCATGACCCCGGAGCTAGCGCGGGTGGAGGCCCAGATGTACCCACATCCATCCGCGCAGGGTGGGGCAAAAGCACCGCCCGTTGCTGCCTCTCGAAGAGGGATGGAACCGTCGGTGGAGGCAAGGAGCACGCTGGTGAAGTCCTCGGTGAGCGCCGCAGCAAGCACGCCGGCTCGGTCAATCGTCGGGTGACGCACCGGGGTCCGCGCGAGATCCGGGACAAGCTGCTGAGGCCGCCCGCCTGCGGCAGGTTCCCCCAGAGAAATAATCCCGGCGGGTCCAGCCCCCATCGGCCGGTGCCGGGGAACGGGACGTGACAGCGCCACCTGGTGGGCCGGGGTGCGGTCCTCCCCCGCCCAGACCAGTGCCACATCCGGCAGGGAACGCAGGGACCGCAGCGAGTTCTCCAACTGGGCAAGAGCAAGTGCACGTTGGGTGGCTGGGAGGTCACCGATGACCGCGGGAACCACCACCTGGGTGCGTCCATCGGCGGAACTGGTGATCGTTGCATCGGAGACCCCGGAAGTGCGCGGGACAGCGGTTTTCACCGCGCCTTCCAGCACCCCCGTCGGACCGGCTGCAAGTCCTTCGAGAACCGAGGCGACGCCGCGCTGCACCGGATACCAGCGTGGATCGGGCACGAGGAAGCGGCGGCGGGCATCGAGGAAGTACAGACGGGCCGCATCGAAAAGCGTTTCAAAAGCAGCTTCCGAGAGGAAGATGCCGTCGGGGGCTGCCGTAATCCGCCACTGTTCGCGCACTTTCATCAGACGGAACGTGACGCTGCGCGGGGTCGGGCCGGCAAGCAGGGTGCGCAGCCCCCGGTCATCCACCGTGGCCAGGGCATGCACGGTGAGGTTCACGGTGCTTTCCTGCTGCGTGTCGATGGCCAGTTCATGCGATCCGGCATAGACGATCACGGAAGCCCGCGGGGCCCAGGTCTCCCGGTAGTCCGGGGCCAGGTATTCACGGGCCACCGCGAAGTTGTCCTCCGATCCCACGCCGGCCTGGACGAAGCCGGCTACGACCTCTGCGGGAGTAGCGCCGGGACGGGGTGGCTGTGCTTGCACGTAGGGGGCTCCGGGCAGGCCCGCATCGCCCAGGCGCTGCACGGCAATCGGGGAATGGCTCGGGATACGCGCGCAGGCGCTGCCGGCGAGCACAGCGCCGGTGGCGGCAGCCTGCAGCAGGGCGCGGCGCCGCACCGGGCTGCGGTGAGGATCGGGGGTGGGGTTCATCGTTCCTCCTCCGCTGCCGAGGACGGGCTTGCTCCCAGCGGGCCGGTCGAAAAATCCGGCAGAACCCCGGGACCGATCGGGATTTCCCCGGTCACGGTGCTCTCGTGGAGGCGGCCGGCGAGCGCCAGGTCGAAGGGGCGCTGCAGGGGAAGCGGGGAGCGTCCGATGGAGCCGCCGGGGCGGCGCGGAAGGGTCAGACGGAAGACGGCGCCCTGCCCCACCTGTCCCCAGGCCTGCAGCCAGCCACCGTGCAGGTGGGCGTCTTCCACCGAGATCGACAGGCCCAGCCCGGTGCCGCCGAGGGTGCGTGCACGGGAAGGGTCGGCGCGCCAGAAACGGTCAAAGACGCGGGCGGCATCCTCCGGGGAGATGCCACTGCCGAAGTCCTGTACCACCACGGCCACGACGGATTCATGCGCTGCGGTCTGCACCAGAATCGGGTGCCCGCTGCCGTGCTCGATCGCATTGGTGAGCAGGTTGCGGATGATCCGGTCGATCCGTCGGGCATCCACCACCGCATCCATATCCCCGCCGGCCAGACGCAGCTCCAGCCGGCAACCGCGGTCCTCCGCGAGCGGCTCCACCAGTTCGACCGCGTGACGCACCAGGTCATCGAGGTTTTCCCGACGGGCATCAAGCACTGCCGCGCCGGCATCGAAACGGGAGATTTCCAGCAGGTCCGCAAGCAGCGTGTCGAAGCGTTCCACCTGGGTGCTGAGCAGTTCGACGGTGCGGGCCAGGTCGGTGTCGAAGCTGCCGCGGTGCCCGTCCAGAACGCTCGAGGCCATACGAATCGTGGTCAGCGGAGTTCGTAGTTCATGGGAGACATCGGAGACAAAACGCTGCTGCACCCGAGACAGCTCGGTGAGGTCTTCAATCTTCTGCCCGAGAGTGTCCGCCATGTGGTTGAAGGACACGCCCACCCGCGCGAGTTCATCAGCGCCCGATACCTCCACTCGCGCGGTCAGATCGCCGGCGCTAATCCGTTCGGCCGCTACGGCAGCACGTTGCAGGGGCGCGATCACGATGCGCGCAATCACCACGGAGATCCCGACCAGCATCGTCATCAGCACAAGGCCACCGGCGAGCATGACGCGCTGGACGAAGGAGAGGGTGTCCTGCTCCTCCTGGAGTGAGTAGACGAGGAACAGATCGTAGGTTCCGCGCCCGGGGGCGCTTACCCGGGAGCCGACGAGGATCGCGGGATGCTCACGGCCCTGCGAGTCCAGGTACGGCACCGAGGCCCATACGAGAGCATCCGGTTCGGCGGCCATCTTTGTGCGGAACTCGCTGCTCGCCGTGTCAAAAAGGCGCCGATCCGAGGCGGCGGGAAAGACTCCGGCCGCCGAGTCCACCGGAACGAGCGCCACCTCGCGGCCGGAGGTGGATTCGGCCCCGCCCACGGATTGCACGAATGCCGTCACGGCATCCTGCTGCTGGGTGGTGGTGGCGGTGCCGAGCTGCCGCAGAGTGTCGGTGAGATCGCTGCGGACTTCAGCGGATTCCTCCAGGATCCGGTCGCGCCGCTGCTCATAGAGGCCATCGGCGATGACGGAGGAGAGGTACGCCCCCACCGTGGCAACGGCGAGCGCGGAGAGCACGATGGTCACCACGACGACGCGGGCGGCAAGCGGCCACTGGCGTGGATCCCACAGCCGACGCGCCGAGCCCATGCGGGAGCGGGGCTTTTTCTCGCGCGGCGGCGTCGCGGGGGAAGCGGCGCTCATCGCTTTATGGGGGCCGGTCGTCTCATAGAGGCTGGATCAGGAGCTGGATCCGGCACGGTAGCCCACTCCGCGCACCGTGACGACGATCCGCGGATTTTCCGGATCGTGTTCGATCTTGGAACGCAGACGCTGCACATGCACATTCACCAGGCGCGTATCAGCGCTGTGGCGGTAGCCCCACACGTCACGCAGCAGCACATCGCGGGTGAAAACCTGCCAGGGTTTGCGGGCCAGCTGGGTGAGAAGGTCGAACTCGAGCGGGGTCAGGGAGATCTGTTCATCACCGCGGCGCACCTCATGGCCGTCCACGTCGATCACGAGGTCCCCGATGGTGAGCTGCTCGGTGGTGGCGCCTTCGCTGCGGCGCACGCGCGCCCGAATCCGGGCGACCAATTCGTCATTATCGAAGGGCTTGGTCAGGTAGTCATCGGCGCCGGCTTCGAGCCCCTCCACCACATCGGCGGTGTCGGAGCGGGCCGTCAGCATGATGATCGGGACGCCAGATTCTTTGCGCAGGCGGCGACACACTTCGATCCCGTCGATTCCCGGCAGCATGAGGTCCAGGAGCACAAGGTCGGGCCGCAGGCGGGTGAAGGCTTCCAGCGCCGAGGCCCCGTCTGAAGTGGTGATTACGTCGAATCCCTTGGCACGCAAGACGATTCCGACCATCTCTGCGATCGGCTGATCATCATCGACCACGAGGATCCGTGAAGGCGTCGTCATGCGGTCATTGTGCCACCGGCCTCGGGCGGCGACCAGGAAGGACGGCCCGACGGCGTGCCGCCGGAGCGCGAGAATCCCGTGCATGGCTCCGCGAGGGCTGACCGTCCCCGTCCTGAGCTCCTCCCGCGCGGGGCCGAAGCTCCTTCCGCAGGGGTCCGGGTCGAACCTCAGATAGGAAGGTTGTCGACGATCGTCGGATCAGTCTGAACCCCACCGGTGCGTAGATTCAGCCTCAAGGTCAGGAGTTCCGCCGTCGGGAACCGTCGACGGAACATCCGCGTAGAGAGGAGCATGATGAGTAACGGATGGGTCGCACCGGGATCACAGGTCCCCTCCTCCTCCACAGGCGACACCCAGGAAACCCCGATCGCTCCCGATCCGAGCCTCGAGGCGTCCACCGCCGGCCCGCAGCCCACCGCGGCGCCCGCGCGAGAACTACAGGTGCGCCGCCCGCTCTTCCCACTGCGCCCCCTGGGAATCGGCGAAATCCTCGGGGCCGCCCTTGGCATCTATCGGGCGCGCCCCCGGCAGGTTCTTGCCCTGGCGGCCGTCGTTTACGGCATCGCGTTTATCGTCCTCACCCTGCTTGCCGGCGTGTCGATGGTGCCGTCCTTTGGGCAGATGGCCGCGGAGATCGAGAACCCGATGGCCGGCTCCGCCGCCCCCACCGGGCTGGAGATCGTGACGGACCTGATCACCTCGGCCCTCACCTCGGGCATCATCGCCGTTGCCAGCGCCATCATTACAGTCGGGCTCACGACGATCAGCCTTCGCATTGCCGTCGGCGAGGATCCCACGCAGCAAGAGGTTCGTGCCACGATCCGCTCTCGGGCTTTCCCTGCGATCCTCACCAGCGTCATCACGGCGTTTCTCGCGGGACTGTGCCTGGCCATTCCGATTGCACTCAGCGTCCTTCCCCTCGTCTTCTCACTCGGGCCAGTCTGGCTGGGTGTCCTGAGCATCATCGGCGGAGTTGCCCTCGGCTTGATCCTTTCGCTCTACCTCGCCGTACGGTTCTCACTCGCTATCCCCGCCCTTACCATCGAGGGTCTCTCGACGCTGCAGGCCATCAAGCGATCCTTCTCCCTGACCCGCGGTCTCCGGGTCTTTCGGATTCTCGGCGAATACCTGCTCCTGGCACTGATCGCCTATATCGCCACCCAGATCCTCAGCGGGGGCTTCGTCATGATCGGGATGGTGCTCTACATCGGAGCGCTGCTGATCGGAGGATCCACCATGATCATGGTGGGCATGGGGATTCTCCTGATCGTGACCATGTTCGGCGGCTATGTGGCCACGGTGCTGATCACCCCGTACATGTGCGCTGGACTGACCGCCGTGTACGCCGATACCCGTATGCGCCATGAGGCCTGGGATATTGAACTGATCCAGCGGGCCCGCGCCGCCCAGGGGCAGGCTGCGGCATGATCCGTTTCCTCGCGCTGCTGCCGCTCGCCCCCTCGGAACCCACACCCCCTCCGGTGGATCCCGAGGAGGCGCGTCGGCGTATGCACGAGGAACTGACCAAGGGGAAGTACGACGACTCCCCCTCCTTCGTGCAGTGGATTCTCGATCAGATCAACGAGTGGTTGAACGAACTAATCAGCAATATTGGCAAAGGCCACGAAGGCAGCCTGGCCATTGCGATCGGGCTCGGTCTGGCCCTCATCATCGTTGCTTTTCTGCTGCTGCGGCGCACCGGTTTGATTCGCCGCACCGCCCAGTTGCGCGCCGATATCGCGCTGCGTGCCGAGCCGCGTGCGAGCGCGGGTGAGCTGCGTGTACGGGCGGAGCGGGCTCTCGAGATGGAACGGTTCGACGACGCGGTTGTTCTCGCGGTGCGTTCTCTGGTGCGCGACCTGCAGGTACGCACGGTGATCGATGTGCCCGACGGGATGACCGCCCATGAGGCGGCCCAGGCGGCAGCTGCGGCCTACCCCGATTTGCGTCGGCGTCTGAGCCGTGCCGCCGATGCTTTCGACACGGCGGCATATTCGCGACGCAGTGCCTCCCGTAAGCAGACCGAGGATGTCCTGCGGGTGGCGGAGTACATTGCGCAAACCTCACCGCGGTTCACTGCGCCGCCGGCAGATGAACCCAGCGGCGCACTCCCAGCGCCCACCGTCGGCCCCACCGGGAATGATCGTTCCCACGGTCCTGTCGTACCGGGAGCGCAACCGTGAGCATCCAAACCGTCTCAAGCGCGTCCAGCCGCCAGGCCGACAGCACCAGCTCCCCCACGCCCAGCCCCCGGGAAAAGTCGAACCGGGGCGGATGGCTACGGCTCGCAGTGCTGGTTGCGGTTCTTGTGGCCGTGCTTCTGACGGTGATGCGAGGCCTGTACCGAGACGGGCCGCTGGAACCGGATGCGCCCACCGGGCAGGGGTCCCTGGCAGTGGCCAGTGTGCTGGGCGATCTCGGTGTCTCCGTGCAGACCCAGCGCGATACAGAAAGCGCCGCCGAGGATCTGCGCGAGGGCCGTACCGTGCTCGTCACGGAGCCTGAATCCCTGAACAAAGCCCAGCTCGATGCACTGAGCACAGCCTGGCGTGAGGGGACGGGGCGTCTGGTGTTGGTGCGCCCCTCCTTCACCACCCTGATGCCCTTCAAAGCGTCGATCTTCCCCGCAGGCACGGTCACAACGAACGAACTTCTGGAGGCTGATGCCACCTGCGGCCCCGCGTCCTTTGGGGCACAGCAGGTTGCTCTGCATGAGAACAAGGAACGGACTCTCCAGGCCAGCCTGTACCGCCCCGTCGAGGGCGGTGACGCCTCGGTCTGTTTCCGCCACGACAATGCCGGGCTCGTTGCCGTGAACGGGCGCCTCACCGTGCTCGGCTCCACCGACCTGCTGACCAATGATGCGGTCGGGTCCGCAGATAACTCCGTGGTTGCTCTGAACGCTTTGCACAGCGACAAGGGAGTGACCTGGTATATCCCCTCGCCGTACGACCCGATGGCGACCGGCAGCAAGTCCCTGCTGAACCGCGTCCCCGCCTGGGCTTTCCCCCTGGGCGGTTGGATTGTGGCGATGACGCTGCTTGCCCTGTGGGCAGCCTCGTGGCGTCTGGGCCCGGTGGTGGTGGAGCCGCTACCGGTGCGGGTTCGCGCCCAGGAACTCGTGCTGGGCCGTGCCCATCTGCTGCAGCAGTCCCGCAGCCGTGATGCCACTGCCCAGGCCCTGCGTGCCGCCGCGGCGTCCCGTCTCGCCGGCCGACTCGGGGTTCGGTGCGAGGCGAGCCTCGACGCGCTCCTGTCTGCCCTCGAACCGCATACGACCTCATCACGCGAGCAGGTGCGTGCCCTGCTCAGCCACTCCCCCGTGCCTAACGACGAGGCGCTGCTGCGTCTTGCCCAGGACCTCGACCATCTGGAGAAGGAGATCGAGAGATGACCAATACGAGCCCCTCCTTCGGGAACACCCCGGAGAGTGCTGCATCGTCTATTCCGTCTGCCCCGTCGGCCCCCACCGGACCGGCTGCTCCCGGCGTACCCGCGGCACCGGCTGGCCAGGCTGGTCAGGCTGGTCAGGCTGGTCAGTATGGCCAGTATGGCCCTGACCAGGACACCCGCAGGGCTCTGCAGGCCCTCGCCACCGAGATCCATAAGGCGGTGGTCGGGCAGGACGCCGCCGTGACCAGTCTCGTCGTCGCCCTGCTATGCCGCGGACACGTGCTTCTCGAGGGCGTTCCCGGGGTGGCCAAAACGCTGCTGGTGCGCTCCCTCGCGGCTGCGCTCGATGTGAAAATGCGCCGCGTGCAGTTCACGCCCGACATGATGCCCGGCGACATCACCGGCTCCCTCGTCTACGACAACTCCACCAGCGACCTCGTCTTCCGTGAAGGCCCCGTCTTCACCAACCTCCTACTGGCCGACGAAATCAACCGCACTCCCCCCAAAACCCAGTCGGCACTCCTGGAAGCCATGGAGGAACGGCAGGTGACCGTCGATGGAGCGAGCCGGCCACTGCCCGACCCCTTCCTCGTGGTCGCCACGCAGAACCCCATCGAGTACGACGGCACCTACACCCTGCCGGAGGCGCAGCTGGACCGCTTCCTGCTCAAAACCGTGATGCCACTGCCCGAGCGTGAAGACGAAATCGGAGTGCTGCGCCGCCATGCCGATGGCTTTGACACCACAGACCTCGCAGCAATGGGCCTGAGCCCCGTCGTCGATCCCGCCGGGCTTGCCCGCGCCCAAGCCGATGTGGCCCGCGTGCGTGCCGAGGATCCCGTCGTGCAGTACATCGTGGATATCTGCCGCGCCACCCGCCGCTCCCCGAGCCTCTCCCTCGGTGTTTCCCCCCGTGGCGCGATCGCCCTGCTGCGCACCGCCCGCGCCTGGGCCTACCTCAGTGGCCGCGACTTCATCACCCCTGATGACGTGAAGACCATGGCGGCCAGCACTCTCGGGCACCGGGTGCGTTTGACCACCGAGGCGGAACTTGAAGGCTCCCAGATCGACGCGGTGCTCGCCGCGACCCTGGCCTCCGTTCCGGTGCCCCGCTGAAGCGGCCCTGCGCTGAGGATCACGGGTAACCCATGAGGATCTCGATCACCGCCCGCGCCGTCTGGCTCGCGCTGCTCGGCCTTCCCGGCCTGCTGCTCTGGCCACACTGGTGGATGTTCCTTGCCACCCTTGCCCTCTGGCTCGCGGTGGTTCTGTTCGATGCACTGCGCGCCGTCTCGCCTCAGCGCCTGCAGGTGGTGCGGCGTCAGGCCGGGCAGGTGCGGCTGGGGCTCAGCGTCTCCGGTCGCCTGCTGGTCACCAACCCCTCCCAGCGCACCGCGCACATTCAGCTGCGTGATGCCTGGAACCCCACGGCAGGACTGGATGATCAGCGCGCGCGCCTGACGATCCCCGCTGGTGAGCGTCGTGCCGTGGATCAACAGTTCACTCCCACCCGCCGCGGGGAGCACTCCTCCCGGAGCCTCAGCATCGCCTCCATCGGCCCCTGGGGTTTTGCCCGCCGCACCCAGCACCGACAGGTCCCGGGGCGTCTGCTTGCCCTACACCCGTTTGGGGCCCGACGACACCTGCCCTCGCGGGTGCAGCGTCTGCGGGAAATCGAAGGTCTGGCCGCCGTGCACCAGCGCGGCCAGGGCACCGAGTTCGACTCCCTCCGCGATTTCGTGGATGGCGATGATGTGCGCTCCATCGACTGGCGTGCCACCGCCCGTCGGCACAGTGTCGTGGTGCGCACCTGGCGGCCCGAACGTGACCGGCACGTTCTGATCGTGCTGGATACCTCCCGCACCTCGGCTGCGCGTCTCGCCGATGCGCCCCGACTGGATGCCGCCATCGATTCGGCCCTGCTGCTGACCGCGCTAGCCGGGCATGCCGGGGACCGCGTTGATCTGCTCTGCATGGACCGCATCGCGCATGTGTCCGTCACCGGTTCCAGCCGCAGCAGCGTGCTGCATGACATGGTGCGTGCTACCTCCGCTGTGGATCCGGCCCTGGTCGAGATCGACTGGGAGCGCACCGCACGGGAAGTCCACGCCCGTGCCCGACGCGGCGCTCTCATCGTGCTCGTGACCCCGGTGGAGCCCTCCGTGGTGCAGCAGGGCCTGGTACCGGTCGCAGCGCGGATCGCTAAGGATCACCCGCTCGTGATCGCCTCGATCAGCGATCCGGCCCTGGAGGACCTTGCCACGCAACGCGGTGACACCGATGCGGTCTATCAGGCTGCTGCCGCTGAACAGGCGCGTCTGCAGCGTGCCGGCGTCGCGCGGGCCCTGGAGAAGGCTGGCGCGCATGTGGTCGATACGCCACCGGAACGCGCCCCGCAGGCACTCGCCGATACATATCTCGCTCTGAAGGCAGCCGGGAAACTGTAAGAACCGGACCTGTCGGGTCCGGGGGCGCCCCGGGCAGGCTGGTGGGGGCAGGCTGGTGCGGGCCGGCTGGTGTCAGCCAACGCTCGCGACGCGGTCTCCGACCAGAGCCTCGGAGAGGTCCCCGCTGATCCCCCGACGGTAGACCGCACGGCCGCGCAGCAGCATGAACGCCAGGAAGGCGAGCCAGGCGGCCACGCCAATACCGATCCGCATCACATCCGGAAGCGGGCTCGGGGTCACGAATGCTTCGACCACGCCCGCGACAAGAAGCACCGGGATAAGGCCGATCGCGACCGTGGCGAGCGCCCGGGCAGCGCGCGCCAGAGCCCAGAGCCTGGGAAGCTGGCCGGGCCGCACCCAGGCCCAAAATGTACGCAGCCCAGCACCAGCGCCAACGATGACGCAGGTCAACTCGAGCAGACCATGCGGCAGAATCAGCAGGAAGAAGGTGTCCAGGCGGTCATATGCGCTCATGACAGCGCCTGCAAACCCGAGATGGAAACCGTTCTGCAGGAGCACCCACACCGGCCAGACCCCCGTGACCCCGAAGATCACGACCTGCACGGTGATCCAGGCATTGTTGGACCAGACCTGCGCGGCAAAACCGGAGGCCTCACCCTGCATGTAGTAGTCCTCGAAAAGGTGGCCGGCGTAGGCACGCTGCTCGGCTTCCGTCGCCATCGTGGCGCGAGCGGCAGGATCCGCGGCAAACCAGAAACCACTGATCAGGGCGGGCAGAAGGAAGATGGCTGCGGCAATGACCACGGCCCAGCGCGCCTGGTAGAGCGCGGCCGGGAAGTCCTCCCAGAAGAAGGTACGGGCGTGACGCCACAGTGGCACCCGCGCCCCGGTAATGCGCAGCCGCGCCCGATGGACAAGGAGCGACAGGCGCGCGGTGAGCACCGGGTCGGGGTTGGTGGACCGCACCCTGGACAGGTGGGTGGCAGTGGCCTGGTAGAGGCGCAGCAGTTCATCAATCTGTGCAGCATCCAGGTGCCGTCTGCGGGTGAGTTCACGCAGACGATCCCAGTCCTCCTGGTGCACGGCGATGAAAGCGTCAATGTCCACCCGGCCAGAGTAGGCGCTTAGGTGCAGGCAAAGATGCCGACGAAAGTAGCGCCTGGACACCGTCGGAGGCCGACTGCTGGATCTGCCCGATCTGGCACGGCGCTGACACAATGGGAGACATGACAGCCCCGAGCATGCAGCGTGATGCCCTGGTCACCGGTGAGGCAGTGCTGCTGGATTTACGTCCGGCCCCGTTCACCTCCCGCATGATCAGCGGGCTGATCGACATTGCCATTCAGCTCGTGGTGCTCATCGCTTCCGTTCTCACGCTGATCACGATCGCCCAATTCGTTTTTCTGGATGAAGGCATGGCCATGGCCGGGGTGATTGGCTGCGCGGTCTTTGCCTACGTGGGGTGCCCTGTGCTCTGGGAGTTGGTTCTACGGGGCCGCTCCCCGGGGCGTCTGGTGATGGGTACGCGTCTGGTGCGCGAGGACGGCGGACCGGTGCATGTGCGCCAGAGCGTGATTCGCGCGGTCATGGCGGTGCTGGAAATTTGGGTCACGGCCGGGGCGGTCGCGCTCACCTGTGCGATGCTCGATCCGCGCTCGCGGCGAGTGGGTGACCTCATGGCGGGCACGATGGTGGTGCAGGAGCGGATGGCCACTCCGATCCCCTTGCGTGCGCAGGTTCCGGTGGATCTGGAGCAGTGGGTGCATGGGGCCGACGTCGGCCGTCTGCCCCTTCCGCTGATGCAGGACGTTCGCACGTTCATCCAGCGCAGTCACCGCGGCATGAACCCGTACTCGCGACGGGAAATCTCGCGGGATCTGCTCCAGCGCACCCTGCCTTTCGTGGCACCGGCGCCGCCGCCCGGCACCGCCCCGGAGGCCTTTCTGGAAGCGGTGATCGCGGAGCGTTCACGGCGTGATGAGGAACGTCTGCGTCGAGATCGCGAACGCCAGGAGGATCTCACCGCGCAGGTTACGGCAGTTCCCTTTCACGCAGAGGCATCTGCCGTGAACGCGGAGGCATCGCGCTAAAGCGCGATCAGCACCGGGTGCACCGGTGCTGATCAGACGCTGGAATGCGACTCAGGCCTGTTCCTCGCCGTCGATCAGCATCGGGATCCCGTCCACCACGCGGTAGAGCCGCCCGGTCTTATCGCAGCGCAAACCGCCCTCGACCGCTTCGAGCCGTCCACCGGCGGGGCTGCACAGCATCTGCCCCACCCAGGCGGGAACGTCGGCACCGCTTCCGGTGATGTCGGCGGGGGTCGACGGGGAGGAGGCACCCACGACGGGGGCGCCGGCGGCAGGTTCCGCAGCAAAGGGCACGTCCGACGGGGACTCCGAGGGGGTTTCCGACGGGGTTTCCGACGGGGTTTCGCCCTCGGCACGCACAATACCGAGCACCTCATCGCGCACCCGCTGCATGGTCGCCTCCTGCTCGGCTTCCACATTCAGACGCAGCAGCGGCTCCGTATTGGAAGAGCGCAGGGAGAACCACCAGCGGTCCTCCGCCGGGAGGTCCTGCGACCAGTGCGTCACGGTCAGCCCGTCGAGCTCATCGCAGGTCACATCGCCATAGTTCTCCGCCCAGGAACGCACCTGCGCGGTGGAGGCGGCGGCATCGGCCACCCGCGAGTTGATCTCACCGCTGGCGAAGTACGGGTCATGCTCGGCAACCAGCGCAGAGAGGGAACCGTCGGTTTCGGCGAACGCCGCGAGTAGATGCAGGGCGGCGAGCATGCCGGAGTCGGCGAAGAAGAAGTCGCGGAAGTAGTAGTGGGCGGAGTGCTCACCGCCGAAGACGGCGCTGTTCTCGGCCATGAGGGCCTTAATCAGGGAGTGGCCCACGCGGGAGCGCACATGGCGGCCGTCCGCAGCCGTAATCGCCTCGGCAACGTGACGGGAAGAGACCAGGTTCGCCACCACGGCAGGCTGCTCCTCCCCCGCTGCCTGGGCACGAGCGATCTCGCGCTGCGCAATCAGGGCGGTGACCGCCGAGGGCGGGACCACGGCCCCGGTTTCATCCACGGCCACGCAGCGGTCCGCATCGCCGTCGAAGGCGAGGCCCAGATCGGCCCCTTCACGCACCACAGCCGCCTGCAGATCCTCCAGGGTGGTGAGGTCCAGGGGGTTTGCCG
This sequence comes from Actinomycetes bacterium, assembly GCA_023389045.1. Lineage (GTDB taxonomy): Bacteria > Actinomycetota > Actinomycetes > Actinomycetales > Dermabacteraceae > Brachybacterium. Next base: position 18,292 of record JAEWEZ010000142.1, read on the forward strand.
GATGGTTCGGGAAGGTGCCGTCGAGCTCGAAGTACAGCGGGATGATCTCGATGTTCTCCAGATGCTCAGCCACCGCCGGCATCGTCAGGCCCGCCATCGCATTACCGGCATCAACCACCACGCGCAGACGGCGACGGGCGGGAACCGTGACCAGTCCGAGCAGGGTGGTGACGTAGTCCTTCAGGGTGTCCACGGCTTCGGCGCGCCCTCCGGCCCGCACGGGAATCTCGCCGGCCGCGAGGTAGGCCTCGGCCCCCTCGCGGATCTGCGCGAGGCCGGTGTCGCGGCTGATGGGGCGGGCACCCGGGAGGCACATTTTGATGCCGTTATCCGGGGCCGGGTTGTGGGAGGCGGTGAACATGGCGCCGGCCGCGCGATGCAGGCCCGAGGCGCAGTAGAGCTGGTCGGTGGAGGACAGCCCGGCCACCGCCACGGTGGAGCCGCGGCGCACCGCCCCTTCGACAAAGGCCGCGGAGAGTTCCGGCGACGACACTCGCATGTCATGAGCCACCACAGCGGCACCGGCGTCGAGGAAATCCGCGAAGGCGGCGCCGAGGGCACGAGCGATCTCCGGGGTGATGTCAGAGCCGGCACGGCCACGCACGTCGTAGGCCTTCACAATGCCGGAGAGATCAAAACGGACGTCACTCACTAGGGCTCCTCAGGATCTGCAGGTGGGGTCGGCGGGTAGATCGGGGTGCGGGCGTCTGCTCGCGCGGCTGCGCGGAGGGTCCGACGGGGTAGCTGTGGCCAGGTCGTAACGCATCGGCGAGCGCCACCAGGTCATCGCTCGCCTCAGCACTACCGACAACACGCAGCAGCTCCCAGCCAACCGGGACGGTCAGACGGGATGCATGGTGACAGCACAGGTCATAGGCATGCGGCTCAGCACTCCGGGAGAGCGGGCCCAGCACGGCGGTGCGATCCTCGTACACGTACGTCAGCGTGCTGACGGCAGGATCCGAGCACGTCGGCCGAGAACATTCACGAGCAGGCACTCTCGAAGTCTACGCACGCCCCGGGGCGATATGGTGCCCCCATGACCCCCAAGGACCCCGTGTCGCCGACTGCACATCCCTCAGTGCCGTCGGATCCCTCCCGTTCCTCGCGCGCGGAGGGCGGCACGGATATGCCGGGCACGACGGGGAAAGCCGCGCAGGCTGCATTCTCGTCCTCCCCCGCAGCGGCGCCGGGTCGGGGTCGTCAACGTCGCCGTGACCGGCACGGTCGAGGTTTTCGCAGCATGCTGATTCCCCCGCACCTGCCCGGGCATCGCACAGCCCGCGAGCGTTTCGATGCGACCGTTACCGATGCAGCCGCACAGCTCATCGAGCGTTATCCGCGGCGGCTGCAGCATTTGCGAGTGCTGGTGCAGGAGATCCCCACCACCGATCCGGCGCCGTGGGAGGAGCACGCGGCTGTTCTGGGCCGCGCCCTGCCGGGCACCCGGGACAACCCGCCCCGGGTAGTTCTGCACCGTCTTCCGATTCAAACGCGCTGCCCGCGCGGGGAGGGGCTAGAGATCCTGATCCGCCAGGTTCTCGCCGAGCAGGTCGGTTCGCTGCTCGGGATTGCTGCCGAGGATGTGGATCCGGGGGCCTGGGAGGAGTAGACGCTTCCATCGCCCGCAGGTGCCTCGCATCCGCCCTGATGACGAGCGAGTCCCTGCTCTGATCGCGAGCGATTTAGTTCTCGAGCTGCACTTCCACCCCGAGACTTAGCGTCTCCGGTGGCTCCACCGTCAGCACGGAGACCAGGTTCGCGCCCGCTCCGTCGGACTGCAGCTGCACCCAGGAAGCGCTGAGCTCTCCCGCCGAGGGAACAACCATCAGGCCGACGGTATCCGGCCCGATGGCAAGCGCCCTCTGGGAGCGAGTCACAGCGCTTCCCGCCGGGATCTCGACGGGGACGGCCGAGCCTGCTGATCCATCTGCACGTAACGGAATGATCTGTGCGGTCGCGGCCTCCGAGGCAGTCAGGACGAGGCGCCCATCACTACGCCCCGGCGGGATCGCCAGCACCGCCCCCTGGGTGAGCAGCGGGGCCGGCGCAGCAACCGCCGTATCCACCGGCACACCAACGGTGTCCCCGGGAAGGTCCTTGCCGGCCACATCGAAACGCACCACCGCGCTCACCGGGCTGGGAGCGCTGAGGTGAACGGCATAGTTGGCGGGGGTCAGCCCGGGCAGAGGAACGGCGGTGACGCTACCGGCGGGAACCTCAATCGCCTCCGTTCCCGGCACCTGCACCGGGCCCTGCGGACCGCGCACCTGGGCTTTCACCTGCACAGGCTCAGCTGCAGGGTTCAGCAGGACCAGGCGTGGCGCCCCTTCGGTCACGTGGATGGCAGGGATGGTCAGATCGGTCGACGGCGGGGCCATCGAGGAGAGGATTTCGGCACCCCCGGGTGTCAGGCCATCACGGGAGGTCTGCTGCAGTGTGGGGACGAGCGGAGAGCCCAAGACGTCCAGGTGCACCCCGAGGGAGGCGGCACCGGGAACGATCGATTCCAACAGCACATGCTCCGTCGCCCCGGGAGCAACAACCACTCGGCTGCGGCCCTCCATGGCGGCAGCGCCCTTCTCACTCCATACCTGCACCGAGGCTGTTGCCGGCCGGCTCGTGGGGTTGTGCAGGCTCAGGATCGCACTGTGCCCCTTCTGGGTGGAGGCGCCGAGAAAGTCAGCGGAGGTGACGGGGCTGGTGCAGCGGGTCGTGGACAGAGCCCGGTGGTCGCCCGTGGTGGTGGCGGTGGCCTGGGTGACGTCGAGAACCGGAGTGCCGCCATCGAAGGATGCACTCGTCACCTGGGTCGGGCTCGGTGCCTGGGGAATCTGTTGAACCGCTGCCCCCAGGTTCTTTTTCGCTGCCTGCTCCGATAGCACCTGGTCCTGTGCTCCCAGCGTGCGGATGGTCGGGGCTTGCGCCGAACCGTCCTTGGCATCCTGCATGGTTTCGGAGCCGGTGGTGCGCCCGTGCAGCAGCGAGGAACCGGGTTCCACGGAGATCGTTCCGATCGCGGCGGTGGTGCTGGGCGGAGTCTGAGCGAACTCCCCATCGGACTTCGCGGCCACAGAGCCCTCGGGCACGGTGATAGGCCCGGGGCAGTACATTGCGGCGGCGCCTGGGCGGGCCTGCGTCGTCGTCGGCTCCAGTACCTCGGTGCGGGGGCTTTCCTGCAGGGCGACGGCCGCTCCGGCGAGAATCACCGGAACGAGGGTGGCGATCCCGAGCAGGGGTCGGAGGGCCCGACGGGGATGGGCACCGGTGTGGTCTGCAGGCTGCTTGCGCTCAGTCACGGGGCTCCTCCTCCCGGCTCAGGGGCGGCTGTTCCTTCACGGGAGCCTCCTCGGCGGCGGCATCCTCCGCCGCGGCAGGGGCTTCTGCCTCGGTCGAACGCTGCTGCCGGTGCCGACGCAGACGGGGATCTGTGCTGTGCGGGCGGCGCCTCCACGGTAAAGCCATCAGTGCCGTGAGAACCACGGCGATGAGCAACAGCACCTGCCAGATGCGCACTGCGGGCTGATGCCGCTCGACGAGAACCTCACCGCCTAGACCCGGTGGAATGGTGAAGCCCTGTGCCCAGCCATCCACCGTCACCGGGGTGAGGGCAGTGCCGTCAACGGTGGCGCGCCACTGGCTCTCAGCGCGTTCGGACAGCACGAGCGTGCGTTCATGCTCAGCGGCGGAGATATCGCCCTGGGCCGTGACCGTCTGACTGCGCAGAGGGATGGTTGCACTGCCATCACGAACCTCCGCACGCGGCGCAGCATCTGCGACACGCCACAGCGCGGAGTTGACGGTTTGGGTGACCTTCTCCAGTGCCGGGGACGCATCCAGGGCACTGATGAGCGCCGCGTTATCGGCCTCATCCCCGGGCACCACCACATAGCCGATGGCGAGGGTGCGCAGAGCGGCAGGCGAATCCACAGCCCCGCGCGACAGCAGCGCCGAGGCCGCCTCGCGGAGCGCAGAATCACCGGCGTCCGCATCAGGGGCTTTTCCGCGTGCCACCGTTTCGAGACGGCGAAGATCCACGATGGTCGAGTGCTGGGCGGCAGTATCGGCTCCCTGCACGAGCACACGGGCATGGGCTGTTTCACGCTCGGCCCCCGGCTGCAGCACGAGCACGCGCCCCCGCTGCTCGGACCGCCCCGCATCAGCGGCAGCTGCCGGCACCTGGTCGGCGTTGCCGCGCTGAATCTGCAGGGTGCCCGGCAGGAGCAGACCCCAGGCGATGACGCTCAGAGCACAGGCTGCCGCCGCACAGGCGGCGATCACGGTGCTCACCGCACGACGCGCCGTGCCGATCTCACCCTCACGGCAGGCCAGGGTGTCGTAGAGGCTCACGGCCCCGACGGCGAGCCCCAGTATCAGAACCGAGGCAAGAGCATGCAGCGGGACGGGAGTCACGACACCGTGTTCGACCCCCACCGGGGTGCTGCGTGCCCACAGCACCACCAGGAGTGTGAGCGCCGTCAGGAGCGCGCCGTAGCGAGCGACCCGACCGGCTTCTGCGCTGAGGACCACAGCAATCAGGGCCGCGGGAACCAGCAGAAGCATCGGGAGCATCAGCAGTACCTGCGCACCCGTCGCCCCGATCAGGGCAGCCAGGCTCTCGCGCCCCGGCGCAGCCACCGGCCACAGCGCCATCAGGTCCTGCACCGTTGCGGGGGCGCCCAAGGCATCGGTCGCACCCACGCCGAGAACAAGCCGAGGGTGATCCAGGTAGGTCGGCAGATACGGGGCGTGCAGCGCCACAGAGGGAACAAACACCCACAGCAGACGCCAGCGGCGGCCCGGCACCCGGATGGCCACCATGATCACGGCGACCGCAGCGAGAAGCACCAGCACCGGCTGCACCGCTCCGATGACGAGCAGGCACAGGCCGGCGAGCGCCGCAGCCCCCGGCCAGGCATCAGCCTGTTTACGCGGGAGTCCGATGGCACGCGCTACCCCCAGGGCAAGCAGCGGGAGAAGCACGTGCACCAGCAGAAGCGGCCAGGCCCCGACGATGAGAGCTGCCAGGAAGGGCGGGGCGAGAGCCCAGATCACCGCGGCCACCAGTCGGGCGCCCACGGCGCGAGTGGCGGCACCGGCCGCCCACCAGGCAGCCAGAGCAGCCAGCGGGATGGCTGCAAAAATCACTGCTTCCAGGAAGAACCCGCCCGGGAGGGGAACAGATCCGAGCAGGCGGAGCAGGGGGTCAGCGGGCCCGCGGGAGCCGAGGCCGGTGGGGATCCAGGTGGACCATGCGGCGGCGAAGGCATCCCGAAAACGCTCGGGCCAGGCAACGAATCCGGGGCCGACCAGGTCTCCGCGCCCGAACAGGGAACGCAAGGCAATCAGGGACAGCACCGTGGCGATGATGGCGAGAACCCCGGTCCATGCCAGATGCCGGCCGTAGTCGTGATCTTCGATGCTGTCGCGCGTACCGCCCACACCCCAGCGGGTGCGGCGGCGCCGGCGGGTCTCATCATCGTCGGCAAAAATGCGCTGCCAGGACGACTGGACCTGCTGGCGGAGGTCTTCTCCGCGCGGGAGGTACAGGGGGGCGAGGCGCGAGCGTGACACCCGAGCCCGTCGGCGCGCAGCAGCTCCCCGCCGGATCGCTCCCCCAGCGCCGCGCATCGCACCCAGCCACCCGCCGATCTCTGCTGCCGCAAGACGCGGTCGGGACGCAAAAAGTGCGATGAGGGCCCGCCCCGCGGTGAGGAACGGGAGGATGATCAGCAGGGCAAGAACGCCGAGAAAGGAGCGATGCTTCAGCAGCATCAGGATTTGACCGCGGCGGTGAGTCTGATGCGCCTCAGCGTCATCCTGCTCCGGGCTCGGATCCAGGACCCGCGCCGCGGACTTCACGGCTACGCGCTGCCCGGAACGCCAGGTGCGATGGCACAGATCGATCTCAGCCCAGGGCGCCGGGAGGGCAGGATCGAGTCCTCCCAGGTCACGCAGGGAGTCCTCGCGCACGAGCATGCCGGCCAGGGGCACCGCCAGAACGTCTTCTCGCCAGTCGGCCTGGCCCTGATCGATCTCCCCGGGGTCAATCCCAGTGGCGATTCGTCCACCGTGAGTGAGGCTAAGGCCCACATCGAGAAGCGCTGCGGCGTGGTCGGCGGTTTGGTTGCTTCCCTCGGGAGCGTCCTCGGCAAGGTCATCGAGGATTAGCCGTTTGACACCGACGATCGCAGTGCGGGGCGAGCCGGCAACGGTCTCCAGCTGAGCGGCGAGTGCTCCCGCACCTGGATCAGAGCCCACCGGGATAAACCACAGCCAGCTTTCGCCCGCCACTGCCGCCTCGCGTCGGGAGCGGCGGCCGATGCGGGGGCGGTCCTCACGCAAACGCAGAGGGATCTGGGCGGTGTGCTCGGCCTCCTGCCGCAGGCGGCGTTCCTGTTCAGCGTGGTCAATCGCGCGGGCACGGCGACCACGAACAGCCGGTGCGGCACCCTCGGCACTCTGTGTGGAGGGCTCGGCGCCACGGTCGGCATGGGGGCTGCGGACGAGCAGGTCCAGCACCTCGCGCACCGCGGCAGCAGGCCCCGCCATCGAGGGGACATCCAGGATTTCCTGCAGGCGTCCGTCGGCCGCAGCAGTTTCGAGGGTGTTTTCGAGACTTTCCCGCGTCCCCGCGGGGAGCACGCAGACGATGCGGTCAGCGGGGCGGGTTTGTGCCGCGACGGCACGCAGCGTCGCGTCCAGGGAGCGAGGAGTGGTTGTCCGGGTTCCCAGGACAACGGCGGTGATGAAGCGGTCGCTCACAAGCGATCAGTTTCAGACGGCGCGGCGCTTTAGCTTACGACGCTCGCGTTCGGACAGGCCGCCCCAAATACCGAAACGCTCATCATTCTGGAGGGCGTACTCGAGGCATTCGGCACGCACTTCACAGGAGACGCAGACCTTTTTCGCCTCGCGGGTTGAGCCGCCCTTTTCAGGAAAGAAGGCTTCGGGATCGGTCTGTGCGCACAGTGCGCGCTCCTGCCAGGACAGTTCCCCGGAGTCGGGATCCATCGAGGCCAAGTCAAGCAGGGACAGCTCGGCGTGCTGGTCCTGGGGGGCGTGTTCCTGCGCCATGTGCGTCTCTCCTCTCCCGGCCAGCGCGGTGTCGTGCAGGTGACCATCAGACGTTGTCACGGCTCGTCAGCGGCCTGCGACGCCCCTAAAATACACCCGTGTAGTTCCCTGGCGTCAAGCCAGTCCAGCATCACGGCCAGGCACATCACGTCCTGACGCGAAAAGCACCGCAGCACCACAGCGTGCGCGGCCCAGGAGAAAACCACCCGTATCTGAGAGAACTAAGGGAGTGCCATGTCTGAGCCTGCACTGACGGTGATTCCTCTCAAGATCATCCCGGAGGTGCAGCCCGGGGATGATCTTCCCGCCCTGCTGACGCCCCTCCTCTCGGACCTGAGTGATGGGGATGTGCTGTGTGTCAGCACCAAAATCGTCTCCAAAGCCATGGGTCTTCTTATTCCGGCGGAGCACAAGGAGCAGGCCGTGCAGGAGGCTGCGGTGCGAACGGTAGCTCGGCGCCGTCACGGCAGCGTTGTCACCTCGGTCGTGCAGCTCGACCACGGCCCGATCATGGCGGCTGCGGGGATCGACGCCTCCAACACCCCCGAGGGCAAACTCCTGCTTCTCCCCCCGGATCCCGACGCCTGCGCTGAAGAGCTTCGGGCGGCGCTTGCCGCAGCGACCGGGTGCCAGATTGCAGTCATCCTGACCGACACCTCCTCGCGCATCTGGCGGCAGGGCGTCGGAGATATCGCCCTGGGTGCAGCCGGTTTGCTGTCCCTGGAGGACCTCCGTGGCAGCGAGGATGCGCAGGGTCGTCGCATGAGTGTCACCGTCCGCGCCCTCGCCGACGAGATCGCTGCCGCCGCCGATCTCGTCAAAGGAAAAACCGCGCAGGTTCCCGTGGCGATCGTGCGTGGCCTTGCCACCACCGTCGTGCCCCCGGAGCAGGGCGTCCCCGCCCGAGCGCTTTCCCGCACCGGCGCCGATAACTGGTTCCGACGCCCCAGCCTGGAATCCGCCTGGCAGGCGATGGGCCTGCCCGAACGTGATGAACCGGTCGCGGCCATGGACCCGGAAGATTGGCAGACGCGGCTGGCACGCGCCACCCACGTGGCGCGTCTGCCCCGCACTCACGATGCCGCGCCGCTCGCTCTCCTCCTCATCGGCGCCGAGAGTGAACAGAGCGTGCCCACCGCGAAGAGCCCCGAGGCGCGCGCCGTCATTCGCGTGAATCCCGACCATCCGCATCGGATCCGTGTTCAGCCCCGCTCGGAGACTCCCGCTGACTGGGTGGCGGCGGGTATGGTCGCTGAACGTCTGCGCACCGCTATCGGCGCGGAGACCATCGCTGATCACGAGCCCCACCTGCTGCAGGTTGAGGTTCTGATCGAGAGTCCCGACGGAGATCTACTCCCCCGGCATCAGGAGATGTGATGACGTCCCCCCGCTGCGCCATCGACCTGCTCACCGCGCTCGAACGCACCGGCGCCCACCCGGCGCTCGCCTGGTATGGGGAAGCTGCGCGCGTGGAACTCTCCGGGCATGTGCTCGCCAACTGGATCATCAAAGCCATCGGGCATTTGGAGGCCGAGGTCGCTCTCGAGGAGGCTGCCCAGATGGTGATCGATATGCCACCGCATTGGAAACGCCTCGTGCTCGTCCTCGCAGCTCACGCTCTCGGGGCTCGGGTTCAGGTCACCGATCGGGCACCCGCAGGCCCCGCCCCGTCGGCCCCCAATGCGGCGCTCCCGCAGGACGGTGAGGATCCGACGGTGCTCGCCACCGACCGACCCACCGAGCCTCTGGCTGATCGCGCCGAGGAAGTTTTGGCCCTGGAAGCCCGCTCTCTTGCCCCGCGCTATAACGGGGCGCTTCCCCCGCTCGTGCACGACTGGGTGCAGGAAGTGCGCTCGGCCCCCGACCAGCTCGCCACCGCGCTGCCGGACTGGAGCGGCCCGGAACCCACCGACTGTGGCGAGGCCCCCTGCCTGCTCGTTCCTACCGACGGTGTAGAGGTGCTCGATCAGGTGCTCGGGGTGTTCCTGGCCGGTGGCCGTATCGTCGGCCCCGCCGCAAACATCGCCCCGCAGGCGCAGGAGACCGAGGGCGTCACGCACCGGGTCTGAGCGGAACCGACGCTCAGCTGGCGCGCAGCACGCGGACGGCCTCCGCGGGATCACCGTCGAAAATCGGGCGGCCCTTCTGCAGCACCACAATGCGGGTGCACAGGCGCTCCAGCATCTCCAGTTCGTGGGAAACGATGACCATCGTGCGGCCCGCCTCCTGCAGCTGGCGGATCCGGTCGAGGCATTTGCGCTGGAAAGGTTCGTCACCGACGGACAGGATCTCGTCGACCAGGAAGATATCCGGCTGGGTGTGCACCGCGACCGAGAACGCCAGACGCAGGAACATACCCGAGCTGTAGTACTTCACATCGGTGTCGATGAACTTTTCGATTTCACTAAAGGCAACGATCTCATCGAACTTTTCATCGACCTGTTCGCGGGTCATGCCCAGAATCGCGGCGTTGAGGTACACGTTCTCACGGCCGGTGAGGTCCGGGTGAAAACCAGCCCCAACCTCGATAAGACCGGCCACCTTGCCGCGCACGAGCACTCGCCCCGCGTCCGGGAACAGCACCCCGGAGATTGTTTTCAGCAGCGTGGATTTGCCCGAACCGTTGAAGCCGATCAGCCCCACGGTTTCACCCGCGTGGACGGTGAGGTCCACATCGTCCAGAGCGAGGAAGGAGTCCGAGAGTTTCTTACGCTGCAGGGCGGCGAACACCAGCTCCTTCAGCGCGCGAGTGTGCCGCAGCGAAAAGCGCTTGGAGACGTGCTCGATCCGGATCATTTCCCGGCGCGGATCCGGCTGCGCCAGGCTCTCGAGGTTCATATCCTCATGCAGGGGTGCGTTCATCGGCTCAGAGCTCCTGGGCGAAGCGCCGCTTCGAGCGCTCAAAAACAACGGTGCCCACGGCAAAAGTCACCGCAGCGATCAACAGACCAACCCACCACAGTTCAGCCACCCCCGAGGCGGCGAATTGAGGATTCTCTGCCTGACGCTGCACCGTGCTGGGCAAATGCCGCCAAAAGGCGGTGTGGAAGAGCTCTACCACAATCGTGAGCGGGTTCAGCACATACAGCCAGTATAGAATCGTGCCGCCGATGGCTTCCTCCACCAGGGAAATCCGATACAGGATCGGGCTCAGCCAGGTGGCCACCATGACGATCAGATCCACGAAGTTCTCCACATCGCGGAAAGCGGCGTTCAGCGCGGCGGTGAGCATACCCAGCCCCACGGTGAAAACCACCAGAATGATCATGCCCAGGGCAAAGGCTGCCAATTCCAGCAGCGACGGGGTCCACCCAAACAGCAGAGCGCCCACCATGAGCACAAGAACCTGCGGCACAAAATGCACAAGCGCGACGATCATGCTGGACCACGGGAAAAGCTCCGCCGGCAGGTAGATCTTGGAAACCAGCGGCGCATTCGCGGTAATCGACCGGGTGGCATTCCCGAAAACCTCACCAAAGAGGTTGATCACCACGATGCCCGAGAAGAGGTAGACCGCATAGGCCGGGTCCCCCTTGGAGAGCTGCAGGAAAACGCCCAGTGCAATGTAGAAGACGATGAACTGCACCGCGGGCTTCACATAGCTCCACAGCATGCCGAGCATGCTGCCGCGATAACGCACCCGCAGTTCCTTCTTCACCAGCAGATGAAGAAGGAAGCGTTCCCGGATTGGGTTGAGCCAGCCGGCGTCCTGTCCGGGCGCCCGCCAGCCCTCAGCCTGCTCCGCACGGGTGGGTATCCGGATAGCAGGCCGTTCCTGGACCTCGCTCACGCGCTCGCGCCTCCCGTGGCCGGTTTCTGCTCGCGCTTCGGGGCCGGATTGTTCTTGAAGGTCTGCTCCCAGGTTTCGAAGGAGGTGATACGCTCGGCAGCCTCACGGTAGGTGCGCTCCAGCTCCGGCCAGCGCCGCCACAGCTCCGCGTGGACGGCGATCGCCTCGGACAGCATGCTGCGCACCTGTTGCGGATCGCGCTTGTACCAGGACACCTGGGTGCCCTCCGCATTGGAGACCACGGCCGAGTCATAGGCGGACAGACGCCACCAGCGGGCGTCCTGATGCGCAATCGCAGCCTGCGGGTTATGCGCCGCCGATTCCTTCGGCTGCTTCACCAGCTGCTTGACCATCTGCTTGGCGGTCCATACCGGAAGGAACCAGGTGGCCGGCTGCCCGAGCGGCTTACCTCGCCGCGGAGGCTTATCAATTTTCACCGGCGGGTACTGGTCCGGGTCCTTCTTCGACTGCGAGTCATCAAAGTTCGAGGCCATGGCACGGATCTCCGGCAGTTTGGTGCCGATCAGTCCGTGCAGGGCGTCAGGGCCGCCGAGAACATCCTTCTGCGCCATCAGGCGCCCCGCCTCGGTGTAGTACTGCATGGAGATCAGATGCTTGACATCCATGAACTGGGATTCCTTCAGCACCCGGCCGCCACGCTCATACGGGGAGTGCAGCAGGGCGGTGATGATGCGGTTGCGCTCGTGGAAGTACGCCTGCCAGCCGACAAGGTCGTCCTTATCGGCCCAGGTCATATGCCACACACCCGCGCCAGGCAGAGAAATCGTGGGGTATCCGGCCTTCTTGGCCCGCAGGCCGTATTCGGCGTCATCCCATTTGATGAAGATAGGAAGGCTCAGACCGATCGCACGCACGGTCTCGGTGGGGATCAGGCACATCCACCAGCCGTTGTAGTCCACATCGGTACGGCGGTGCAGCCACGGTGTGCCACGCAGGCAGAAAGCCCCGAGGTCATAGGCCAGCTTGGCCTCAGCGTTCGGCAGGGCCGGTTGGATCCGCCACGGGTCCACAACCTCACCGAAGGTATGCAGGGACGTGCGGTTATTGAGGTCAAACATGTGGGCGCCGACGAGGCTCGGGCGGCTCGCGAAATCTGCGAAGGTCAGCAGACGCAGCAGCGACTCCGGTTCGATGACGATGTCGTCATCGCAGTTGACCACGTAGGTCGAGGTGCCGTTGGTGGCGGCTTCATACATGCCACGGGAGAAACCACCGGAGCCACCGATATTGCCCTGCTCGATGATCTGCAGCTGATCGTCCATTAGTTCCTGCAGCGGGGCGAGCTTCTCCGGATGATCGCTGAGGCGGTCGCTGCCCTGATCGACGATGTACATCACGTCGAGTTTGTCGAGCAGTTCCCCGGAGCCGGCAATCGTCCGAATGTTGTTCAGGCAGTACGGCACCTTGTTCATCGTGGTCATCGCGATGGAGAGGGTGCCTTCGGTGCGGGCAAGGGAGGCATCTGCCGTCCACTCGGCGCCGAGCACATCGAGGTGCTCGCTATCGGCGTGCACGTCGAACCAGTACCAGCCGCCATCACCGAAAGCGGTCACCGGCAGATCGAAGGTGCTGGTTTTCTCTCCGGACACCGTGGTGGAGGTGTGGCGCTGGATGGTGCCGCGGGCGGAGGAGCGCTGCACGACGATCGTGCCATTGCCCCGTGTTTTCACGCTCAGGCGAACCGCTCGCACGGGGGTCCAGCGACGCCAGTAACTGGCGGGAAAGGCATTGAAGTAGGTGCCGAAGGAGCGGCTCTGCCCGGCGGGAATCCGCACACGGTGGCGACCGATCACTTCCGAGGCGCTGACCGGCTCCGGTGCGGGGGCTGCGGTGGCCTCGCCACTGGCGGGGGCAAAGGCGGCACGCTCAAGGTAGAGCGGCAGGTTATCGGGCGAGTCGCCCTGCGGCAGGATCAGGCGCTGCAGCAGGCGCTGGGGGGCAGTCGTGGTGCTCATGCTTCTCCTTAGCCGTCAGACCGTTCAGGCCTTCAGCAGATCGGCCAGTTTGTTGTCGGCCATGGAGAGGGCCGAACCGATTGCCATGTGCATATCGAGGTACTGGTAGGTGCCCAGGCGTCCGCCGAAGAGGGTTCGGGGTTCTGTATCGGCCATCTCGCGGTACTTCAGCAGGGTTTCGCGATCCGCGGTCGAGTTGATCGGGTAGTACGGTTCATCGCCGTGCTCAGCGAAGCGGGAGTACTCGCGCTGGATCAGGGTGCGGTCCTTGGGGTAGTCACGCTCGGGGTGGAAGTGGCGCGGCTCGATGATCCGGGTGAAGGGAACATCGGCATCGGCGTAGTTCATGACCGAGGTGCCCTGGAAGTCGCCGACCTCCAGATGCTCGGTTTCCAGGTCGATGGTGCGCCAACCGAGCGAGCCTTCGCTGTAGTCGAAGTAGCGGTCCACCGGGCCGGTGTAGACCACGGGCAGGCGTCCGCGCACCGCGTCCTTATTGAGCGGCTGCTCGGTGTCGAAGTAGTCGGTGGACAGGCGCACCTCGATGTTCGGGTGGTCCGCCATCTTTTCGAGCCAGGCGGTGTAGCCCTCGCGGGGCAGGCCCTCGTAGGTGTCGTTGAAGTAGCGGTTGTCGTAGGTGTACCGCACGGGCAGACGGGAAATGATCGAGGCGGGCAGATCCTTGGGGTCGGTCTGCCACTGCTTGCCGGTGTAGTTCTTGATGAAGGCCTCGTACAGGGGCCGGCCGATCAGGGAGATTCCCTTCTCATCGAGGTTCTCCGGATCGGTGCCGGCCAGTTCCCCGGCCTGCTCGGCCACCAGGGCCCGTGCCTCATCCGGGGTGTAGGCAGCCTGGAAGAACTGGTTGATGGTGCCGAGGTTGATCGGCAGGGGAAAGACCACGTTCTTGTGCGTCGTGTAGACGCGGTGCACGTAGTTCGTGAACGAGGTGAACCGGTTGACGTACTCCCACAC
>JAEWEZ010000006.1 GCA_023389045.1 Actinomycetes bacterium
CCTCGAAGGTGTCGGGCCGCCGTCGTTGCTGTGGGGCGCTCAGTGGCGGTACTTGCCGACCGAGAACTCCATCACCCAGCCGACAGTGCCGATGATGACCGGAACCGCGCCGAGGAAGGCGATCCACCAACCGGCGGCCACGCCCAGGAAGACCATGGCGGCGCCGAGGGAGGCCCACAGCGGCATCCAGCTGTACGGGGCGAAGCTACCCTGCACACCGGCCTCGTCCTCCACCTCGCCGTGCAGGTCGTCCTCGGGACGGCCCTTGAAGCGGCGGGCGTTGATCTGCATGACGCCGCCGATCATGCCGGCAAGACCTGCCAGCATGAGGAAGGCGGGGAAGCCCACGGTTTCGATGCCGAGCGGCTGGTAGGAGGCGGTCACGAAGCCGTAGACGACGGCAACGATGAGGAAGAACAGCCCCAGGATCCAGAAGATTCGTGCGGTGGTATTCAACTAACTCACTTGCTCCCGTTGATCGGTCCGGCAGCCACGGGCTCGAGCATGTGGTCCTGCTCAGCGAGCTGCGGGTGGTGCAGGTCGAAGGCGGGACGCTCGGAACGCACGCGCGGCAGCGAGTGGAAGTTGTGGCGCGGCGGCGGGCAGGAAGTGGCCCACTCGAGGGACGCACCGTAGCCCCAGGGATCGTCGACCTCGACCTTGACCTTCTTCATGTGGGTCAGAACCACGTTGAGGATGAAGGGCAGGGTGGAGGCACCCAGGATGAAGGCGCCGACGGTGGAGAGCTGGTTCATCCAGCCCAGGCCGTCCTCGGCCAGGTAGTTCACGTAACGACGGGGGCCGTTGAGAACACCGATCCAGTGCTGCACCAGGAAGGTGAGGTGGAAGCCGATCATCAGGATCCAGAAGTGGATCTTGCCGAGGCCCTCGCTGAGCTTGTAGCCGAACATCTTGGGCCACCAGAAGTAGAAGCCAGCGAACATCTCGAAGGCCACGGTGCCGAAGATGACGTAGTGGAAGTGGGCCACCACGAAGTAGGTATCCGACAGGTGGAAGTCCAGGGCCGGGGTAGAGAGGATCACGCCGGTCAGACCACCGAAGAGGAAGGTGGTCAGGAAGCCCAGGGTGAAGAGCATCGGCGTCTCAAAGGTGATCGAGCCGCGCCACATGGTGCCCACCCAGTTGAAGAACTTCACGCCGGTGGGGACCGCGATCAGCATCGTCATGAAGGCGAAGAAGTCGAGCATGACGGCGCCGGTGGTGTACATGTGGTGCGCCCACACGGTCACGGACAGTGCGGCAATCGAGATGGTCGCGCCCACCAGGGTCTTGTAGCCGAAGATCGGCTTACGGGAGAAGGCGGGGATGATCTCGGAGGCGATGCCGAAGAAGGGCAGCGCGAGCACGTACACCTCGGGGTGGCCGAAGAACCAGAAGAGGTGCTGCCAGAGGATCGGTCCACCGTTTTCGGGGTTGAAGATTTCCGCTCCGAAGCGGCGGTCAGCGCCCAGGGCCAGCAGCGCGGCGGCCAGCGGCGGGAAGGCCATCAGCACCAGAACACCGGTGATGAGGATGTTCCAGGTGAAGATCGGCATGCGGAACATGGTCATGCCGGGCATGCGCATGCAGACGATCGTGGTGATGAAGTTGACCGAGCCGAGGATTGTTCCGAAGCCCTGTAAGCCAAGGCCGAAGACCCAGAGGTCACCGCCGAGACCCGGAGAGAAGGTGGTGTCCGAGAGCGGCGCGTAGGCGAACCAGCCGAAGGAGGCTGCGCCCTGCGGGGTGAGGAAGCCACCCACGGCGATCAGCGAACCGAAGAGGGTCAGCCAGAAGGCGAACATGTTCAGACGCGGGAAGGCCATATCCACGGCGCCGATCTGCAGCGGCACCAGGTAGTTGGCGAAGCCGTTGAACAGCGGGGTGCCAAACATCAGCAGCATGATCGTGCCGTGCATGGTGAACAGCTGGTTGTACTGGTCCTTGGAGACCACAACCTGCAGGCCGGGCTCCCAGAGCTCGGCACGGATCATCAGCGCCAGCACACCGCCGAAGCAGAAGAAGGCGAAGGCCATCGCCATGTACATCATGCCGATCAGCTTGTGATCGGTGGTGGTCAGCAGCTTGAAGAACTGCTGGCCGAGCGAGGTGCGGCCGGTCTCCTGGAACTGGCGGACCGGGCGCGCCGGGGTCTGCGTGCTCACTTCGCACCCTCCTTGCGGGCGTTCTCCTCGGCGGAGTCGTGCTTATCGCGCGAGCTCCAGTCCTGCTGGTTACGGTTCAGATCCACACCGAGCTGGCCGGTCTGGCCCTGGGCTCGCAGCTCCTCGATGTGCTTGTCGTACTCCGCCTTCGGGACGACCTTCAGATTGAAGAGCATGTCGGAGTGGAACTCACCGCACAGCTCAGCGCATTTACCGGCGTAGGTGCCCTCACGCATCGGGGTCACCTGGAAGCTCGTGGTGTGGCCGGGGATCATGTCCTTCTTGTAGAGGAAGTCCACGACCCAGAAGGAGTGGATCACGTCGCGGGAGTCGAGACGGAACTCGACGGTTTCCCCGAGCGGCACCCAGACGGTCGGCAGGGATTCGGCGGCACCGGGCTCACCGGTCACGAAGGACTGCACGCCGGCGGGCTCGTGCACGTCTTCCTTCACGTAGTTGAAGTCCCAGCTCCACTGCTTAGCGACGACGTGCACGACGACGTCGGGGTCTTCGACCTTGGACTCGATCTCCTGGATGTCACGCTGGGTGAAGTAGAAGAGAGTCATGATCATGACCACCGGCAGCAGGGTGAACATCATCTCCAGCGGCACGTGGTAGCGCAGCTGGATCGGGAAGCCGGTGTCGTTCTTGCGGCGACGGTAGGCGACCACGCACCAGATGGTCAGGCCCCACACGATCAGACCCACGATCAGCAGCGTGACCCAGGAACCGGTCCACAGCTGCGTGATGCGTGCGGTGTGGTTAGTGACCTCGCCATCGGGGTAACCGGGGAGGAAGCCTCGCTTCTGCTCCTCGGTGCAGCCGGCGAGGACGAGAGATGCCAGGGCGAGACCCGTCGCCACGACGCCCATGCGTCGTGTGCGCTTACTGGCCATGGGGACCACAGGGATGACCTTCCACTCGTCGTCTCCGACACCACAGCCGAATCCCGCGGGGCGGGGCGGCGTGCGGCTCGGAGCTGCTGTCGGTGCGGGCGCAGGGGAACGACCGCGATGCCATGTGTCACGTGGGGACGTGACCCGGCGTGGGGGGATCGGGCAGACCTCCCCCGTCGGATGACGGCACCTCGTCATCATACGGCTTTCCGCGGCTGCTCGCGCCCCTACGACACCCCGTGAGCGGCGGTGTCACCGCTCTGTGATCTGCGCGAAGCGTTCTGGTGGGAAGAATGTGACCGACGCGACCGTTCTTCCGTCGGCCCATCCGCTCCCATCGGGTGCATGTCACAACGACGCGGCCCGGACCATCTGCATGGTCCGGGCCGCGTCGTCAGTGCGTTCGACTCAGGCGAAGGAGTCGCCGCAGGCGCAGGAGCTCTGCGCATTGGGGTTGTCGATGGTGAAGCCCTGCTTCTCGATCGTGTCGGAGAAATCAATCACCGCGCCCATCAGGTACGGGTTGCTCATCTTGTCCACGATCACCTCAACGCCGTTGAAGTCGACGGTGAGGTCGCCGTCCATCAGACGCTCATCGAAGTAGAGCTGGTAGATCAGGCCGGAGCAGCCGCCGGGCTGCACCGCGATACGCAGCCGCAGGTCATCACGGCCCTCCTGCTCCAGCAGAGACTTCACCTTCGCCGCGGCGACGTCGGTGAGGGTCACGCCGTGAGCGGCCTTCTCGGTGCGCTCGGTGGTGGTGGTCATGGGTCCTCCTGCTTGATGGGGTCTGCTCCAGGGTAAGCCCCCTAGCTGGGTGGCGTCAGAATCTTGGCGGTTCTCACGCGCCGCTGTGGCTCCGCGCGTTCCTCACATCACGTGTGTTTGCTTCAGATCACGCCACGGAACACGGCCAGGGCAATCACCATCACGTAGCCCACGACGCCGCCGAGGACGAGCGCCCCGAGGCTTTCGCGGTTGCGTCCGACGAGAATCCCGCTCACAGCTCCAAGGGCGATCACGGCGATCACCGCAGCGCCCCACCATCCCAGCAGGTAGCCGCACAGAAAACCGATGATGAGCCCGCCCAGCAGAGCGGGCACCGTCAGTGGGGAGACGCTGACCGACTCCCCGTCATCGGTGCCCCGCCCTGCCTCGCGAGGGTTCATGGTGCGGTTCACGCGCGTCCACCGTGCAGGGCGTCGGCCCCGATCAGCAGCAGTGCCTCGGCCAGGCACACGCGAGCGAACTCACCCAGGTGCAGGGATTCGTCGATGCCGTGGGCACGAGATTCAGGATCCTCCACGCCGGTCACGAGCACCTCGGCCTCGGGGAAGACCTCCAGCAGATCCGCGATGAAGGGGATGGAACCGCCGAGGCCGGTATCGACGGCATCGGTGCCCCAGGCGGCACCGAGCGCCGCACGGGCCAGGTCCATGCCGGGCGTGCCCTGCTTGGCCTGGTAGGGCTTGCCCTCTTCGCCACGGTGGATCGTGAGCTGCGCGGTGCGCGGGGCGTGCTTTTCCAGATGCGCCACCAGGGCATCCATCGCGTGCGCCGGATCCTCCCCCGGCGGAATGCGCAGAGAGATCTTGGCGCTCGCCACCGGCACCAGGGTGTTGGAGGCCTCGCGCACCGTCGGCGCGTCGATCCCAATCACGCTGAGCGCGGGGCGGGTCCAGAGGCGGGCGGTGATCGGACCGGTGCCGGAGAGTTCCAGGCCCTCAAGCACGCCGGCGTCGCGGCGGTAGTCCTCCTCGGGCATATCCACCTCGGGATCATCTGCCCGGCGCAGACCTTCCACGGCGACCTCGCCGTTTTCGTCATGCAGGGTGGCGAGCAGACGCGCAAGCTGCGTCGGGGCGTCCATCACGGGGCCGCCGAAGAGACCCGAGTGCACGCCCTGTTCCAGAACGTGCACCTCCGCGACCAGATCGACCACGCCGCGAAGGCTCGTGGTCAGGGCGGGAATACCCACCTTCCAGTTGGCCGAATCTGCCACGATGATGAGGTCGGCCTGCAGTTTGTCGCGGTAGGTCTCGATGAAGGGACGGAAGGTGGGCGAGCCGCACTCCTCCTCGCCTTCGACGAAGACGGTGACGCCGATGCCCTCGGCGGCGAGCTGCTCACCGACCAGGCGCAGCGCGGTCACATGCGCCATCACACCGGCCTTATCGTCGGCGGAGCCGCGCCCGTACAGACGCTCACCGCGCACCGTCGGCTCGAAGGGGCCGCTGGTCCAGGCCTCCACATCGCCGGTGGGCTGCACATCGTGGTGCGCGTACAGCAGCACGGTGGGCTTGCCTTCGGCGGCGGGGCGGCGGGCGATCACGGCGGGAGCACCATCCTCGACGGATTCGATGCTCACCTCCGGCATCCCGGTGCCGCGCAGCAGCTCCGCAACCGCCTCGGCGCTGCGGTGCACGGGTTCACGGTCGTAGCCCTCGAAGGCGATCGAGGGGATACGCACCAGATCCTCGAGGTCACGCTGGGACTGCTCGAGTAGACCGTCCAGGCGGGTGCGCAGGGCTTGGATCTCTTCGTCCGACGGGATAGTGGCAGGGATGTGATCGCTCATGGGTCCACGCTAACCCCGCGCGGCCTGTGATCGTGGCCGTTTCGTGCCGTGCCGGGGCATCCGGACCCAGCATGAGCACACTCCGCTCGCCTAGAATGCCCCGGTGAGCTTCCGCAAGTCATCCTCTGAGACGCCCGAGACCACCGAGCCGAGCACGTCCTCGGCGCTGCAGACCCCGTCCCAGCCCGGGCAGACCCAGGGCAAGGGACGCCCGACCCGTACCCGCCGCGAGGCGGAGGCGGCCCGTCGCCGCCCCCTCGTGGTCTCTGACCGCAAGGAAGCCCGCCGTCGGGACCGCGCTCGCGCGCAGGAAGCCCGGATGAAAGCGCATAACGCGCTGATGACCGGTGATGAACGCGATATGCCTTTCCAGCATCGCGGTCCGGGCCGACGCTTCGTGCGCGATGTGGTGGATGCACGCTGGAATGTGGCCGAACTGTTTATGCCGGGCGCGCTGATCTTCATGCTGATCGCTTTTGTGCTTCCGCTGTTCCGCCCGCAGCTGGCCACCACCGTGTCCGGCATCATCATCATCGTGCTCTGGGGTGGCATTGCCCTGTGCGTGCTCGATGCTTTCCTGCTGCGCCACCAGCTGCGTAAGCGTCTGCAGGAGAAGTTCGGTGAGGTGGAAAAGGGCCTGGTGGGCTACGGCATCATGCGCCAGATTCAGATTCGTCGTTGGCGTCTGCCCCGCCCGCAGGTGAAACACGGCGGATCTCCGCGCTGAGAGCGCTGACCGCTGCGGCCTGATCAGGCAGCTCCACGCCGCCTGAGACGAGACTGCTTGCACCAGCGCTGAGCGCTCCACCCACAGCACAGAGAACGGGGCCGCGCCCGGGAGTGATCTCCCCGGCGCGGCCCCGTTCCCTATGGGGTCGTCCCGATTTCTTCTCGGGCGACTTACTTCTCAGTCGACTTCTCAGCGGGCTTGTCCCCCGCCTTCTCAGCGGCCTTGTCGGCGGGAGCCTTGGGCTTCGCATCCACCCCGGCTTCCTTACGCTGCTGCGCGGTGATCGGGGCGGGCGCCGCGGTCAGCGGATCGAAACCGCCGCCGGTCTTCGGGAAGGCGATGACCTCGCGGATCGAATCGGTCTTGGCCAGCAGCGCCGCGATGCGGTCCCAGCCGAAGGCGATACCGCCGTGCGGCGGGGCGCCGAAAGCGAAGGCGTCCAGCAGGAAGCCGAACTTTTCGCGTGCCTGCTCGGTGGAGATACCCATCACCTCGAAGACGCGCTCCTGCACGTCCTGACGGTGGATACGGATCGAGCCACCACCGATTTCGTGGCCATTGCAGACGATGTCGTAGGCGTAGGCCAGGGCCGACCCCGGATCCTGATCGAAGGTGTCCTCGAACTCCGGCTTCGGGGAGGTGAAGGCGTGGTGCACGGCAGTCCAGGCACCGGAGCCCACGGCCACATCGCCGGCGGCGATGGCATCACCGACCGGCTCGAACAGCGGCGCGTCCACCACCCAGACGAAGGCGAATGCATCGTGGTCGATAAGGCCGAGGCGCTCAGCGATTTCCGAACGCGCCGCGCCGAGCAGAGCGCGGGAGGACTTCGCTTCACCGGCCGCGAAGAACACGCAGTCGCCGGGCTTGGCGCCCACCTTCTCGGCGAGGCCAGCCTTCTCCTCCTCGGAGAGGTTCTTGGCCACGGGGCCACCGAGGGTGCCGTCTTCCTGCACGAGCACGTAGGCAAGGCCCTTCGCGCCACGCTGCTTGGCCCATTCCTGCCAGGCATCGAGGGTGCGGCGCGGCTGCGAAGCGCCACCGGCCATGACCACGGCGCCCACGTAGGGAGCCTGGAACACGCGGAACGGCGTATTCGCGAAGTACTCGGTCATCTCGGTCAGTTCGAGATCGAAGCGCAGATCGGGCTTATCCGAGCCGTAGCGGCGCATCGACTCCGCGTAGGTCAGGCGCGGGAAGGGGGTGGTGATCTCATGGCCGGCGGCCGCCCACACGCGGGTGAGCAGACGCTCGGTCAGGGCGATCACGTCTTCCTGATCCACGAAGCTCATTTCCACGTCGAGCTGGGTGAACTCGGGCTGACGATCCGCGCGGAAGTCCTCATCGCGGTAGCAACGGGCAAGCTGGAAGTACTTCTCCATACCGGCAACCATCAGCAGCTGCTTGAACAGCTGCGGGGACTGCGGCAGGGCATACCAAGAACCGGGGGCCAGACGCGCCGGCACCAAGAAGTCGCGGGCGCCTTCCGGGGTGGAGCGGGTCAGGGTCGGGGTTTCCACCTCGACGAAACCCTCATCCAGCAGAAGGTCACGCGCGGCACGGTTCAGCTCGGAGCGCAGACGCAGCGCTGCGGCCGGTCCCTGCCGACGCAGATCCAGGTAGCGGTAGCGCAGACGCGCCTCCTCGCCCACCTCGGTGTGCTCATCCAGCTGGAAGGGCAGCGCAGCCGAAGAGTTCAGCACCTCGACCTCGGTGGCGGTCACCTCGATGGTGCCGGTGGCCAGCGCCGGGTTCTCATTGCCCTCGGGGCGACGATCCACGGTGCCGGTCACCTTCAGCACGTACTCATGACGCAGGTGCATCGCCTCGTCTTCACGCACAACCACCTGGGCGACGCCGCTGGCATCACGCAGATCCAGGAAGGTCACGCCGCCGTGATCTCGGCGGCGGCCAATCCAGCCGGCCAGGGTGACGGTGGAACCGATGTGCTCCTCGCGGAGCTCACCGGCGCGGTGGGTGCGCATCATGACGTTTCGTCCTTCTCATGCGTGTCTAGATGTGACGGGGTCAAACAGCCCTGAACGCCTCCCCTACTTAGGATCCACGCCGTCGGCCCGTCGGGCCCACGCTTCTCTCGTACCGGGGTGCGTACGGGGCTCGCCCAGCCTAGCGCGGCCGTGAGCGATCTCGCCTACCGGCCCTCTGGGATGTGGGCACTCTCGCGCCTAGACTCGAAGACTGTCCCGACCTGCACCAGCGCAGGTCCTGTTCGGCCCGCCTCGCGTGCCCTGCACGCCCCGCGCGCCCCGCGGGGGGATCGACCCCACCGCTGAAGGACCCCCATGACTTCCACTGCCCCTGACACCGCCATGCCTGAAGAGCGTCCGGCCGACGACCTCCAGACCGCAGATACCCAGGCTGCTGACGCCCCAGCTCTCGACACCCCAAGCACTGAAATCCCGCACAGCGAGGCCCCGAGCAGCGAGGCCCCGTCGGCCCCTACCGCTCCCGGCCCGCGCTTCGAGGACCTCAACCTGCCCGATCCGCTGCGCCGCGCCGTGGCGGACCTTGGCTTCACCACCCCCTCCGCCATCCAGCAGCAGGCGATTCCCCCGCTGCTGGAGGGACGCGATGTGATCGGCGTGGCCCAGACCGGCACCGGGAAGACCGCTGCCTTCGGTCTGCCGCTGCTGGCCACGATTGATCCTGCCGAGCGCTCCGTGCAGGCGCTTGTGCTGGCCCCGACCCGCGAACTGGCGATGCAGGTGGCCGAGGCCATCGACTCCTTTACCGCGCACCTCGAGGGCGTGGAAACCGTGGCCGTCTACGGCGGTTCGCCCTACGGCCCGCAGGAGCGGGCCCTCTCGCGCGGCGCGCAGGTTGTCGTCGGCACCCCCGGTCGCGTCATGGACCATATGCGCCGCGGGAATCTGCGCCTGGACGGGGTGCGGTACGCGGTCCTGGATGAGGCCGACGAGATGCTCCGCATGGGTTTTGCTGAGGACGTCGAAGAGATCCTCTCCCACTCCCCCGCCGGGCGTCAGGTGGCACTGTTTTCTGCCACGATGCCGCCGGCCATCCGCAAGGTGGCCGAGGATCATATGACCTCCCCGGTCGAGGTCAGTGTTACCCCGCAGTCCTCGACCGTGGCCAATATCGACCAGTCCTATGCGGTGGTTCCCTTCAAGCACCGCACCGGTGCGCTTGCCCGCGTGCTCGCCGTCTGCGATGCGGAGGCCGCGATTGTTTTCGTGCGCACCCGTATGGCCGCCGAAGAGGTGGGCGCCGCCCTCGTGGCTCGCGGCGTGGTCGCAGCAACCATCAGTGGTGACGTTCCGCAGAAGGAACGTGAGCGCATCGTGGCGCGCCTGCGCGATGGCAGCTTGAAAGTGCTGGTTGCCACCGATGTGGCCGCCCGCGGCCTGGATGTGGACAAGATCGGTCTGGTCGTCAATTTCGATGTGCCGCGTGAAGCGGAAGCGTATGTGCACCGTATCGGTCGCACCGGCCGCGCTGGACGCAGCGGTGAGGCGATCACCTTCATCGGCCCCCATGAGCGCCGTGCGCTGCGCAGCATTGAACGCGCCACCAAGCAGACCCTGCGCGAAGCGATCATCCCCTCCCCCAAGGATGTGTCCGCCCACCGGATGCGCTCTCGCCTGGAAGCGGTGGCACAGCGCCAGGAACGCGGCCGCCTGGGGCTCTACCGCGAGCTCGTGACCGAGCACATTAAGGCCCACGGGATTGACCCGCTGGAGCTGGCGGCCGTGCTCGGCGCGATGCTGGTGGGCGATGAGGGGCCGGACCCGCAGGGTGAGCAGGAAGAAGAGTTCATGTCGGCGACGCTGCGGGGCAGCGACCGTGAAGGCGGTCGCCGTGAGCGGGAAGAGCGCGGGGTTCCGCGCCCCGAAAAGGGCTACACCCAGTACCGCATCGGTGTCGGGCATAGCCACCGCGCCAAGCCCCCGGCCATCGTCGGCGCCATCACCGGTGAAGGCGGCGTGGACGGGCGCGATATCGGCAAGATCCAGATCTTCGGTGCCTTCTCCCTGGTCCAGATTAAGGGCTCTCTGAGTGAGGAGCAGCTGGCCGGGATTGGGCGTGCACGCGTGGGCGGCCGAGCCCTGCGGATCAGTGAGGATCGCGGTCCGCGTCGAGGGAAGGCGCCGACGGGGCACCGCCACGATGACGCCGAACCGCACCGATCCCGTCGCGAGGACAGGGAGGAGCGCGGCGAGTCCCGCGACAAGTGGGGGCATCGCGAGAAGAAGCGCCAGTTTGAGGGCCGCGAGAAGCACGGCGGCTGGGAGAAGCGCGAGAAGCGCGACCGCTGGAACAAGCGCGATGAGCGTGAGAACCGCGGTGGACGTGACCGCGCTGAGGGCCATCGCTTTGAAGGCCGTGGTGGTTTCGGCTCGCGTCATGGCGAGGGCCGCGGGCGTGTCGAGAAGCGCGAGGGCTCCGAGCGGTTCGGTTCTCGGCCGCGCGGTGACCGTTTCGATGCGAAGCGGAAGGCTGCGCGCCGTCGGAACACCCATCGTTTCGGGAACTGACGTCGCTCCCTGACGAGCGCACCCCACCCCGACTGACCACGCCCGTGACG
>JAEWEZ010000077.1 GCA_023389045.1 Actinomycetes bacterium
GCAGGACTCGCCGCAGGCCGGCCCGACGATGCCGTCGGCCCCCACACCCATCGCACTGCCCGCACCCTCCCCCCAGGGCTCCGGGGCGGTGGAAGCAAGCGTGATGCTGTGGCGTGCCCTGGCCGCCCTGGGAATGCGGCATGTGGCGATCTCTCCCGGTTCACGCTCAGCCCCGCTGGTCTACGCACTCGGCGCCCGTGATCTTCGCGAGCAGATCACCGCCCATGTGCGGATCGACGAACGCGCCGCTGCGTTCACCGCCCTCGGCTTCTCCCGGCATGCGCCGCAGAGCCCCGGCGCTGTTGTGACCACCTCGGGAACCGCCACCGCTCACCTTCTCGCCGCCGTGATGGAAGCGCATCACACGCGAATCCCGCTGTTCGTGCTCACCGCGGACCGGCCCGCGGAACTGCGCGGAACCGGTGCGAATCAGACGACCCATCAGACCGAGCTGTACGCGCCTTTCGTGCGCATGCGCGCCGATGTTCCCGCTCCCGGGGCCGACGGGGCCAGCCGTGTGGAACTGCGAACCATCGCAAATCTCGTGGCCCGTGCTTACGCGGCAGCAACCGGCGTGAACCCCGGACCCGTGCATTTGAACCTGGGCTTTCGCGATCCTCTGGTGCCGCACAGCGGCCGCGTGGAGGAGGGCGAGACCTCGCGTGAGCAGATCGTGCTCAGCCGCACCCCCGTGCCCGCCGCGCCGCTGCCCATTGAGATCGCGGTGGATGAACGCACCGTGGTCGTGGCCGGTGATGCGAACGCCGCAACGGGGCAGGCTGCCGCAGCCTTCGCCGCCACCCAGATGCTCCCGCTGCTCGCTGAACCGAGCTCCTCAGCCCGCCATGGCTCGACCTTCGTGCCCGGCTATCCGGCGCTCCTGCGCTCCCTCATGCAGGGCGATCATGCTGCACGGCCGCATCGTGTGGTGATCTTTGGGCATCCGACGCTGTCGCGTCCCGTGCTGCGAGACCTCCTTAGTGCCGAGGATGTTGAGTTGATTGTGGTGGATCCCGACGGGGCGCAGACGGGCCGGTGGAATGACCACACCCGCCGCGCCGCCCTCGTCGTGCCCGGCGTGACCGCCGCCGCCCCGAACCCGCAGGAACGGGAGCGGCGTCAACAGAATGTGCAGCAGTGGCAGCGTGAGGCTGCCAACTCCGCCACTACAGCCCCGCTTCCCTGGCAGGTGCGGGCAGTGCTCGCTGTCTGGGAGACCAGTGGGCCCGAGGACCTTCTTGTTCTCGGCTCTTCTTCTCTGGTGCGCGACCTGGAACAGCATGCGGGCGGTAGCCGCACGCAGGTGGTGGCGAACCGCGGGCTTGCGGGGATCGACGGCACCACCGCGATGGCGGGTGGTCTCGCCCTTGCCCGTGCTGCCAGCGGGCAGGCGGGGCGGGTGCGGGTGCTCGTCGGTGACCTCACCGCCCTGCATGACCTCACCGGTCTGCTCATCGGCCCCGAAGAACAGCAGCCCGATCTCGACCTCATCGTGGTGGATGACGATGGCGGACGAATCTTCAGCGGCCTCGAACACGCAGCAGCCCCGCCGGAGTTTCTGCGTCGTTTCTTCACCACCCCGCACGGGGCCGACATCACCGCCGCTGCTGCGGCCCTCGGCGCCAGCGCGCAGCGGGTGAGTGTGGAGGGGCTCCCGGCTCTGCTCGCCGAGCAGCCGACGGGAGTGCGGGTGCTCGTGGTGCAGGAGCAGTCCAATGGGAGCCCCGACGGTGAGAGCCCGACTGTTGAAAGCACAGCCGGTGAAAGCACAGTCGTTGAGAGCCCCGCCGTTGAGGAGCTTGACGTTCAGGAAGAGTCCAGCGCTTATGCACCGTCTTTCCGTGCCAGCGAGGTGAAATGACCCCATGAATGAGCAGCACGACCCCCACGCGATCCCCGGCGGTGAACAGCCCCAGCAGCCGCAGCCTCAGCCGCAGGCACCGCAGCCTGCGCCCTCACCGTGGGAGCCGACGCCTACTGCTTCTATTCCTCCTGCCCCGTCGGCCCCGGAATCGCAACCCACCGTGGTGCAGGACCCCGCGCCCTGGATCCCGCAGGCGCAGCCCACCGACTTTGTGGCACCCCTGCGGCCGGAAGACGAGCAGGACCCCAACTCCCGTGACCGCCGCCGAGGGCCCGGCTGGTTCGGCGTGATCGGCCTGGTTGGGGCAGGCATGATCCTCTCCAGCGGTCTCACCCTCGGTTCGGTGATCGCCTATGACCAGCTGCGCCCCGAACCGGTTGCGAGCACAGCCGAGCACGGCCCTGCACAGCCGAATGCGAACCCTGCCGCGCTCACCACCCCCTCCAGCTGGAATGCCGTGGCGCAGAGCGTCTCTGCAGGAACCGTCGCAATCCGCGTGGAGACCGCGAAAGGCGGAAGCCAAGGAACCGGCGTGGTGATCGACAAGGACGGCACGATCGTCACGAACAACCACGTGATCGAAGGTGCCCAGGAAGCGGAGGTGACCTTCAGCAACGGCCTGAGCTACGCCGCGAAAATCATCGGCACCGACCCCTCCACGGATATTGCGGTGGTGCGCCTGACAGATCCGCCCAAGGACCTCGCGACCGTCCCCTTCGCAGACTCCGAAGCAGTGCAGGTGGGGCAGCCCGTGATGGCCGTTGGGGCGCCGCTCGGCCTGAAGAACACCGTGACCACAGGGATTATCTCGGCGGTGGACCGGCCCGTAACGGCAGGCGATGGGGAGTCGGAGCCGAGCTACACCTCCGCCCTCCAGACCGATGCAGCGATCAACCCCGGGAACTCCGGCGGCCCGCTCGTGGATAACACCGGCAAGGTGATCGGGATCAACAGTTCGATCGCCGGCCTGCCGAGCGGCGAAGAAAAAGCGGCCGGTTCGATCGGCCTGGGCTTCGCGATCCCCTCGAACACCGTGCAGATGATCGCCGACCAGCTCATCGCCAAGGGGTCTGCCCGTCACGCCTATCTCGGCGTGACCAGCCAGGACTCCCAGGCCACGGTGGGGCAGGTGACGCACTCCGGCGCTGAGGTGATGAAGGTCGATGCCGGATCTCCCGCAGCTATCGCAGGCCTACGTCCCGGGGATCTCATCACCACGGTGGATGACGTAGCCGTGCCCACCGCAGCAGCTCTCACGGGGGTTGTGCGCGGCCTGCCGGTCGGATCAGAGCATCAGCTCACGGTGCTGCGTGACGGCAAGGAGATCACCCTGACCGTGACCTTCGCCGCCCGCGCCTGAGGCCGCTTCGAGAGCAGCGCCGACTAGGCGTCGTCTCCGCGCAGGGCACGCAGCATCGGACGGGTCTTGGCCA
This sequence comes from Actinomycetes bacterium, assembly GCA_023389045.1. Taxonomy (GTDB): domain Bacteria; phylum Actinomycetota; class Actinomycetes; order Actinomycetales; family Dermabacteraceae; genus Brachybacterium. Next base: position 3,298 of record JAEWEZ010000077.1, read on the forward strand.
GGGCCTCGGCATGCTCAGCCACCGCATCGGAGGCAGCGACGAGGCCGCCACCGGCCTGCACACGCACCGTGTGCTGATCCACCAGATGCGCCATGCGCAGCGCAATCGCCCACTGCCCATCACCGGAGGCGTTCATCCACCCCACGGGCGCCGCATAGCCGCCACGGTCATGCGGTTCGAGCGCGGCAATGATCTCGTCGGCCCGCTCCCGCGGAGTGCCCGACACCGCCGCGGAGGGATGCAGGCGCGCCGCCACATCCAGACTGGTCACACCACTGGAAAGATGCGCGGTGACATCCGAGGCCAAATGCTCAAGTCCTGGCAGGCGCAGCACGAAGGGCTCCTCGGAGGCTTCGATGTGATCGGCGAGGTCCACCAGTCGATCCACCACGGAACGCACCGCATAGTCGTGTTCCTCGCGCTCCTTCGGATCGGAACGGAACAGACGCCGATCCTCCTCAGTGAGCCCACCGACCTCTGCCGCTGCCCGGGTTCCCGCCAGAACACGGGAGAACAGTCGGCCCCGCTCCGTCTGGGCGAGCATTTCGGGGCTCGCCCCGAGCACGTCCCCCATCCGGTACGTCCAACAGGACGGGTACAGGTGCGCGAGCCGCGCCGCCACAGCCGAAGGCTCTACGCCCTGCGGCACATGCACCGTCGACCGCTCCGAGAGCACCACCTTTTGGGCCTGACCGGCGGTAATGGCGGCAACCGCCTGCCGCACGAGCCCCTGGTATTCATCGGGAGTGTGGTCGGGGTCCACGTCGACCTCTGCCGCGGCAGAGCTCGGGGTGGCTGTGAACAGGTCCCGCCACGAAGCGGGAAGCTCGGGCTCTTGCCCGCGTGAGATGACCGTGAGGAAGGCTTCCCCGTCTTCCACCCCGAGAATCGCACGCGGCACCAGCAGACGGGAGGGGCGGGGCGAAGCCGCCGTATAGGAGAACGTTCCGAGAGCCACCAGGCCGCTCATGCGGGTACGCACATCGTCATGCACCTGCGCCTGGGCAGCGAGGTCACGGAAAGCGGCGGAGGCGTCGGCGAAACGCTCGGGGCCGTCGGTGGAGACCGACCAGACCTCCCCGAGGGCAACGAGCCCCTGCCCGTGCCGCAACCAGATCGCGCTCGCCGCGGCCGGCAGATGGGCGGTGAGGTCTACGTCTTCTTCCACCCGCACGGTGCGCACAAAGACGCGCCCGGGTGCATGGAGATCGGCACGGTGAGCAGCATCATTGCCGGGACCGACGGGGGAGGGGGTGGCGTGGTTCGACATCCCGGCCATTATGCGCCACCGCCCCTGAGGGTGGGCTGTTCCTGAGGCAGGTGGCATCCCCCGCGCGCCGGATCCCCGGGCATGCAGGGAACAGTGGGACGATGGGGCGCGGCGCGCCACCCGGTGCACCCCGAGACAGCCACGAGGAACGGAGCAGGATGAGCAGCAGCGCCGAGAGCATCACCACGCCCCTCGCGCGCGGGCTGATCGCCGCGCTCCTGGCGCTCGGTACGGTGCTCGCGCTGGTGGTTGTTCCGGCGCTCGGTGCGCAACTGGTGGCCACCCGCTCCACCATGACCGTGCTCGACGCGATCGTCATCGCCATGAATGTGCTCGTCCTGGGCCACGGCGGCGGCATTGTGCTCACCACCGGCAACCTCGATGGCGCCGTCACCCTCACCCCGCTGGGGCTCACGGCCCTGCTGGTGCTGGTCAGCGCCCTGGGCATGCGGCGCGCAGGTGAGCACCTTGATCTCACCGGGGCCGACGGGACCCTGCGTCCCTACGCTCTGCGTGACGCGGGTGCCGCGCTCGGCGCTTACACCCTGGTGTATGCCGCGGGAATGGGGCTCGTGGCTGCTCTGGGACGCAGTACCGATACGTCCCCGGTGATCCTGTCGGCCCTGGTCTCGGGTGCTTTTGTGGCGCTTCTGGGTGGTATCGCCGGGGTGCTGTGGTCGCTTCGTCGGCCCCCGGAGGGGTCGATCCCCGGGGTCAGAATCCTCGACCTGTTTCCCGCGCCCTACGGGGCGATTGCCCGGGCCTGCGCGGTGGCGCTTCTCGGTTTTGTCGTGCTGGGAATGGGCACGGTGAGCGCGCTTCTCGCGCTGCACGTGCCGGAGGCTGCAGCACTGATGGACGGTCTGGAGCCGGGCATCGTTGGTGGGATTGTGCTGTTCCTGGTGCAGCTTGCGCTGCTGCCGCTGCTGGGGGTGTGGGCCCTCGTGGTGCTGTTCGGGGGCAGCGTCACCCTCGGCACCGGCACTGTTTTCTCGCTTGAGGTGGCGCGGACCGGTGTGATGCCGGCGCTGCCTCTTTTCGCGGTGCTCCCGCAGCCGGGGGTGCATAACCCGTGGTTCTCGGCGCTCATGCTTCTGCCGGCGCTCGCCGTGGCCGCCGGTGCCGTGTGCCTGGTGCGGGATGTCAAAAAGCTCGGGCGTCGAGAGCAGGTGATCGCCTGGTGCGGTTATCCGTTGGCGGTGATCATTGCGGTGCTCGTGGTGGCGGGGCTGTCGACGGGTGGGTTCGCGCAGGGTCGGTTTGTGCATGTGGGGCCGCGGATGGATTCGCTTCTGGTTCCGCTGATCGGGATCGTGGTGGTGTCGACGGGGCTGGTTCTCGCGGTGATGGTCACGCCCTTGATCCCGTGGCTGCGCGGTGGGGTGGACGATATCCGTGAACGGGTGGAGGCCGAGGAGGCCTATGAGCGTACCGGTGAGGACCCGGCGGCGCACCGCGCGGCAAAGCAGCGTTTGGCGGCCCTGAAAGCGGCAGCTGCGGGGCAGAGCGCTCAGCCGGCATCACATGCCACGTCGACCGAAGAGAACGTCACGGCAGAAGATGCTGAACAGGCAGATGATGGGGTGCAGCCTGAAGACGCCGAACAGGCAGACGATGCGGCGCAGCCTGAAGACGCCGTGCATCCTGACGATGCCGTGCCGACTGAGGACGCCGTGCCGGCTGAGGACGCCGTGCCGGCTGAGAGCGCGCAGCCCGCAGAAGATCCCGAGTCAGAGGACGGGCTCAGCCACCGAACAGGTCGTTAATCCAGTTCGTGGTGGACTCCTGCGCGAGTGATTCGCACTGGGAGCGAGCAGTTTCCGTGATGGCGGTGCGCTGGCATTCCTGCACCTTGCTCATCGGCCCGTAGAAGATCGTCGAGGTCACCGCGCCGAGAACGATCAGCAAAACCGCCGGAATCCCCACCACGGTGGTCACCACACCGGTCGCGTACCGCTTTTCCTGGAAGGCGAAGACGATCACCATCACCATGAGCACGCCCGCCACAAGCCCCGTGATCCCCGCAAACAGCGAGAAGGGCAGCGGCGACATCATCAGAACCCATGACATGAGCAGCGTGATCGTGAGTCCCAGCATGGCGCGGCGGGCGCGCGGCGACTGCCCCGCACGAGGGTCGTTCTCGTTCTCGTGGCGAGGGCGGGGGGAGCGCTGATCAGGCTGCTGCTCGGAATTCACCCGTCCATTGTGCAGGGCCGCCGCGCATTCACGGCCGCTCGGCCCGCTCTGTGACGCCTTCGCAACCCGAGAGCCCGCCCCGTCGGCCCTCAGGAGGTGAGCTTGCGCACCACCTCAACCAGCATGGGCTGCTCAATCTGCTTGATCCGCTCATGCAGGCTCTGCTCGGTATCGTCCTCGCGCACCTCGATGGCACGCTGCGCGAGGATTCGGCCCGTATCCACCCCGGCATCAACCTCGATCACCGTCGCGCCCGATACTTTGACGCCGTACGCCAGAGCGTCGCGCACCCCGTGCGCCCCCGGGAACGACGGCAAAAGCGCGGGATGCGTGTTGATCATGCGCCCACCGAAAGCCTCCAGCATGGCCGGCCCAACCAGGCGCATGAACCCGGCAAGCACCACGAGCTGCGGCCCGAAACCCTCGACCACAGCGGCAAGTTCCCGATCCCAGGCGGCACGATCCGGGTGGTCGGCAAGACGCACCACCGCGGTGGGAATATCGGCGCGGCGGGCATGATCCAGCCCCGGCGCCTCCGTATCGGCCACGACGCCGACCACACGATAGGGGCTATCGGCAGCCTCGGCACCGCGCAGAAGCGCAGCAAGAGTGGAACCGGTGCCGGAAATCAGAACAACAACGGGGGCCTGGGTGCTCATGCACTCAGGGTAGGCGCTCGCAAGGCCCGCTATGGTGGTGCCACACGACTGGCGAAGGTGGGTGACCACCGGGGAGTGACGTCGTGGGCATCGACCGCCTGGGTGCCCACCGCCGAGACCGCGGCTCGCATGAGCGACCCGCACCGATCCGCCGTGATCGACACAGCCCCGCAGGGTTCGCGTCGATCCGCTCATCCTCACCGCAAGGAGCCCACAGTGACCAGCGACCGTCGTCCCCTCCGCCGCGCCCTGCTGTCGGTGTACGACAAGACCGGCATCGTCGATCTCGCCCGTGCCCTGCACGAGGCGGGAACCGAGATCCTCTCCACCGGTTCGACCGCCTCCACCATCACCGAGGCGGGAATCCCCGTGACCCCCGTCGAGCAGGTGACGGGCTTCCCCGAGATGCTCGATGGGCGCGTGAAAACCCTCCACCCGCTGATCCACGGCGGAATCCTCGCTGACCAGCGCAATGAGCAGCATCGCGCGCAGCTTGCCGAGCACGGCATCACCGGCATCGACCTGGTGGTCGTGAACCTGTACCCCTTCGAGGACACCGTTGCAGCCGGTGGGAGCGAGCAGGAGATCATCGAGAAGATCGATGTTGGGGGGCCGACGATGGTGCGCGGCGCCGCTAAGAACTTCCACAGCGTGGCCGTGGTCTGCCGCGCCGAGGACTACTCTCTCGCCGCCGAGGCTGCCGCAGCCGGCGGTTTCACCCTCGAGGAACGGCGTGACCTCGCCTCCGTGGCCTTCCAGACCACCTGCGACTACGACGCCGCGATCGCCGACTGGATGATCCAACAGCTGCTCGAGTCCGATGAGGCTGGCCTCGGGGAGGACGCCGAGGACCTCGCGGACAGTGACGATCTGACTGAGGGGCTCTCGCCCACTCACGTGCTCGATATGAGCGATGAAGAAGCCCTCATCAGCGGCTTCCGTGCATCCCTGCGCTACGGCGAGAACCCGCATCAGCGGGCACGTCTGGCCATTCACGATGACACCCACCCGGGGCTTGCCGGAGCGGAACAGCTCGGCGGCAAACCCATGAGCTACAACAACTACGTCGATGCCGATGCCGCCGCCCGCGCCGCCTTCGACCATGAGCGCCCCTGCGTCGTCGTGATGAAGCACAACAACCCCTGCGGGATCGCCGTTGCTGCCGAGGGAGGGGACATCGCCGCCGCCCACGCTCGTGCCCACGGCACCGACCCGGTCTCGGCCTACGGCGGCGTGATCGCCGCGAACCGGCCCGTCACCCTCGCCATGGCCGAGCAGATCAAACCCGTCTTCACCGAGGTGATCCTCGCCCCCGACTATGAGCCGGAGGCCCTGGAAGTACTCACGAGCAAGAAGAACCTGCGGATTCTGCGCGTGCAGGGTAGCCCGCAGACGGACCTCGGCCGCGCCGTGGAACTGCGCGAAATCTGGGGCGGTTCCCTCGTGCAGGACCTCGACCGGATCGACGCTCCCGGTGATGCCCCCGAGAACTGGACCCTCGCCGCAGGCCCCGCAGCAGACGCGCAGACCCTCGCGGATCTTGAGTTCGCCTGGCGCAGCATCCGCAGCGTGAAATCCAATGCGATCCTGCTGGCCACGGACGGCGCCGCCGTCGGTATCGGTATGGGTCAGGTGAACCGTCTGGACTCCTGCCGCCTCGCGGTCTCCCGCGCCAACACGCTCGGTGAGCATGCCGAGGGTGAGGAGGCGCCGGAGCGTGCCCGCGGTGCTGTGGCCGCCAGCGATGCCTTCTTCCCTTTTGCTGACGGTGTGCAGATCCTCATCGACGCCGGGGTGCGTGCTGTGGTGCAGCCGGGTGGTTCGATCCGGGACGAGGAGGTCATCGCCGCCTGCGAGCAGGCCGGGGTCACGATGTACTTCACGGGGACCCGCCACTTCGCGCACTGATTCCCCACGGGGCACCGTCTTTCCCCACGAGAACCTGCCCGCATATCCCGTCCGGACACACCCTGCGAGCAGCCCCTCTCTGATTCGCGAAAGATCACGTCACCGGGCCGGTCGGACCACAATCCGACCGGCCCGGCGGCGTACCCTGGAGACGTTGATTTCCGATCCCGAAGGAGAGACCGTGAAAATCCCCGATAACCAGAGCCTGCGCGAGTACATCGAGCATCTGCGCGAGGAGGGCTACACGGTCCAGGACGGGCACACCCCCGACCCCGATCTGATCGACCCGCAGGGCAACCCCGTCTACACCTGGCAGCAGGGCTACCCGTACGAGACCCGCATGGATCGCGAAGAGTACGAGGTCGAGAAATACAAGCTGCAGGTGGAACTGCTGAAGTTCCAGTACTGGCTCGAAGATAACGAGCAGAAAGCCATCATCATCTTCGAGGGACGCGATGCGGCCGGTAAGGGCGGCACCATCAAGCGTTTCACCGAGCATCTGAACCCGCGTACCGCCCGCGTTGTCGCCCTGAATAAGCCGAGCGACCGCGAACGCGGCCAGTGGTACTTCCAGCGCTACATCCAGCACCTGCCCACGGCCGGTGAAATGGTGCTCTTCGACCGCTCCTGGTACAACCGCGCCGGGGTGGAGCGCGTGATGGGCTTTGCCACCCCTGAGCAGTATGAAACCTTCATGAACCAGGTGCCGCACTTCGAGCGCATGCTCGTGGACTCCGGAATCCACGTGACGAAGTTCTGGTTCTCCGTCTCCCAGAAGGAGCAGCGCACCCGCTTCGCGATCCGGCAGCTCGACCCGGTGCGCCGCTGGAAGCTCTCCCCGATGGACCTCGAATCCCTGGACCGCTGGGAGGCCTACACGCAGGCCAAGGAAGAGATGTTCCGTCGGACCGATAAGAAGTACGCGCCGTGGACCATCATCCGCTCCAATGACAAGAAACGCGCCCGGATCAACGCCATGCGTTTCTTCCTCTCCCAGTTCGAATACGAGGACAAGAACCACGAGATCGTCGGCACGCCCGATCCGAAGCTCGTCATGCGTGGCAAGCAGGAGGAAGCCGACGAGTGATCGGCACTGCCTGATCGCCTGACTCTGCGTTGCGCAGGCAGCAACGCTAAGAACGAGGAAGGGCCCGCTCCCCAGGGAGCGGGCCCTTCATCTGTGATGCTCAGACGGAGAATTAGCCGTTGCCGTTGCCGGAGTCTTGACCGGACTTCCCCTCGGACTTCTTGCCGTCCTTGCCGCCGTCAGACTTCCCGTCGGAACCGCCCTCGGGGCTCTTCTCCTTCTTGGTCACCAGGCCGTGCATGTAGTGCTTGCCGGCATACATCTGGTTCTGTCCAAGCTCCGAGGTGGTCAGCAGGGTGAAGTTGTTCTCCGCGAAGAAGTCCAGGGCACCGGGAACGGTATCCACGGAGGCCTTGTGGATCTCGTGCATCAGCACCAGGGAGCCGCGGCGCGAGTACTTGCGGATCTCCTCCATGTTCTTCTGCACATTGCGGTTCTTCCAGTCCAGGGAGTCAACATCCCAGATCTGCACGCTCTGCCCGTAGCCACCGCACTTCTGGTCGGTGTGCTTATTGCGAGCACCGTAGGGCGGACGCATCAGGAAGGGCAGACGACCGATCGCTTTACCGATCACCTCGGTGGTCTGGCCCAGTTCCTTCTTCAGCTTCTCCTCGGAGCAGCGGGTCAGCTGCGGGTGGCTCCAGGAGTGGCAGCCCACCTCGAAACCGTCCAGGGCGGTCGCGGTGACCACATCGCTCCACTCCGCCACGTTCTTGCCGATCATGAAGAAGGTCGCGGCAGCGCCCTTCTCCTTCAGGGCCTTGCGCAGCGGCTCATTCAGATGCGGGTCCGGTCCGTCATCGAAGGTGAGGGCGAGGGTCTTCAGACGGGCGCCGTCCGGGGCAGCCACCGAGGAGGGGCGGGTGCCTTCCTCCGCCAGGGGTGCGAGCTGCGTGCGCGGCCCGGGGCCCTCGGAGGTGCGTGCCTTCTCGGCCGTCCAGATCTGCTCAGGCAGCTCATAGAGCTTGTTGCCGTTGACGTCATCCGGGGACGGCACGGCCACACCCTTCACATCGAAGGCGGTCGCGGCCCCCGCCGCTTCCACAATGGCGGTGCCGAACTCCGAGAGGAAATTCGCTGCACTCTCACCCGGCAGAGTGACCAGGGCAGCGCCCTCCAGCGTCGGGAACAGCACGTTCAGTGCGCCACCCTCACCGGGCACGATCGACGGGCCATTGCCCCAGGGGCGCGGCTGCTCACGGCACAGTTCCTTCGCCTTCGCGGCATCCCCGCCGGCCTTCTGCGCGGCCTGGGAGACGGCATCGGTGAACGCGCTCCACTGGCCCGGGTCGATCAGCTCGGGGGAGGTGTAGGGGCGGTCGCCCTTCGCGTCGTAATACAGAACAGCAGGCCAACGGCCCTCATCGTCGGTCACATCGAGCACCATGCCGAGCACCGCAGCGCCGGAAACAAACATGCGCCCGCTGATCGCCGTCGCCTTGGGATCAGCCTTGCGCAACACGGTTTCGCGCAGCACCTTGTTGACGACGATATCGGCGGCCTCCGAGATACCGCGGGCAGCCTTCGAACGAGGCACGCTGATCTTCGCGCCCAGCACCGCGCCGATATCGGCCATCTCCAGATCAGCGACCTGATCCTTCACATCGGGCAGGGCATCAATAACGCCATCGGCGCTGGGATCGGACTTCTCGTCCTTCTTCCCGCCGTTCTTTCCGCCCTTCTTGCCGCCGTTCTTTCCGCCGGCAGAGCCGCCATCGCTCTCGTCCCCGGAGCAAGCGGCCAGGGCGACAGCAGTGCCGCCCACCAGGGAGGCGCCAAGGACCTGCCGGCGCCCCAGACCCGGTGCGGTGCTCTGTTCGTCCTGTTCGATGTTCTGCGTGCGCGCCATTCCGACTCCTTCTCCGTCGCGCATTCAGGGGCCCGTCGTCCGGCAGCGCAAGGTCATCCCCGCGCCGTCATGGCGGCATCGACCCCCTGACATTGCCCAGGCTATGACTTTTCTTGACGAAATCGAGACAAGGGGGCCGATGACACACCCGGAAAAGACCCGGAGACCTACACCACGTGCGAGAACGGTGGAAGAACGCCTCAGAAATCGCCGTCGGGGTCAGGGCGTGGCGCAACCTCCCCGGATTCCATGACGGCTTCCTCGGTGAGCACCGGAATGGTGCCCGTTGCCGTGGGACGCACCGGGTGGGTGAGAGCCCGCGGGGAGAGCAGCCCCTCCAGACGCGCCTCATCCAGCAGGCCCCGCTCGATCACGAGCTCCGCCACGGGACGCCCGGTCGCCAGGGCCTCCTGGGCGATCTCAGTGGAGGCGGCGTAGCCGATCACCGGCACAAGAGCCGTGACCACGCCGATGGAGCGGCGCACATGCTCTTCGAGAACATCGTGATTGGCGACGATTCCCTGGATGCAGCGCTCCGAGAGCGTGGACATCGCACGGGTCATAATCCGCGTGGATTCCAGGATGTTGTAGCAGATCACAGGCTCAAAAGCGTTCAGCTGCAGCTGCCCGCCCTCGGCTGCGAAGGTCACCGTCAGATCGTTTCCGATCACCTCGTGCGCCACCTGGTTCACCACCTCGGGGATTACAGGGTTCACCTTGCCCGGCATGATCGAGCTGCCCGGCTGCACCGCCGGCAGGGTGATCTCGCCGAAACCGGTGCGCGGCCCCGAGGACAGCAGACGCAGGTCATTGCAGATCTTGGAGATCTTCACGGCGATGCGCTTGAGCACGCCGGAGAAGGTCACGAAGGCGCCGGTGTCGCTGGTGGCCTCCACCAGGTCGGTCGAGACCTGGAAGGGGATGCCGGTCAGCTCAGCCAGTTCCTCCACCGCCATCTTCGAGTAGCGCGGATCGGAGGTAATGCCGGTGCCGATCGCGGTGGCGCCCAGGTTCACCTCGCGGAACAGACGGGCCGTGCGAGTCAGACGCTCCACGTCTTCCTCAATGGTGGTGGCCCAGGCATGGAACTCCTGGCCGAGCGTCATCGGCACGGCGTCCTGCATCTGGGTGCGGCCCACCTTGAGAACGTCCTTGAACTCCTCGCCCTTCTCACGCAGCGAGTCGATCAGTCCGGTCATCGCAGCGGCGAGCGAGGGGAAGGACAGCAGAATCGCGAGGCGCACCGCGGTGGGGTACACGTCGTTCGTGGACTGCCCGAGGTTCACGTGGTTGTTGGGGTGCACATGCTCATAGGCGCCCTTCTGATGCCCCATGGTCTCCAGCGCACGGTTCGCGATGACCTCGTTGGCGTTCATATTGGTGCTGGTGCCGGCACCGCCCTGGATCATGTCGACCACGAACTGGTCGTGCAGGGCCCCGTCGATAATCTCCGCGCAGGCCTGCTCGATCGCCTCTGCGCGGTCCACCTCCAGGGCGCCCAGGCGCTTATTCGCGCGGGCAGCGGCACGCTTCACCTGCGCGAGTGCGATGATCAGCTTCGGGAAATGCGACAGCGGCACATCGGTGATGTGGAAGTTTTCCTGGGCCCGCAGGGTCTGGATGCCGTAGTAGGCCTCCGCGGGAACATCGCGGTCGCCGAGCAGGTCATGCTCGCGTCGCGTCTGCTGGCTCGGGCTGCCGGGGCTGGTCATCGGGGAGGTCCTCCTGAGCTGAGTGTGGCCGGCGGCGCTGCCGGTCGGCACCAGCGTAGCCAGATCCGCTCCCGCTGGGGTCGCCTCCGGGATTTCTCCGACGGGCCACCGCCAGGCAGCGACCGGGCTATCGGACAGTGCACGCCTCGGGTGACAGTGCACGCACCTTACAGGCGTTCCCCGTCGGATCGCGGCCACGGGCATACCATGGCGGACGTGGCTCGACCCTCTCCCTTCACTCTGCGCGCTGCCTTCCGTCGGCAGTGGGTGCTCACCTGCGCCCTTCTGACGCTCGCAGTGATTGGGGTTATCGGCGCCTTCGGTTTCGTCACGATTGCGGGGGCCAGCCTCGCCGTGCTCCTGGCGCTGCTGGCAGCTGCCCGCGCGATCCTTCCGGTGCAGACGGTGGGAGCGCTCGCCGTGCGCTCCCGCGCCGTGGACGTCACTGTGCTGGCGATCCTCGCGGTCGGTATCGCGCTGCTTCTGGGCACCCCGAACCTCTCCGTCGATTTCTGAGGGCGGCGCCAGGCGGTGCCCCATTCCCCCTGCTCCCCGGTATTCCCCCTGTTGCCTGCCTTCCTCGCGTGGTGCGCTATGGCGTCAATGTGACACGATTCGAGAGTGCCCACCGACATCGCGCGAATCCACGCCGTCTTCGACCTCGCCATGAGGGTCGGGGAGGGCATGCTGTCCAACGGGGCCGCAGCCTCCGAGGTCACCGCGACCGTTCTACGCATCACCAGTTCCTCGGGTCTGCGCAATGTGGCCGTGCAGGTCACCTTCGACGAGGTCTCCATTTCCTACCTTGCCGATGAGATGTCCACGCCCTTCACCAGGATTCGCGCCTGCGGGGGCCGCGCCCAAGACTTCGGGCGCCTCGAAGCACTCGAACAGATCACCATCAGTTACGTGCAGGGCGAGATCCCCCTGGAGGAAGCCCGACATTTGGCCGAGCAGATTCCGCTCGGCAAACCGATGTACAGCCTCCCCCTGGTGGTGGCCGGTTTCGCCGTGCTCGGCGGTGGTGCCGCCGTGAGCCTGGGCGCCGGCACCCTCGTCATGATCGCGGCGACCATCACCGGCGGCTTGCTGATCCTGCTGGCCACCCTGCTCGGCCGGCGGCAAATCCCTCTCTTCTATACGCAGGCGGTCTCGGGGTTCGTCGGGGTGGTCGGCGCTGTTGTCGTCTCCCTCATCAACCCCGCCGTGAACTCCTCGATTGTGGTCGTGGCCTGCATCATCGTCATGCTCGCCGGTCTCACCTCCATCGGTGCGATGCAGGACGCCATCACCGGCTGGTACATCACCGCCTCAGGGCGAATCCTGGAAGCACTCATGCTCACCGTCGGGCTCGTCGTGGGTGTTCGGGGCGGAATCCTTGTAGCCGAATGGATCGGGGTGGATATCTCCGTCTCCGGCACCATGCCCATCTCCCTCGTCTCCGTCATGGTCATGAGCGTGTCGGGAGCGGTGATCGGGCTTGGCTTTGCGATTGGCAGTTATGCCGCGCCACGCCATCTGCTGTGGATCGCCCTCATCGCCGGTATGGCCGGGGTGCTCAGCCACGTTCTCACCCTGCTGCTGCATGACAGCACCTTCGCCGTCGGCGCTACCTCCATGGTGATCGGCGCCGTTTCCGTGGTCCTTGCGGATCGCTTCCGCGCCCCCGCGCTGATGTACGTCATGAGCGGTGTGATCCCGATGGTTCCGGGCATGCGCCTGTACCGCGGGCTCCTTGCTCTCGGGGACGACGTGGTGGCCGGTGGCTTTGAGCTGCTGACGGCCACGGAAATCGCGCTCGCCATTGCGGCCGGGGCCGTGCTCGGCCAGCTCATCGCCTCGCGTCTGGTGCGCCGCCTGCGCCGCACCGGCATCGCCTACACCCCGGTGATCTCGAGCCCCTTCACCACCCTGCGTCGTCGTCGCGCCTCGGTCTCGGGCCTCTGGCGCCGTCGCCGCGGGCAGGGCGTGATCGTGGAGCCCTCCACGATGACGGGGGAGATGACGGCTCTGACCCCGGCGATGCTCGCGGACCTGGAACACGCCACCGGTGCGATCCCCGCCGTCTATGCAGAGCCGGACCCTGAGCCCGAACCGGAGCCTGCCCGCGAAGGTGCCGAGGCGCCGGCCCCGTCGGCCCAGGACGAGAAGGAGTCATGAGGATGCGAGAGACCCTGCTGGCCACGGGCTGCTATTCACGCGCTGGGCGTGGCCGCGGCCCCGGGATTCAGATCCGCTCCCTGCGCCGCGAGCCCGCGTCCGAGACCACCCCCGCAGCCTGCCCCGAGACCACCCCCGTCGGCACCACTGCGTGCACCCTGAGCAGCGAGGTGCTGAGCACTCTCGAGGTTCCCGATCCGAGCTTCCTGCTGTGGGGGCCGACGGCGCACCTGCTCTACGCGATCACGGAAACCTCTCCCGCGCGCCTGCTCGCCGTCAGTGTTAGCGCCGACGGGCGGGACCTCACCCTCGCCGCCGACCTCACCCTCACCGGAAGCGGCGCCTGCCACCTCGCCTTCGGCCCGAACCAGCGCAGCATCATCGTCAGCCACTACGGCTCCGGCATGGTCGAGACCGTCACCCTGGATGCGGACGGTCTGCCCGAGCGCACCCTCGATGTGCACGATCACCGCAGCCTCCTCGATGCCACCGATCGCAGCGAGGTCGAGCCGCATCCGCATCAGGCCGTGGTTCTGCCGCTCTCGCAGCAGATTGCGGTCTGCGATCTGGGCCTTGACCGCGTGCTCCTGTACCGCCAGGCCCCGGATGGCACCCTCGACCTCAGCGGAGAGATTCCCCTGCCCGCCGGCACCGGCCCGCGCCACCTGACCAGTGACCATGAAGCCTCCAGCCTGCTGATTGCCGGGGAACTGGACGGAACCCTCGCCCTGCTCGTGCGGACCACTGACGGACCTGTCCCCGAGAGCACCGAGGCTGCCACCCCGTCGGCCCCCTATCGTTTCCCGTTGCGCGCTGCTGTTCTGGCAAGCGCTTCATCGGCGCCGAACGCCCCCTCCCACGTGGAACTCACGGCCCAGGAAGACGCGGTGCTGATCGCTAACCGCGGCCCCGACACCCTGGCGCTGTTCTCCCTGGATGAGGATCTGCCGCATCTCGTGGCAGAGGCCCCGGTGGGGGAGCATCCGCGGCATTTCACCTGCTACGAGGACCTCGTGCTGGTGGCCGCGCAAGAAAGCGACCGGATCGACCTTCTGCGCCGCACTGCCGGTACTCTCGAAGTCTGCGCTGAACCGTGGGCTTCCCCGTCTGTCACCTGCATTGCGATCCGCCCCGTCGTCACCACCGAACCTGAAGGACCACACTCATGACCACCGCCGAGCACACCCCGTACGAGAACGCTGCATCGGGCACGAGTCCCGAGGGTGGCACCGCGAGCGGCCTGCTCTCCTGCGCCCCGGAGCGTTCGGCGGCCGCAGATCGCCCCGCCGACCTCTTCGAAGGGGCCTACGGCTATGCCTGCGATGGCGTGTGGTCCGCCCCCGGTCGAGTGAACATCATCGGGGAGCACGTGGACTATCAGGACGGCCTCTGCCTTCCCATGGCGATCTCCCACCGCTGCTTCATCGCGGCTGCCCGCACCCCCACCGACCTGCTACGTTTGCGGTCCGCGCAGAGCGAGCAGGTGCTGGAAATCAATGCACGCGAGCTGGAGCCGGGGTGCGTGGAGGGCTGGCCCGCGTATGTGGCCGGGGTGCTCTGGGCGCTGCGTTCCTTCATCTCCGGCTCCGCCACCCAGGGCATGGACATCATGGTCGACGGGCAGGTGCCGCTCGGGGCGGGGCTCTCGAGCTCGGCAGCGCTTGAGTGCGCTGCAGCCGAGGCCATCGAATCGCTGCTCAGCCTCGGCACGACCCCGCTGGAGCGGGTGCGCGCCTGCATCACGGCCGAAACGGACTTCGCGGGTGCCTCCACCGGAGGCCTTGACCAGTCTGCCTCGGTGCTGTGCCGGGAGGGGCATGCGCTGTTCCTGGACTGCCGGGACTTCTCCACCCGTCCGGTGCCGTGGGATCTCGCCTCGCAGGGCCTCGCCCTGCTCATCACCGATACGCGCGCGGAGCACTCCCATGTGGACGGGGAGTATGCGGCGCGCCGCGCAGACAGCGAAGCGGCTGCACGTGTACTTGATGTTCCGACCCTGCGCGAGGTGCAGATCGGGCAGGAAGGGGAGGACCTTCCGGTGCTGCTGGAGCGGATTGAGGATCCGACGGTGCGCCGCCGCGCCCGCCACGTCCTTACCGAAATCCAGCGTGTGCAGCAGTTCGATGAGCTGCTTGCTGCCGGCAGCGTCCGCACGCAGGTCGAGGCGCTCGGCGCACTGCTGAACGCCTCGCATGACTCCCTGCGCGATGACTACGAGGTGACGGTTCCCGCCCTGGACGTGGCCGTGGATGCCGCCCGCAGCGCCGGCGCGCATGGCGCCCGCATGACCGGGGGCGGCTTTGGCGGATCCACCATCGCGCTGGTGGAAGCTGATCAGGCCGAGCAGGTCGCGGCCGCTATCTGCGAGGCTTTCGCTGCCCAGGGGCTCGGGGAGCCGAGCTTTTTCCTGGCTCTTCCCGAGGAAGGCGCGGGGCAGGACCGCTGAGGTCTCAGTACGCCGACGGCGCGTGAGGGCCGACGGACGGTGGGTGAGCCGCCTACGGGGTAGTAGATGCCGACGGGGCCTCGCCTGCGCCGGGTTCGGTCTCCAGCCAGGCCTGCACCTCCGCCAGAAGCTTCTGCTTCAGAGTGTCATCCGCCCGGGAGATACGGATCGAGGAGGCGGCAAGGTGCGCCAGTTCCTCGTCAGAGAAGCCGATCTCCCGCGCCGTCTCATACTGAGCAACCAGACGCGAACCGAACAGCAGCGGATCGTCGGCACCGAGGGCGATCTGCGCCCCGGCCTCCACGAGACGCCGCAGCGGAACATCGGCAGCCTCGGCGTACACCCCGAGTGAGGCATTGGAGGCTGGGCAGACTTCCAGGCCAATCCCGCGTGCCACGATCCGATCCAGCAGATGCGGATCTTCCCCGGCACGCACCCCGTGGCCGAGCCGAGCCGGCCGCAGATGATCGACCACCTCGCGCACATGATCGGGGCCAAGGAGTTCCCCGCCGTGGGGCACGGCCGCGAGCCCGGCATCACGGGCAATGCGGAAGGCGGCGGCGAAGGAGGAGGTATCTCCGCGGCGCTCGTCATTGGAGAGCCCGAACCCGATCACGGGGCCGGCATGACGGGCAGCAAGCCGCGCCAGCGTGCGGGCATCCAGGGGGTGGCGGGTGCGGGAGGCCGCCACGATGATCCCGATGCTCACACCGGTGGCGGTTTCGCTGCTGCGGGCCTCATCCAGCACGATTTCGAGGGCCGGGGTGATACCGCCGACGAAGGGCGCATAGCTGGTCGGGTCCACCTGCAGTTCGAGGCGGCGGGAACCTTCGGCAGCATCGTCCTCGGCGGCTTCCCTGATGATGCGCCGCATGGCGTCTTCACTGTCCACGACGGCACGGGCAGTGTCGTACT
The DNA here is from genome assembly GCA_023389045.1 of Actinomycetes bacterium. Lineage (GTDB taxonomy): Bacteria > Actinomycetota > Actinomycetes > Actinomycetales > Dermabacteraceae > Brachybacterium. The sequence continues at coordinate 19,500 of JAEWEZ010000077.1, forward strand.
GCCGTTGGAAACGGAACCAGCCGCGGTGCGTCGGCTCCACCTGCAGCGCGATGTCGTCGGTGAGACTGCGCGGCAGGCGGATCCGTCGCTCCTGCGCCATATCGCGCAGAGTGGCGGGGCGCATCGACCCGGTGAAGTGCAGGTGGAGATGCGCCTTGGGCAGGGTCCGCAGATCGCGGCGGGCTGCCGGGGCGGTCATTCGGACAGCAGCGCGATCACGCGCTCGATGCCTTCAGCGAGGTCGTCATCGCCCAGGGCGTAGGAGAACCGCAGATGCCCGGGGGCGCCGAAGGCTTCGCCCGGAACGGCGGCCACTTCGGCTTCCTCCAGGATCACGGTGGCGAGATCCGCGGAGGTGTCGATACGGCGCCCACGGATTTCCCGGCCGAGCACGCCGGACACATCCGGGAAGGCATAGAAAGCGCCCTGCGGGGTGGGGACGGTGAAACCGGGCACGCGCGAAAGCATCTCGAGGATGGTCCGACGGCGACGGTCGAAGGCTTCACGCATGGCGTGGATTGGTTCCATCGGCCCGTCCACGGCGGCCAGGGCCGCGCGCTGCGCGATATTGCAGACGTTCGAGCTCAGATGCGACTGCAGGGTGGTCACGGCCTTGATCACATCGGCCGGGCCGATCGCCCATCCCACACGCCAGCCGGTCATCGCGAAGGTCTTGGCCACGCCACCGAGCACGATGGTGCGGCCTGCCACCTGCGGGGCAGCTTCCAGAATCGACACAAAGGAGGCATCGCCGTAGACGAGGTGCTGGTAGATCTCATCGGTCACGATCCACAGGCCGTGCTCATGCGCCCAGGCGCCGATCTCGGCGAGCAGTTCGCGGCTCATCACGGAACCGGTGGGGTTCGAGGGGGAGCACAGCAGCAGGGTGGTGGTGCGTTCGGTGCGGGCGGCTTCGAGCTGCTCGACGGTGGGCAGGTAGTCCTGATCAACACCGGCCAGCACTTCCACCTCGCGGCCACCGGCCAGGCGGATCGCCTCGGGGTAGGTGGTCCAGTAGGGGGCCGGCAGGATCACTTCATCGCCGGGGTTCAGCAGGGCGGCAAACACTTCGTAGACGGCCTGCTTACCACCATTGGTGATGACCACCTGGGAAGGCTCGAAGGTGGCGTGGTCCATTGCGCCGGCCTGGGCGGCCACGGCAGCGCGCAGTTCCGGAAGGCCCGCGGCGGGGGAGTAGCGGTGATTGGCCGGGTCATCCACGGCGGCATGCACGGCCTCAAGCACATGCTGGGGCGTGGGGAAGTCCGGCTCGCCCGCGCCGAAACCGATCACGGGGCGGCCCTGGGCTTTGAGGGCCTTCGCGGTGGCGTCCACGGCGAGGGTCGCAGACGGGGCGATCGAGCCGATCCGCTCGGAGAGGCGGCGGTCGGTTGTGGCGGTGCTGGCGTCGTCGGTGCTCACGAGCCCTATCGTGGCAGAGCCGTGCCGGGCGTGCCAGCCAAACGCGCGCTTTCGCGGGAGGCGAACCGGGAGGAAAGCTGGCTGTGCTCAGGCGCGACAGGGGCACGACGGGGGCATCACAGGGGCACGACGGGGGCGCGCTGGAGCGGAGGTCGGGACGAAATGCCGCCAAGAACTGTGATCTGAACCGGAATCGACGCCCTCCGGATTCGCCACGGCTGCCGTGGGCTTGTATGCTGTCCGTCGGCCCGTTCCCCGGCGCTCCCGATCACCGCTCGCGGTATCGAAGGGTTCCTCGGGTGGCAGGCCTCGTGGGAGTTTCTCCCGCGAAGGGCAGTGGCGCAATTGGTAGCGCAACGGTCTCCAAAACCGTAGGTTGTGG
>JAEWEZ010000088.1 GCA_023389045.1 Actinomycetes bacterium
AACATGAAAAATCCTAGCAATAAACAAACAACTGACATCCGTCAGTCATCCATCAATGCCAAACAAAAAATATGGCATCAACAAACAGACACGCTATTGAGATATCAAGCAACACGCGCACATCGTCCGGTTCTGCAGTGCAGTTCCTTCAGAGGCTCGTTGCCTGCAGGCTTCCCTGCGGGCTTTGCGTCGTCGTTCCGGCGCGAGTCACTACCTTAGTAGATCTTCGCGGCCTTCGCAAGTCCGCTCCGCGTGGTCTGCGTCACTTCCGATCCGCTGTGCGTCTCATCCGTTCCGTGAACCTCACGGCAACTCCGGGGAGTCGGCCGCACTCTGATGTAGCGACGAACCGCTGGACTCTTTCGGATCTCTCCGTCGGCCTCAGCCCTTCGTCGCTTCCTCGTGGCGACAGGCAGAAACATTACGGGGATCCCGCACGGCGCGCAAACTCGGATTTCACCCGCATCGCTGTGGTCAGTTCGACAAAGAGTGCAGTTCATTGCGCTTCGTTCGCCCCACGACACCTTCCGTTCATTGCATTGTGACCTGAATCTGAGATCGGGCTCACCCGCGCCACTCCCCCATCGTCTCGCGAAAAAGCACCCCCAACCTGCGCTTTTATGTCTTCCTCGACAGGCGCCCAACAAAAACCAACGCGCGGCCTCCCCTCGGGGAGACCGCGCGTTACGGGTTCACGGAGCCGACAAGCGCGAACGTTGCGCCGTACTCAGCACTCCAATCAGCCCTCCAACTTGACCATGGCCGCCGTCTTCCGGCCGCGGCGCAGCAAGAGGTAGCTACCGGGAAGCGCAGTATGCGTTCCGAGTTCCTGCTCCAGGGCATCCACATCTAGCTTCTGCCCGTTGATGGAGAGACCGCCCTCCTTACCGGCACGGCGCACCTCCCCCTTCGAGGACATGATGCCGGCGGCGATGAAGGCATCGACCACGCTCGTCGTTCCCGCGCAGGATGCACCGGGCAGTTCGCGCGCGATGACCTGAACCGACTGCTCGTCGAGTTCACGCACATCCCCACGCCCGAACAGCACCGCGGCAGCAGCCTTGGCCTGAGCCGTGGCCTGTTCACCGTGTACAAGGGTGGTCACGTCATCGGCCAGAGCCTTCTGCGCCTGACGCTCATGGGAGGCATCCTTCGTGGCCTGCTCCAGCTCGGCCAGCTCTTCCATCGAACGGAAGGTGAAGAAACGCAGGTAGTTCAGGGCGTCGGCATCAGCCGAGTTTAGCCAGAACTGGTGGAAGGCGTAGGGGCTGGTCAGTTCAGCATCCAGCCACACCGCACCACCCTCGGTCTTGCCGAACTTGGTGCCATCGGCTTTGGTCACGAGCGGAGTGGTCACGGCGTGCACGTCCTCGCCCTCAACCTTGTGGATCAGGTCCACACCGCCCACGATGTTGCCCCACTGGTCATTGCCGCCGTACTGGAGGCGCACCCCGTGGCGGCGGAACAGCTCAAGGTAGTCAATCGCCTGCAGCACCTGGTAGCTGAACTCGGTGTAGCTAATACCCTCCTCGGAGCGCAGGCGGCGCGCCACCGTTTCCTTGCCAAGCATCGTGCCCATCCGGAAGTGCTTACCCATATCGCGCAGGAACGACAGTGCGCTCATCTGCCCGATCCAGTCGAGGTTGTTCACCATGGTCACGGCGAACTCGCCCTCCAGGTCAAGGAAGCGGGAGAGCTGATTGCGCAGCGACTCCACCCAGCCAGCCACAACGCTTTCGTCGTTCAGCACGCGCTCACCGGACATCCGCGGATCGCCGATCAAGCCGGTGGCGCCACCGACGAGCGCGAAGGGGCGATGCCCTGCAAGCTGGAAGCGGCGCATGGTCAGAACCTGGGTGAGGTGCCCGACGTGCAGGGAGGACGCCGTCGGATCGAAACCGCAATACAGGCTGACCGGTCCCTGTGCGAGAGCGCGGCGGAGTTCCTCACGCCCGGTGGTCTGCACGACGAGGCCTCGCTGATCGAGGTCCTCCAGGACGGTCTGCATCGATCTGTTCCTTCCAGAAAACGGGACGGGGCCGGATCCCACAGATCCGACCCCGCCATTATGTCCACACTCGGGCGGGAAGTCCGACCCGGCGCTCAGGGATGTGCCGCAGGCGTCGCGTCCGACGGAAAACGCCGTGGCCCTCCAAGGAGTCGCAACCCGCTGGAACCAGTCCCCCTGGTCGGGTGCGCGGCCCTCTGGTCAGCGCCCGCCGGTGAAGGAACGCAAGGCCGCGCTCGCCTCACGCACCGCATCCTGCTGTTCCGCCACGCGATCCGGGGCAGTTCCACCCTTCGCATCACGCGAGGCGATCGAACCGGGAACGCTCAGCACCTCACGCACCGAAAAATCCAGGTGCTCGGAGATCTCCCCCAGCTCCTCATCGGTGAGATCCCACAGTTCCTTGCCCTGTTCCTCGCACCGCTTCACGCAGGCACCGGAGATTTCATGTGCGCTGCGGAAGGGCACGCCGCGGCGCACCAGGTGATCGGCAATGTCCGTGGCCAGGGAGAAGCCCTGCGGAGCGAGCTCCTCCATGCGATCGGTATGGAAGGTGAGGGTCGCCATCATCCCGGTAACGGCCGGGAGCACCAGGTGAAGGGTGTCCACCTGATCGAAGACGGGTTCCTTGTCCTCCTGCAGATCGCGGTTGTAGGCCAGCGGCAGTGCCTTCAGGGTGGCCAGCAGACCCACCAGGTCACCGACCAGGCGGCCCGCCTTACCGCGGGCAAGTTCGGCGATATCGGGGTTCTTCTTCTGCGGCATGATCGAGGAACCGGTGGAGTAGGAGTCATCCAGGGTGATGAAGGAGAACTCCTTGGTGTTCCACACGATGACCTCTTCCGAGAGCCGGGACAGGTCAATCCCGATCATGGCCAGCACGAAGGCGAACTCGGCGGTCAGGTCACGGGCAGCTGTGCCGTCGATCGAGTTCCACACCGCGCCATCGAAACCGAGCTCGGCCGCCACCGCCTCGGGATCGAGGCCCAGGCTGGAGCCGGCGAGCGCGCCGGAACCGTAGGGCGACAGGGAGGTGCGACGGTCCAGGTCCCGTAGACGCTCGACATCGCGAAGGAGCGGCCAGGCATGCGCCAGCAGATGGTGGCTCAGCAGGAGCGGCTGCGCATGCTGCAGATGCGTGCGGCCCGGCATGGCTGTGCCGTGCACCTCCACAGCCCGCGCCAACAGCGCATCCACGAGGTCCAGCACCAGGGCGCCGATTTCTCGAGCCTGGTCGCGGATGAACATGCGGATCAGCGTCGCGATCTGGTCATTGCGGGAACGTCCGGCGCGCAGTTTGCCGCCGAGTTCCTGACCCGCGCGTTCCAGGAGCCCGCGTTCCAGAGCGGTGTGCACGTCCTCATCGCCCGGCTGCGCGGTGAAATCACCGGAGGCAACATCGGCTGCCAGGCGATCCAGAGCCTCCTGCATCCGCGTGAGTTCATCGTCGCTCAGCAGTCCGGCTGAGTGCAGCACATTGGCGTGGGCCTTGGAGCCGCGCAGGTCGTACTGGGCAAGGCGCCAGTCGAAGTGCGTGGAGTCCGACAGCGCTGCGAGTGCGGCCGCCGGGCCGGAGCCGAAGCGACCGCCCCACAGGGCCATGGGGGTGGCGGCGTCCGCGGGCGCCGGAGACATCTGGTGGGCGTTGTCCTGGCTCATATCAGACGAGCTTATCGGCCTGGCCCTCGGCAGGTGCCGCCGACGCGCCCGAGGCCTTCTTGGGCTCGAGGTCTTCACCGTTGCCGAAAGCAACATCGCGGGCCGTGGCCTGCTTGGAGGCCAGACCGTAGATCTCGATGAAGCCCTTGGCCTGGGACTGGTCGAAGGTGTCGCCCTCGTCGTAGGTGGCCAGGTTGAAGTCGTACAGGCCGGTCTCGGAGCGGCGGCCGGTCACGGTGGCGCGGCCACCGTGCAGCTGCATGCGGATGTCGCCGTTGACGTAGCGCTGGGTGTCGTCTATGAAAACATCTAGAGACTTCTTCAGCGGGCTGAACCACTGGCCGTCGTAGACCAGCTCGGTCCAGCGGTCGCCCACGGTGCGCTTGAAGCGGGCCTGCTCGCGCTCGAGGGTGACGCGCTCGAGTTCCTGGTGGGCGGCGATGAGGGTCATGGCGCCGGGCGCCTCGTAGACCTCACGGGACTTGATACCGACGAGACGGTCCTCGACGATGTCGATCCGACCGATGCCCTGCGCGCCGGCGCGGCGGTTGAGCTCCTGGATTGCTTCGAGCGGCGTCACGGAATGCCCGTCGATCTTCACCGGAATGCCCTGTTCGAAGGTGATGATGACTTCATCGGCGACCGGCGGGAAGGCCGGGTCGTCGGTGTAGGAGTAGACGTCCTTGGTCGGCTCGTTCCAGATGTCCTCGAGGTAGCCGGTTTCGATGGCGCGGCCCCACACGTTCTGGTCGATCGAGAAGGGGTTGTGCTTGGTGGTCGCGATCGGAAGGTTCTTCCGCTCGGCGTAGTCGATGGCCTTATCGCGGGTCAGGGCGAGGTCGCGCACCGGGGCAATGCACTTCAGTTCCGGGGCGAGCGAGGTAATCGAGACCTCGAAACGCACCTGGTCATTGCCTTTACCGGTGCAGCCGTGGGCCACAGTGCTGGCGCCGAAGCGCTTGGCCGCCTTGACCAGGTGCTTGGTGATGACGGGGCGGCTGATGGCGGAGACCACCGGGTAGGCGTCCATGTACAGCGCATTCGCTTTGAGCGCGGGCATGCAGTACTCGGCGGCGAACTCTTCACGAGCATCCGCCACGTAGGCCTCCACCGCGCCGCAGTCCAGTGCTCGCTGGCGGATCGTCTCCAGGTCCTCTCCGCCCTGGCCCACGTCCACCGCGCAGGCGATGACGTCGGCGCCGGTGGCGTCGTGGATCCATCCGATGGCCACGGAGGTGTCGAGGCCGCCGGAGTAGGCGAGGACGATGCGTTCGGTCACGGTGTCTCCTTGGGGGTTGGCCCGACAGGTGCCGGGCGTGGGTCGCGCTCGGGGCGCGGTGGTCAGAGGGTGCCAGATGGGTCCGACGGGGCGGGTGCTGCCGAGGGGCTCGGCGGGATGGTCGGCTCGGACGGGGCGGGGCTGGGAAGTGGGGCCGACGGTTCGCGGGCTCCGCGGCCGTCGGCCAGGGCGAGCAGACGCGCTGCGAGGCGGTCTCCCCCGTCGGCCTCCCGGGAGACCAACAGGACGGTGTCATCGCCCGCCACCGTTCCCAGAACGTCCGGGAGCACCGAACGGTCCAGTGCCGAGGCGAGGTACTGCGCTGCCCCGGGAGGGGTGCGCACCACCACGAGGTTGGCGCTGGCTTCCGCCGAGACGATCAACCCCTCGGCCAGGCGCGGTAACCGCGCTTCCAAGATCTCCTCCTGAGCACCGGGGGCGCCGGGGATCCGGCCGATCCCGCCCTCCGGCGGCACCCTGTAGACCAGGGCGCCGCCGGCGCCGCGGACCTTGACGGCCTGCAGTTCCACGAGGTCACGCGAGAGCGTGGCCTGGGTGGTCTCGATCCCGTCGGCGGCAAGCAACTGCGCGAGCTGTGCCTGCGAGCCGATCGGTTCGCGCTGCAGGATCTGCACGATCCGCTGCTGGCGGGAAATCTTGGTGCGGGGCGCGCCCGCCGAGGGGTCAGTCATCGGCTCCCTCCGAGTTCTTAGGCATGCGGCGCCTCCAGGGGCAGTGCGTGGGAGGCGGTTGCATCATCGGGGTGGTTGATCAGCCAGGTCAGCAGGGCCTTCTGGGCGTGCAGGCGGTTCTCGGCCTCATCCCAGACCACCGAGCGGGGACCGTCGATCACCTCAGCGGTCATCTCCTTGCCGCGGTAGGCGGGCAGGCAGTGCAGGAACACACCGCCGGAGAGGTCCATGAGTTCCTGGGTGACCTGGAAGGGAGCGAAGGTTTCCTCGCCGCGGCCGCTTTCGCCTTCCTGGCCCATCGAGACCCAGGTGTCGGTGATGACGGCGTCCACACCCTCGCAGGCGGTGCGCACATCATCGGTGATCATGATCGAGCCGCCGGTGCGGGCCGCGATCGCCTCGGCATCGGCGAGGATCTGCGGATCCGGGCGGTGGGAGGCGGGGCTGGCGATGCGCACCTCCATCCCGGCGGTGGCGCCGCCGAGCAGGTAAGAGTGGGCCATGTTGTTGGCGCCATCACCGAGGTAGGCCATGGAGCGGCCGGCCAGGGCTGCCTCGCCCTCGGCGATGCCGCCGCAGTGCTGGGCGATGGTCATGAGGTCCGCGAGGATCTGGCAGGGGTGGAAGGAGTCGGTCAGGGCGTTGACCACCGGCACGGTGGCGACGCTCGCCATTTCTTCGATCCGGTCCTGGCCAAAGGTGCGCCACACGATGGTGGAGGTCATGCGGGTGAGCACATGCGTGGTGTCGCTGATCGACTCACCGCGGCCGAGCTGGCTGTTGCCGGCTTCGATGACCATGGGGCTGCCTCCGAGTTCGGCCACGCCGGTGGCGAAGGAGACCCGGGTGCGGGTGGAGGACTTGTCGAACAGGATGGCGACGGTGCGCGGACCGGCGTAGGGCCGCTCGGCGAAGCGGTCTTCGGCCAGGCGCAGACCCAGTTCGAGCACCTCCTTCTGCTCGGCGGGGCTCAGGTCGTCGTCACGCAGGAAGTGGCGAGGCATATCAGTTGTCTCCTTCGGCGTCGTTGCCGCGGGCGGCATCGGTCAGAAGGGCGGGCAGCACGTCAAGGAACGACATGAGCTCCGCCTCGGAGACGATCATGGGCGGCGCAAGCCGGATGGTGGTCGGATTTGGCGCATTCACCAGGAATCCGCGCGAGGCAGCGGCCGGGACTACGGACACGGCGACCTCATCGCGTAATCCGATGCCGAGGAGCAGGCCACGGCCGCGCACTTCGGTGATGCGGGGATCGTTGAGGGCGGCGATCCCTTCGGCGACCATCTGCCCCATGGCGGTGGCATGCGCGAGGAGGTTGTCCTTCTCCACCGTCTCGATCACGGCGAGCGCAGCGGCTGCGGCGAGCGGGTTCCCGCCGAAGGTGGTGCCGTGCTGGCCGGGGTGGAGCAGGGCGCGCACCTCGGGGCCGAAGGCGATCACCGCGCCGATGGGGAGGCCACCGCCGAGTCCTTTGGCGAGGGTCATGACATCGGGCTGAAGACCGTCGATTACCTGGTGAGCGAACCAGATGCCGGTGCGCCCGAGCCCGCACTGCACTTCGTCGAGGATGAGCAGGGCGCCGTGGGCGCGGGTGAGTTCGCGCAGGGCACGCAGGTAGGGGGCGGGAAGCGGCTTGATACCGGCTTCGCCCTGGATCGGTTCGGCGATCACGGCGCCCACATCGCCGCTGGCGAGTTCCTTCTCGAGCGCTTCGACATCCCCCACGGGCAGGAAGGTGACACCGCCGGGAAGGGGTGCGAAGGGCTCGCGGTAGGCCGCTTTCCAGGTCAGGGAGAGCGCCCCGAGGGTGCGGCCGTGGAAGGAGTCTTCGAGGGCAATGATCCGGGGCTTGCCGGTGAGTCGCGCGAGTTTGAGGGCGGCTTCATTGGCTTCTGTGCCAGAGTTCGCGAAGAACACCCCGGAGCCTTCGGGGGCGTTCGCGATCCGCAGGAGGTTTTCGGCCAGCTGGATTTGCGCGGGGGTGGCGTAGAAGTTGGAGACGTGGGCGAGGCGCTGGATCTGCTCGGTCACGGCCTCAACCAGGGCCGGGTGGGCGTGGCCGAGGGTGTTGACGGCGATTCCGCCGAGCAGATCGAGGTATTCCTTGCCGTCCACGTCCCAGACGCGGGCGCCCTTGCCATGGCTGAGCACGCGCTGCGGGGTGCCGAAGGCGTTGAGGAGGGCGTTCTGGTAGCGGTCAAGCAGGGCTTCGCCCTGGGCCTCCGGGGTGGAACCCTGGGCTGCCGGGGTAAGAGTGTTCGACGATGCCTCGCCGGGTGCGGTGAGCGTCGGCGTGGAGGGCTGGGGGTTCCCCTCAGGCGTCGTCCGATGATTCATACACTCATCCTTATACATAATCATCCCGCCTGACCATCGTGCCGACGCCTTTCGTGGTGAACACCTCGAGAAGCACCGCATGTTCGATGCGCCCGTCGATCATCGCGGCGGTCCGAACCCCGGCATCCACCGCCCCGAGAAGAGCCTCCGCTTTCGGGATCATGCCCTCGGTCAGCTCGGGCAGCATGGCCCGCAGTTCCGAGGCCGAGATCTCCGGGATCAGGGATTCCCGGTCGGGCCAGTGGGCGTACAGGCCCTCCACATCAGTGAGCATGACGAGTTTTTCGGCGCCGAGACCCTCGGCGATCGCGGCGGCGGCAAGGTCGGCGTTGATATTGAGAACGGCGCCCGTCGGCTCCCCCGATTCATCAATCTCGGGCGCGATCGAGGACACCACCGGGATCCGACCGGCCTCCAGGAGGTCCTGCACCGAATCGATATTCACGTCGGTCACAGCCCCGACGTGACCGAGGTCCACGTCGTGCCCGTCGATCACGGTGCCCCGTCGGCGGGCAGCGAAAAGCCGCGCATCCTCCCCCGACATGCCGATCGCGTAGGGACCGTGCTGGTTGATGAGGCCGACGAGTTCGCGCCCCACCTGCCCCACGAGCACCATCCGCACAAGGTCCATCGTTTCCGCATCCGTGACGCGCATCCCGCCGCGGAACTCGGTGTCTTTCCCAACCCTCTTCAGCATCGCGCTAATCTGCGGGCCACCCCCATGCACCACAACCACATGGATGCCCACCAGGCGCATAAAGACCATGTCGGCGGCGAAGGCGCGGCGCAGCTCATCGTCGATCATGGCGTTTCCGCCGTACTTGACCACCACGATCTTGTTGCGGAAGCGCTGCATCCACGGGAGAGCCTCGATCAGCACCTCCGATTTGGCGCGCGCGGCGGCCCGCGCGGCATCCAGCGGGGCGAGCGGATTCTTCCCGGCCATCTCCGGGACGTGGGGCGCGGATTCGGTGTTCATGAGGAGTAGGCGCTGTTCTCTTCGACGTAGGCGTGGGTGAGGTCGTTCGTCCAGATATCGCCGGTGGCGGTGCCGGCGGCGAGGTCGATCTCGATCAGGGTTTCGCGCGGGCTCATATCGACCTCGCTGCGGTCGCGGTCCGGACCGCCCTGGGCGCAGACCCGCACCCCGTTGACGGTGACGGCAAGCTGCGTCGGGTCGTAGGGGGCGGTCTGTTCATCCACGCAGCCGACGGCCGCCACAATCCGGCCCCAGTTCGGGTCATCCCCGAAGATCGCGGTTTTGACGAGGTTGGAGCGTGCGACCTCGCGGGCGACGGCGAGCGCGGCCTGCTCGCTGCTCGCGGAGGAGACGACCACGTGCACATCGTGCTTCGCGCCCTCGGCATCTGCCACGAGTTGCCGGGCAAGATCCGCGCTGACTTCCCGCACTGCCTGGGCAAGTTCTTCGGCTTCGGGGCAGATGCCCGAGGCTCCCGAGGCGAGCAGGAGAACAGTGTCATTGGTGGACATGCAGGCATCGGAGTCCACGCGATCAAAGGTTGTGGCGGTGGCGCCCGCCAGGATCTCCTGGGCCGTGGCGGTATCCACCTCTGCATCGGTGGTGATGACCACGAGCATGGTCGCAAGCTGCGGGGCGAGCATGCCCGCTCCCTTCGCAATCCCGCCCACCACAACGCCGCTCGGAAGAGTGTGGGAGGCCTGCTTCGGCACGGTGTCGGTGGTCATGATTGCCTGCGCGGCCTGCGCATCCACCTGTGGGCCTGCGGCGAGATCGGGGACGGCCTGGTCGAGACCGGCCAGCAGTGCCGGCATCGGCAGACGCTCACCGATCAGTCCCGTGGAGCAAACCAGCACCTCGTCTGCGGCGCAGCCGAGGAGGTCGGCGGCATGCTGGGCCGTCTGCGCGCTATCGCGGTAACCGCCCTCACCGGTGCAGGCATTGGCGCCGCCGGAGTTGAGGACTACGGCGTGCGCCGATCCGTTCGCCACGGCGCGACGGGACCACTGCACCGGCGCGGCCTGCACCCGGTTGGAGGTGAAGACGCCGGCTGCGACCTGCAGCGGGCCGTCATTCACCACGAGGGCAAGGTCGGGGGCGCCGGAGCTTTTGATGCCGGCGGCAAGGCCGGTGGCGCGGAAGCCGCGGGGTTGGGTGAGAGACACGGGAACTCCTGGGATGCGCGAGAGCAGACGGGCGGAGCAGCTTGCTGCTCAGGGGGCGAGGGCGGTGCGGGTGAGCCCCATGGTTTCAGGAAGACCAAGGGCGAGGTTCATCGACTGCACGGCGGCACCGGCGGTGCCTTTGACGAGGTTGTCGATGGCGACGATGACGGTGGCCTGCCCGCTGCGGGTATCCGCGGCAGCGCTGATCCGCACGGTGTTAGCACCCATGACCTGGGCGGTGGTCGGCATCTGCCCCTCGGGGAGCACCTGGATGAAGTACTCATCGGCGTAATCGGCGGCAAGCCCTGCGAGCAGATCGGCGGTGGTGGCGGCACCCGTGAGCGGGGCGGTGATGACGGCGAGGATGCCGCGGCTCATCGGCACGAGCACGGGGGTGAAACCGAGGCGTGCATCGGCGGGGCCGCCTGCGCGACGCAGGTTCTGCAGGATCTCGGGGATGTGCCGGTGGGTTCCGCCGACGGCGTAGGGGCTTGCGCTCTGGGAGCCTTCGGCGAGCAGCAGATGCGGCTTCGCAGCGCGCCCGGCACCGGAGTAGCCGACGGGGAGCACGGCGCTGAGCGCGCTCGCGTCGATCAGGCCGGCGCGTACGAGCGGCGCCGCACCGAGGCTCACGGCCGTGGCATTGCAGCCTGGGACGGCGATCCGACGTGCGGCACGAAGCAGTTCCCGCTGGCGGGTGCCGTCGGCCAGCGGCAGTTCGGGCATTCCGTAGGTCCAGGTGCCGGCGTGAGGGCTGCCGTAGTAGGCCTCCCAGTCCTCGGCGGATTCGAGGCGGTGGTCGGCACCGAGATCGAGCACGAGAACGTCGGGGTCTTCGGCGTGGAGGGCAGCCGCGATTTCCCCGGACTGCCCGTGGGGCAGAGCGAGCACAACAACGTCGTGGCCGCGCAGGGTGGGAACGTCGGTGGGGCCGAGGACGAGGTCACCCGGGAGATCGACATGGGGCACGACTTCAGACAGTGGGCGCCCGACAGAGCTGTGTGCGGTGACGGTCTCGACTGCGACCGCAGGGTGGGCGCTCAGGATGCGAAGCATTTCTCCGCCGGCGTAGCCCGAAGCGCCGGCAACGGCAACGCGCACCGGGGCGGTGGGCGCGATGGAAGGCTGTGCGCTCTCGGCCGACGGGGCTGCCGCGGGGTCCTGGGCGGTGGTGGGGGCGGTGACGTTCTCCGACATAAATGCAAGCCTATACGGCGCTATGCATATTGAGTCAATCAGTGGCGAGAGAGCGAGACGCGGATCTCCGGACGGTTCCCCGATGGCTTACCACGCACCCCGTCGGCCGATCACGATCCCCGCTCGCCGATACCTCAGCTGCCCTGCCCGCCCCCGCCCCCACACTCCCCATACGCCCTGGTCAGGAGTATCGTTGAAATCCTAAAGACTGCCCTGTCGGCAGTCTCCCTGCCCATCAAGGAGCACCAATGCGTGATTTCTTCATGGGTGAGTCCTCACCCGGAATGATCGACTGGGCAACGATGCCCACGTACAACACCATCATGGCGATCGCCGCCGGCGCGGGCCTCGTCGCCCTCGTCTGGTTCGTGCGCGACCTGCAAGGCCATGCCAAGGAGCCCGTCAGCACCGACGGCTGGGCTCTCACCTTCGGCGCACTGGGAACGATCCTGACCCTGACCGGTCTGCACATGAGCCTCACCTGGCCGCTCGCTGCCGGTGGCTTCGCCTTCGACAACATCATCTTCGGCGAAACCAGCCTTGGCTTTGGCGTTCTCATGAGCGCCCTCGCCCTCTTCCTCTGGAAGCGTGGAGACACGATCACCACCGCAGCTGATCCGCTCGCCGCCATGTGCCGTACCGCCCGCCCGATCGGCGTGCTGATCCTCCCCCTCGGCCTCGCGCTGATCGCCATCATGTTCGCGGGGATCGTCTACCAGCTGTTTGCGGCACCTCCGCAGGAGCCCATCTCGGGCGCCTTCGCCCAGTGGCCCCTCGCAGAGGCAATCTTCCTCTCCACCCTCTTCGGACTCATCGGGGTGGGGGCGATCCTCGCTCCCTTCGCCGGGCGCGCTGTGATCCGCAGCGGCGGCACCGGGGCCGCTTCCCTGCCCGGCATTGCACGAGCCGTTGGCATCCTCTGGCTCATCACCGGCGTGGTCCTCGCTCTCTTCGGGGCGATGAACTTCTACACGCATGTGGGCCTCGTGGTGAACACCATGTGAGTGGTGATCACCACGAGCACTCCAGCGCACGAAGGGGCGGTGCCGCACGGCACCACCCCTTGTCGCTCTCAGAAATAAGCCTCCGGCGAGGGCCTTAGCTCACGCCCACAGCACGCCGCAGCTCACGCCCGCAGCACGCCGCCAACGGCGTCGGCCACCGCTGCGATGCAGCGTTCACGGGCCGCCAGAATCTGCTCGGCGGAGAGGGTTCCCTCCGCCGAACGCAGCCGCACCGCGAAGGCAAGCGACTTCTTGCCCGCGCCCACCTGTTCGCCGGTGAACACATCGAAGAGGTGCACGCTCTCGGCCAGATCGCCCATGCCCACCAGGATCGCGGCCTGCACGGCGCTCGCGGGCACCTGCTCATCGACCACGAAGGCGAAGTCTTCCTTGGCAAGCGGGAAGGTCGGCACCGGGGCGGCAGCGACCACCTCGGGAGCAGCCGCGATCACCGCGTCCAGGTTCAGTTCGAGGGCGGCGGTGCGCGCCGGCAGGCCAAAGGCCTTCACCACCCGCGGGTGCAGTTCCCCGGCGTGGCCCACCAGGGTGGCGCCGCCCTCCTGATCGGCCACGTACAGGGCTGCGCAGCGGCCCGGGTGGAAGGGGGCGGATTCCGTCTGCCGCACCTCGAGTTCCGTACCGGCGGCACGGGCCACCCGCTGGGCGGCGTCAATCGCATCGGCCCAATCCCAGTCACGGGCCGGCCCGTACCAGGAGCCCACACCGAGCGCGCCACCGAGAACAGCCGCAACCTGCCGGGACTCCTCGGGGAGCCCTGCGGTCACCTGCTCCAGCTCCGCCTCGCTCGGGCGCTGCTCCGCACCCGGCAGGGCGCTGACGGCATCCTCACCACGGGAGCGGGAGACCGGGTCGATTTGGAAGATCGCGAGCGACTCAGCACCGCGGCCCAGATTGCGGCGGGCCGTGGGAAGAAGCGTCTGCAGCAGCTGGGTGCGCAGCAGCGGTTCATCATCGGCAAGCGGGTTCAGCAGGCGCACGGCACCACGGCGCGGATCCTCGGGCGCGTAGCCGAGCTCGTCGAACACCCCCTCGGGGATGAACGGCAGCGAGGCCACCTCGGTCAGGCCTGCCTCGGCGAGCGCGAGCGCCACCGCACGGCGGGCCCGCTGAGCGCGGGTCAGGCCGCGGCCGCCGGCCGGGCGGGGCAGACGGGAGGGAATCTGGTCGTAGCCGACGAGGCGGGCGACTTCTTCGACGAGATCCTCACGGATACGCAGATCAGGGCGCCAAGAGGGGACGGTCACGGCCAGCAGCGGTTCCCCGTCGGCCCCTTCCCCGTCGGCCCCTTCCCCAGCGGCATCCTGCACCTGGCAGCCGATCATCTCGAGGGAGCCAACCACCTGCTCACGGGTGTACGGAACACCCACGATGCGCTCCGCGTAGCCGAGCGGAAGCTCGATGGTCACGGGCTGCGGGGCTTCACCCTCATCGGTCACACGGTGGTCGATCTCGCCGCCACCGTATTCGACGATCAGTTCGGCGGCGCGCTGCGCAGCGATCAGCGGCAGCTCGGGATCCACGCCGCGTTCGAAACGCTTGGCCGCCTCGGAGGAGAGGCGGTGGCGGCGGGCGGAGCGGGCCACCGTGTGGGTCTGGAAGGTAGCGGCCTCCAGGATCACGTTCACGGTGTTCTCGCTGACCTCGGTCTCGGCGCCGCCCATCACGCCGGCGATCCCGAGCACACGGTCGCCGTCGGGGCCGCCGCAGTCGGTGATGAGCAGGTCCTCCGGGTGGAGGGTGCGTTCCACATCGTCGAGGGTGGTCAGTTTTTCGCCGGCGCGGGCACGGCGCACGATGATCGGGCCGACCACCTGATGCGAGTCGTAGGCGTGCAGCGGCTGGCCGAGGTCCAGCATCACGTAGTTGGTGACGTCCACGATCAGGGAGATCGGGCGCATTCCGGCGAGGGTCAGCCGGCGCTGCATCCAGCGGGGGCTCGGCGCGGTCGGGTCCACGCCGCGCACTTCCATGGTCACGAAGCGGGTGCAGCCGGCGCCGCCCCGGATCGGTGCCTCATCGCGGATCTGCACGGGCACACCGCCGCGGGTGCCGGTGGGTGCCTGCACGGTGCCGGCCGGATCGGTGAAGGCCTGCCCGGTGGCATGGGCGTATTCGCGGGCCACGCCACGCATCGAGAAGCAGTAGCCGCGGTCGGGCGTCACATTGATCTCGACGGTTTCCTCTCCCAGACCAAGCAGCGCAATCGCGTCATCGCCCGGTTCAGCCTCAAGGCCGCGGGCGTGCCCGCGGCCCAGCACGATAATCCCGTCTTCCCCGTCGGGGTCCGGGCCGAGCCCGAGCTCATCGCCGGAGCAGATCATGCCGTCGGAAATATGCCCGTAGGTTTTGCGGGCCGCGATAGCGAAGTCCCCGGGCAGCACCGTGCCGGGCAGGGAGACGACCACGAGATCGCCGGGCACGAAGTTGTGCGCTCCGCAGATAATGCCGCGGCTCGGGCGTTCCTCACCGGGCTGCGGGTCCTTGGGGTTGTCCTTCTCCTCATTGTGGTCAGGCCCTACATCGACACGGCACCAGTTGATGGTCTTGCCGTTCTTCTGTGGTTCCTTGACCAGGTCGAGAACGCGCCCGACGACGAGTGGGCCGGTCACCTGGGCGCCGTGGATGGCTTCTTCTTCCAGCCCGACGGAGACGAGGTCAGCTGCCACGGAGGTGGCATCGGCGCCCTCGCGCAGCTGGACGTGCTCGGCGAGCCAAGACAGGGGGATGCGGGGCATGTCAGATCTCCGTTCCGTAGTGCTGGGAGAAGCGGATATCGCCTTCAGCGATGTCCCGCATATCGGTCACGCCGTTGCGCAGCATGAGGATGCGTTCGATGCCGAGGCCGAAGGCGAAGCCCTGGTAGCGCTCGGGGTCCACGCCGCAGGCGCGCAGCACAGCCGGGTTGACCATGCCGCAGCCGCCCATTTCGATCCACCCGGTGCCACCGCAGACGCGGCAGTCCGCATCGGCCTCGCAGTCCACGCCGCCGCGGGCGGGGCAGGAGAAACAGCGGAAGTCCATTTCGGCGCTCGGCTCGGTGAAGGGGAAGTAGCTGGGGCGCAGGCGCGTCACCACACCCTCTCCGAAGAGGGTGCGCGCCACCGCATCGAGGGTGCCGACGAGGTCCGCCATGGTCAGGCCCTCGTCGATCGCAAGACCCTCCACCTGGTGGAAGACCGGGGAGTGGGTCGCGTCGGGTTCATCGGTGCGGAAGGTAGTGCCGGGGCAGGCGATGTAGAGCGGCACCCCGCGTTCGAGCAGGGAGCGGGCCTGCACCGGGGAGGTGTGGGTGCGCAGCACCTGGCCGGAGCCTTCCGGGGCCACATAGAAGGTGTCCTGCATTTGGCGGGCCGGGTGGTCCACATCGAAGTTGAGGGCGTCGAAGTTGAACCATTCGGCTTCCACCTCGGGCCCCTCGGCGATCTCCCAGCCGAGCCCGACGAAGAGGTCCTCCAGGCGGTCGGCGAGGGTGGCGAGCGGGTGGCGGGCTCCGCGGGGCCGACGGTCCACCGGCAGGGTCACGTCGACCTTTTCGGTCGCCAGCGCCTGTTCTTCCTCCGCCGCGGCCAGTTCCTTCTGCTTTTGCCCGATGGCTTTTTGCACCTGGCCTTTGCCCTGGCCCACGAGTTTGCCAACGCTCGCGCGCTGATCCTTGGGCAGGGATTTGATCGCGGCATTCGCCTGCGCGAGCACACTCGAATCGCCGGTGTGCTCGATGCGCACCTGCTTCAGTTCCGCGGTGCTGCTGGCGTTGGCAACGGCAGCCAGGGCGGCCTCCACGGCCGCACCGATGGTCGCGTCGGTGATCTCGGGGGTCCCCGCGGCGGGGGGCGTCTGGGACACGGGGCATCGCTTTCGTTGAGCGGATTGGGCCGTGTCCATTCTAGGAGCCCGGGATGGGGGTTCGGCACGCTGTCCGCTGGGCGTCACAGTGAGGGGGCCGACGGGCCGGGGCTAGGCTTATCAGTGACCATTTGTGTCGTGACCATCCGTGCCCCACGCCCCCGAGGAGGCCATCCGTGTCCACCACCGTGAAGGGAGTTGTCGCCCGCGAGGCCGGCCGTCCGGCTGAGCTTGTCGACGTGGTGATTCCCGATCCTGGAGCCAATGACGTGGTCGTCGAGATCCACGCCTGCGGCGTCTGCCATACCGACCTTGCCTACCGTGACGGCGATATTGCCGATGATTTCCCCTTCCTGCTCGGCCATGAGGCTGCCGGGCGCGTGGTGGAGATCGGCGAGGGCGTGACCCATGTGAGCGTTGGCGACTATGTCGTGTTGAACTGGCGGGCCGTGTGCGGCCAGTGCCGCGCCTGCCGCAAGGGCCTGCCCCGCTACTGCTTCGATACGCACAATGCCTCCCGCCCCATGACCCTCACCGATGGCACCGAACTCACGGCCGCCCTCGGCATCGGCGCTTTCATCGAACGCACCCTGGTGCATGAAATGCAGTGCACGAAGGTCAGCGATGAGGCTCCGGCCGAGGTCGCTGGGTTGCTCGGCTGCGGCGTGATGGCCGGTATCGGTGCCGCTATCAACACCGGTGAGGTGCAGCGCGGTGAATCCGTGGCGGTGATCGGGCTTGGCGGTGTGGGCTGCGCAGCCATTGCCGGTGCGAAGCTCGCCGGCGCGACGACCATCATCGGCCTGGATCTCGAGGAGAAGAAGCTCGAGGCGGCCCGCGACCTGGGCGCCACCCACACGGTGTGCACCAAGGGGCTCTCCCCGCAGGAGGTTGCCGAGAAGGTGCAGGAACTCACCGGTGGTTTTGGGGCCGACGTGGTGGTCGATGCGGTCGGCATCCCCCAGACCTACGAGACCGCTTTCTACGCCCGCGACCTTGCCGGGCGCGTGGTTCTGGTGGGCGTTCCGAACCCGTCGGCTGAACTGAAACTCCCGCTCCTGGATGTGTTCGGGCGTGGTGGGGCGCTGAAGTCCTCCTGGTACGGCGACTGCCTTCCCGAGCGGGACTTCCCGTACCTCACCGATCTGTTCCTGCAGGGCCGACTGCCGCTGGAACGCTTCGTCACCGGCCGCACGGATCTGGCCGGTGTGGATGCGGCCCTGGATTCCCTGCATGGCGGGGACACCCTGCGCACCGTGGCGGTGGTGCAGCGATGAGTACACGCATTGACCACGCCGTCACCTCGGGCACCTTCAGCCTGGACGGGCAGACCTTCGATGTAGACAACAACGTGTGGGTGCTCGGCGATGACGAGACCTGCGTTGTCTTCGATGCCCCGCATGATGTGGAGACCGTCCAGAAGCTCGTCGGAGATCGCGAGTGCGTGGGCATCCTGCTCACGCATGCGCATGACGACCATGTGCGCTTTGCCCCGGAACTCGCGGCTGCTTTGGAAGCGCCGCTACTGCTGAACCCGGCCGATCGCGAGGTCTGGGCCCTCACCCACGGGGATCTGCCCTGGGACGATGACGTGGCTGATTCGGACATGTTCAGCGTGGCGGGTGTGGAGATCGAGGCGATCCACACCCCCGGCCACTCCCCCGGCTCCACCTGCTACTACGTGGAAGAGCTCGGTGTTCTCTTTAGCGGCGATACCCTCTTTGAGGGCGGCCCTGGCGCCACCGGACGTTCCTTCTCCTCTCGGGACACCATCGAGGAGTCGATTCGTGAGCGCCTCTTCGTACTCCCCGAGGAGACCGTGGTGCACACCGGGCACGGGCCCGACACCACGATCGGGGCAGAGAAGGAAGGTGCACGCGGGGATTGGCTGTGAGGGTGCGGATGGGCTGTGACGGTGAGGGCCTTCATCAGGACCTTTGCCGGCGATCTACACAACCTCAGCACCAAAAGCGCTGTTCACAGCCTTGAGGCCGCCCACAACGGGCAGTGCCTCCCATCATAAAATGATCACGCCAACTCCACGCCCTCCGGCACCAGCGTTCCTCGCCGCTCTCTCATGCGTGGCGCTGCATGGGCCGCTCCGACCGCTCTCGCGGCCGTCGCTGCGCCTGCCCTGGCGAACTCCAAGGCGTACCTCGACGTCCGCTACCACGTGACCGGCCCCTGCAGCTCGCCGGGCAACGACCGGTACTTCACGTGAACCTGAACAACGCGACCGCCTACGATCTGGAGCTCAAGGAAGCCCTCGTCTTCCAGGTTGAGATCACCGATCCGAAGCGCAATCATACCGCTCCCACCACCTCCTTCGGCGAGCTGAAGTGCGTCACCGCCTCACGATCTGAGCAAGCGCAAGGGGCGGGCACCTTTCCAGGTGCCCGCCCCCTCCGCGTGTGAGCCGGGTTGCCGCGGGGAGTCTTAGCTGGATTGCTGAGGAGGAGTCTCTCCCGACTCCAAGCGCGCCAGGTACTCGTTGTAAGCGCGAAGCTCCGCCTCGCCATCACGGTCGGCCTTACGGTCCCACTGCCTGGCCCGTCGATCCTCCGAGCGCATCCACAGGTACGCGGCAATGAGGGCGTAGAGCACCGTCGGCACTTCCGAGACCGCCCACATGAAGGAACCGCCCACCTGCTGAATGTGCTCAAGCTGCTTCATTGAATACAGGGCGAGGTCGGTGTACCAGCGCTCCGCAATCAGCCAGGTAGCTGAGACCAGCGCGACCCCGAAGAAGGCGTGGAAGGTGAGGGTCACGAGCAGGGTGATGAGCTTCAGCACCGGGCTGATCGGTTTGGTCGACGGGTCGATGCCGATGATGACCCAGGCGAAGAGATAGCCCGAGAGCAGGAAGTGCACCGTCATCAGCACATGCCCGAGATGGTGGTACATCGCCAGTTCAAAGAGCGGCGTGAAATAGAAGACGACGAGCGAGCCCGCGAAGAAAACACCCGCCAGCGGCGGCGAGGAGACGAAACGCGCATACCCCGAGTGCAGGGCGGCAAGTACCCATTCCCGCACCCCGCGGGACCCGTCGGTCCGGGGCGGCATCGCCCGCGAGAGGAGCGTGACCGGCGCGCCCAGCACCCACAGCGGCGGCACGATCATCATCATCGCCATGTGCTGCACCATGTGCGCATCGAAGCGGTAGCGGCCCCAGGCGGCCGCGCCACCACACATCACCCAGGTGAAGGCGAGGCAGCCGAGAAGCCACGGCAGCGTGCGCACGAGCGGCCAGTTATCCCCGCGGCGGCGCATACGCGCCACACCGGCGAGGTAGAACCCGGCCATCGCGATTGCGAGGAAGAAGGCGACCCAGTCCATCTCCACATCGGTGAAGAGCGAGGAGACGGTGAAGGTCTCGGCCGGCGGCGGGAAGCCGACGAGGGAGATCATGCGCAGATCGCCCTCGGCAGGGATGACCTGCGGGACCGGCGGGGCGGTGCGCCCGAGCGCGATCGAGGCGCCAATCACGAGCGCCATGATCACGCCTTCGGTGGCGGCGAGATGCCGGAAGCGCAGCGCATCTCCAAGGCGCCGACGCTGCGCGGCACCGAGCCCGGCCAGGACCACAAGGGCTGCCGCTTTAGCAAGCGCCAGCAGGCCGTACGGGGTCTCGACGAGGGCGTGCCAACTGCCGATACGAATCTGGGCGCTGATGATGCCGCCGATCGCGAGGGCGACCACGGCGGCAAGTGCCCAGGCGGAGAAACGCC
Source organism: Actinomycetes bacterium (assembly GCA_023389045.1). Lineage (GTDB taxonomy): Bacteria > Actinomycetota > Actinomycetes > Actinomycetales > Dermabacteraceae > Brachybacterium. The sequence continues at coordinate 19,914 of JAEWEZ010000088.1, forward strand.
GGATGGTCACCGCAAGACGCTCGCGCTCCACGAGCGGCGAGATCAGCCCGATCACGAGCAGCCCGCCGCACCAGACGGAGACGGCCACCAGGTGCAGGGCCATGGCGTTGACGGCATTCGTGTGGTCGAGGCTGGCACCGGCATGCCCGGCCAGGCCAAGCAACCCCACCCCGATCCCGGCGAAGGCAAGGCCCCAGCAGGCGAGCACCGTGGAGCGGGCGCAGGCCATAAAGACGGCGGCAAGGAGCGCGGCGACAGTCACCGAGAGTTGCAGGCGCCCGAGATCTCCCGCCACTCCCACACTCCAGGCGGAGAGATTCGAGTTAGCGCCCGTCGCCTCCAAGCCAGACATCGGCACCAGAGCGAAGGAAGCGAGCGCCCACAGCAGGGCGCCGGCTGCCCCGATCCGCACCGTCTGGAAACGCACCGGATCCAGGGTGGTCACCTCACGGCGCGACGGCCCTGGCAGGAGCAAAACAGCGGTCCCGCCCGCGCCGATAGCGAGCAGCAGCCCGAGGTGGTGCAGGCTGCGGAGCACCGGGATACCCCAGGTGACCAGCGGTGAGGCGGGGACGAGCTGCGCGGGGGCAGCAGCCCCCGTCGCGAGGATGCCGATCAGTGCCGCCACGACGGTGAGCAGGAGAAGACCGGGAACAACCAGGTAGGTCAGGCGCGCGCTGCGTGGGGCGGGTGCAGCATCGTTCATGAGGCGGCGCTCCGGCGACGCAGGGTTTCAAAGAGGCAGACGGTGGCTGCCGTGTGCACGTTCAAAGATTCGGCGCGGCCCGCCAGCGGGATCCGCACGGCAAGCGGCGCGGCCTGCAGCGTGGCCTCATCCAGGCCATGTGCTTCATTGCCGAGGATCCATGCGATCCGCTCAGGCAGATCAGTGGAGAACAGATCGTGGGGCGCATAGCCGCTGGTTGCGGCGGCAGTCACCGCGTGCTCGGCCAGGCTATGCAGGACATCCTCGATCGCGGCATCCTGCACGATCGGCAGGTGGAAAACACTGCCGACGCTTGCCCGGATCGCTTTCGGGCTAAAGGGATCAGCGCAGGTGCGGGTAAGAATCACGCCGGCGGTGCCAGCGGCATCCGCGGTGCGGATCAGGGTGCCGACGTTCCCGGGATCGCGCACCTCATGGAGAACAAGGAGGCTGAGCGGTGCCCCGTCGGCCCCTACCTCTCGCAGGAGCCCATCTAGCTCAGGGCTGCGCGGGGACCGCGCGATTGCGACCACGCCCTGTGGGGTGACCAGGGTGCCGGGAGCGTTCTGCTCGCGGAGCATGGCGCGCAGGATCTCCTCGCTCACCGGGTGGAGCGGGATCGCTGCCGCGCGGGCGCGCTCAGCGAGCTCGGGGTGGTCGGCGTTTGCACGCTCGGTGAGGTACACATCGAGTGCGAGATGGGGTGCTTCGGTGAGCAGGGAGCGGACGGCCTGGGGGCCCTCGACGCGGATGCGTTCCTGCTTCCGACGCGCCGAGCGCCCGGCCAGAGCCGCGATCCGGCGCACCCGCTCGGAGCGGGGCGACGTGATCGGGGTCTGATCCGGGCGCTCGGTCATCGCGTCAGGCTGCGCGATGTCAGGCTGCCGGCGCGTTGACGTCCTTGGGCAGGGCGTTCTTCGCGACCTCGACGAGAGCGGCGAAAGCCGCGGCGTCGTTGACGGCGAGCTCGGCGAGCATACGGCGGTCAACCTCAACGCCAGCCAGGTTCAGGCCCTGGATGAAACGGTTGTAGGTCATGCCGTTGGCGCGGGACGCCGCGTTGATGCGCTGGATCCACAGGCGACGGAAGTCGCTCTTGCGGGCCTTGCGGTCACGGTAGTTGTAGGTGGCCGAGTGGAGCACCTGCTCCTTGGCCTTGCGGTACAGGCGCGAGCGCTGGCCGCGGTAACCGCTGGCCTGCTCGAGGATCTCCCGACGCTTCTTCTGGGCATTGACTGCCCGCTTCACGCGTGCCACGTGATTCTCCTTCGCTGGTTCGAGTTCAAGGGTGCGGGAACTCAGATCCCGCCAAGGGGCTTCAGCGGCCCAGGAGCTTCTTGATGCGCTTCACGTCTGCCTTGGCCACATCGGTGTCCGAGCCCAGACGGCGCTTACGGGTGGAGGACTTGTGCTCCAGGAGGTGGCGAGCGTTCGCCTTCTCCCGCATGAGCTTGCCCGAGCCGGTCACGCGGACGCGCTTCTTGGTGCCCGAGTGGGTCTTGTTCTTGGGCATAGTGCCTGTTCTCCTTCGTTCTTCCTCAGGACTCGCTGCCAGATTCGGCGGCGGTGTCCTTGCCGCGCTGGGCGGCCTTCTCGGCGTCGGTCTTGCGCTTACGCGCTTCGGCCCGTGCCTGGGCCTTCTTCTTGTGCGGCCCGAGGACCATCACCATGTTGCGGCCGTCCTGACGCGGATGTGCCTCGACGAAACCGAGTTCCGCGACGTCTTCCGCGAGCCGGCCCAGAAGCTTGATGCCCTGCTCCGGTCGAGACTGCTCACGGCCACGGAAGCGGATGATGACCTTGACCTTGTCACCACCGGAGAGGAACTTCTCCACATTGCGGCGCTTGGTCTCGTAATCGTGGGTGTCAATCTTCAGGCCCATCCGGATTTCCTTCTGGACCGTGTTCGACTGGTTCTTCCGGGCCTCACGGGCCTTCAGATTGGCCTCGTACTTGTACTTGCCGTAGTCCATGAGGCGCGCGACCGGCGGATTCGCGCCGGGCGCAACCTCGACCAGGTCGAGATCCGCCTCGGACGCCAGACGCAGGGCGTCCTCAACACGGACCACACCGACCTGTTCGCCGTTAGGACCGACCAGAAGGACCTTGGGGACCCTGATCTGACCGTTGATGCGCTGTTCGCTGATGGTGGCTCCTCACCTCGGTTCGTACTGGGACGACGAAGGCCTCCGCCGCAGCGGAGGCCCCGAGGTGCGCGGCGCCATGGCACCGCTCCAAGCGCGTGGCTTGGAAAGTCATGACCCGCTGACTGTCGCTCCGCCGACGCGGGCTGTTGCCAGAAGGTGGGAGGGGCTCTCCACTTGGACAAGGGGACGTCGTGTCCCGGTCGTCTATCCTAGCACCGGCAGGCGGCCGATCCAGGTGATGTGCGTCGCCCTTTCCGAAGAGCAGTCGTCCATCCGCACTGCAGAGCGGAGATTCGAGGAGCACAGGTGGATCGAGAGCAGGAGCTAACCGGGTCCTCGAGCCCGCTGGAACCGACAGAGCCTGAGAAGGCGCACGATGCGGTCCACGAATACACCTACGGGGAGGAGCCCGCGGCCCTTTCCCCCGCCGCCGACAGCACGCCACATCCCGACGATGCTCCGGCGCCCTCCGATACCGAGCACACCGCCATGCGTGCGGGGACGGCACCGCGAGCTGTGCTGCGTGAGGTGCCTGCAGGTTTCCCGCCCGCGCCCCCGGAGGCAGAGCGCATACATCGGCCCGCCCCTGTCCCGGCCTCGACCCCGGAACCCCCGCGCCGTTCACGCACCCCGATCATCATTGGGGTGATTGCCGCGGTGACCACCCTCGCACTCATCCTGGCAGGCACCGCCGGCTTCTTTGCATGGCGCGCTCTGTCCTCATCGAGCGACCCGACGCCTTCGAGCACTACCACAGCCTCGGCGCCCTCCTCGACAACCCAGAACAAGCACTCCAAGGTCACCCAGACATCCATCGAGGTGGGCATTCGAGCGGTGGGCAGCGGCTCGAACCGCATGCAGGCCAAGGGCGAATTCATCGTGGTGACCTTTACCGTTGAGGCCCTCTCCGGTGCGATGATCGATGTCTCCCCGGGCCGCGCCACCCTTGTGCTCAAGGACGGAACCGAGGTGCCGGTCGACGCGCATGCAACGCGCGCGCACACGGACATTCCTCCGGACGGGTTCCTGAGCAAGGGGTCGAAGACCTTCGTCTATGTTTTTGATGCCCCAATCGGTGCGCAGATGGACAAGCTCCGCATGGACTTACTGGGCGGTGGCACCGTCGAGCTTCCCGTGAAGGGATAAAGCGCCCCGTCTGGATCTCTTCTCTCTGGCCCCGTCCCGTCTGCTTCCACCCCGTCTGCTTCTATCTCGTCTTTGACCTCGTCTGTTTCCCGTCTGATCGTCACACCTTCTGTGTCGTTCCTGCCCCTCTCTCATCCCACCGGCTTTCGCCCCGTTTCCTCTGGAGTTCCCATGACCGAGCAGCCCTCGACCACCCCCGCTGACGCCACCACCCCCGACGCCACGGCTGCGCAGATGGGCAGTGAGCAGATGGATCCGACGGTGCTGGAGGCCACCCGCGATATTGCCGACGTCACCGCGGTCGAGATCATCACCACCGCCACCGTGCATCTCATGAGCGCGGCGGCGGTCAAGGTGGGGCTTGCCGAGGATGAGGACACCGGGCATTACCAGGACCTCGCGGAGGCGCGGAAACTCATCACGGCGCTGGCCGGTCTCGTGACGGCCGCTGCCCCCGAGGTGGGTGGCGATCACGCACGCTCCCTGCGCGATGGCCTGCGTTCCCTGCAACTCGCCTTCGCTGAGGCGCTCCCCTTCCCCGATGAGCCCGGCGAGGGCCCCGGGGAAAAGTGGACCGGCCGGGTGCGCTGATACAGCCTCTGCGCGGCAACTCAGGCCGCGAGGCGCTGGGCCATCCGCCGTCGGGCCTGCACCCGTCGGATCTTCATGGCAATCAGGCCCGCCACCGCAACCAGCACGGCAAGCATCCCCGCGGAACCCACACCCCAGTCGGCACCCCAGGTGTCGATCACGGTGCCAAAGAGAGGCGCGCCGAGGGCGGCACCGACCGTCATGGAACTGCCGTGCCAACCCATCGCCTCACCGCGCACCTCTTCGGGAACGCGCTGCGAAATCGCCTCGCCGGTCGAGGTGATGAGGGGCGCGAGGGCGAGACCCGCGAAGAAGATCGTGATCAGAAGCGGCACGAAGGTGCTTGCAAAGGCCACCGGCACCGTGAGCACACCGAGCACGAGCAACACCCACAGCGGGCCCATCGCACGCTCGGTCGCGCCGTAGGCGAAACCACCCACCAGGGACCCGGCACACCACGAGGTCATGACCAGGCCCACAAGCCCTGGCAAGCCGGCGGTTTCGAGCACCGCCACAATCGCCATATCGGTGGCCATGATCGCGGCATTACCCACGGCCGTCGCAATGAGCACGGACACGCCACCCAGGGTGAGCAGGGCGCGGCGGGCCGAGGGGTCCTCCAGGGTGATGACGGGGATCTGCCCGGTGGTGAGGTCTTCGGCGACGCGCGCCTCGGTGTAGCCCTCCTGCTGCACCAGCGCGGCCTGCTCACTCGCGGCGAGGGCCGGGGGCAGCTTCGTCGGCAGGATCACCTGGTCAGAGCGGGTGGGCGGGTTCGCGATGACGAGGCCGATGCCGGCAACGACAACACTCCCGGCCACGATCAACAGGGTCGGCTGGGTGCCGATCGCCATGGCGACCACCGTGATACCGGCCGGCCCGCCCATGAACACAACCTCGGTGAAGACTGCGTCGAGGGAGAAGGCACTGCGACGAAGAGCCGCTGGAACCACCACCGACAGGCTGGTACGAGCGACCGTCCAGACGGGGATGCCAAAGAGGCCACCCACGAAGGCGGCAAGGACGAGCCCCGGATAATTGGCATAGGCCGCAACAACCAGCGCAATCGGCTGGATCACCACAGACGGGGCGATAGCGCGTCGCAGGCCCTTTTGGTCCACGAGGCGGCCACGCCACGGGGAGGAGATTGCGGTGCCGATCGTGGAGGCGGTGACGATAAGCCCGGCCTCCATGTAGCTGCGGTCCAGGGCGATCACGCAGTGCAGGGTCAGCAGCAGGCCGAGGGTCGAGAAGGGAATGCGGGCCAGGAAGCCGAGCAGCAGCACGGATTTCGCGCCGGGAGTGGCGAGCACCTTGCGATAGGCGTCCACGGGTTTCCTTCCTCGGCCCCTCAGGGCCGCTCGCGATGGTTCAGGGTCGGCTGCGACGCTGGGGCAGGGGTGTCCGCGTGGACGCTCAGCCCTCCAGGACCAGACGCAGCGAGCTAATCCTGTCGGCCACGAGGGGTTCGGCGGCAAGGCGCGTAGAGATCTGCTGAACCGTGGCGCGCAGCGCCTGGGCGTCCAGGCCCGGCTCCAGGTGCACGTGCAGATCAACCTCGCGGTGCAGGCCGGGGCGTGCCACCAGGGCGGTCAGTGGGGGGATGTCCTCCGCGATCGCGGTGAGCGCATCAGCCAGCTCCGCGTCCTCGTGGGGCGGGATCCATTCTCTGCCCTGGGCGAGGGCCCACAGCACCGAGCGCGGCAGGAGCAGTCCGGCATCCCGTTCACCGCGGCTTCCGGGGTCGAGGAGCAGGCTGGTGCAGCCTTCCTGCACGGCGGCCTGTGCGGCCTGCGGGGCTGGCACCGGCACGGGCCGTGCCTCCTGTTTCCAGGCGGCGAGTGCCTTCACGCTCGAAAAGATCGGCAGGATTGCCTCGCCTTGCGGGCTGCGGATCGACACCATGGCCATATCGGCGCCGTTATCCGAGGTCAGGCCGTGGGCGCTGATGGTTTCTTCGGCGCGCACGGCCATAATCGGCACAAGCACGCGGCTCGTGGCCAGTGCCGCGACGAGCGCCCGGCGGTGCGGGTCGTCGCCGCGGGCGTGGGCGGCGCAGGCTGCGTCGAGCTGCGGTGGGGTTTCGCCGTGGTCATCTGGGTAGGGGCTCGGCGCGTAGTCGCGTCCCTTCCATGGCACTCCGGCGGTGTCGGTCAGATGTGACTTCTCAAGAAAGTGCGCGGGCAGGGCGCGACGGGCTGCCTGCGCGGGTCCCGCCACCGGTGCCTGCTGCGGATCACTGGCCGATGGGGCGCCGGGGGCCTTTCCCGACGGGGCGTGGGGTCCGTCGGCGGTATCGCTGCTCATGGACGCCCCGCGACCTCGAGTGCCTCCGGGAGGGTGAAGGCTCCCGCGTACAGGGCCTTGCCGACGATCGCGCCCTCCACGCCATGCGGCACCAGGGAGCGCAGGGCGGCCAGGTCATCGAGGCTCGATACACCACCGGAGGCGACCACGGCGGCGTCGGTGCGGGAGCACACCTCGCGCAAGAGATCGAGGTTCGGGCCGCGCAGGGTGCCGTCCTTGGTCACATCCGTGACCACGTAGCGGGCGCAGCCGGCAGCGTCGAGACGCTCCAGGGTTTCCCACAGGTCGCCGCCGTCACGGGTCCAGCCGCGGGCGGCGAGGGTGCGCCCGCGCACATCGAGGCCGACCGCGATCCGGTCGCCGTGTTCAGCGATCACCTCGGCGGTCCATTCGGGGTTCTCCAGGGCGGCGGTGCCGAGGTTCACGCGGCGACAGCCGGTGGCCAGGGCGGCGGCGAGGGAGTCGTCGTCGCGGATCCCGCCGGAGAGTTCCACCTGCATATCCACGGCGGCCACCACTTCAGCGAGGAGTGCGGCATTGGAGCCGCGGCCGAAAGCGGCATCGAGGTCCACGAGGTGCAACAACTGGGCGCCGCCGCGCTGGAAGGTGAGTGCCGCCTCGAGCGGCGCCCCGTAGGCGGTTTCGGATCCGGCTTCGCCCTGGACGAGGCGGACAGCCTGCCCGTCCTGCACATCCACGGCGGGCAGCAGTTCGAGGGCGGGGGTGGTGGGAGTGGTGGTCATGGGGTCCTCCGAGGGGCGTGCGGTGGTGGTCTGAAGGGTCCGACGGGGGCTTAGCCGCCCCAGCGGATCCGCCAGTAGGAAACGCCGATGCAGGCCAGCGCCGCGAGAGCGAGGAGCAGGATCATCCACCAGGGGCGCTGGGAGCGGTAGAAAGACCATGCACCCCCGGCGAGCATCCCGCCGGCAAACAGCATCACGAAGGCGAGGATCATGCGCCGGCTCCGTTCACCTGCCGGACGGGCAGGGTGCCAAGCCAGTTGCGCAGCAGACGTGCTCCCGCCTCCCCCGATTTTTCGGGGTGGAACTGGGTGGCCATGAGGGCGCCGTTTTCCACGGCGGCCACGAAGCGGTCCCCGTCATGCTCAGCCCAGGTCACAAGCGGCGGGGTGAGCGCACCGATCGGTTCCATGACCCATTCGCGGATCGCATAGGAGTGCACGAAGTAGAAACGTTCCTCGGCAATCCCCTCAAAGAGGCGGCTCCCCGTCGGCACCTGCACGGTGTTCCAGCCCATATGCGGCACGATCTGCGCCTCGAGCCGGGTCACTTCGCCGGGCCACTGGCCGAGCCCGCGGGTGCGTACGCCGTGTTCGGTGCCGTACTCGACCATGATTTGCAGGCCCACGCAGATGCCGAGCACGGGGCGGCCTCCGGCCAGGCGCTGTTCGATCAGGCGGTCGCCGCCAACGCTTTTCACCTGCTGCATCGTCGCCTCAAAGGCGCCGACTCCCGGCACCACGAGACCGTCGGCCGCGAGGGCGGCCTCGCGCTGGCAGGTTAGTTCCACCTGGGCACCGGCAGCTTCGAGGGCTCGCACCACAGAGCGCACATTGCCGCTTCCATGATCGAGCACCACGACGTGCGGTGCGGGGCTCGGCACGGCGGTCACTTCTTGCGCTTCCGCCCGAAGGCGATCCACTGCAGGGCCTGGGCGCGAGTGATGGAGGTCGGGTCTACGCCCTCCCCGAGTTCTTCGAGGCTCGTTGCACCCAGCAGAAGTTCCTCGATCACCCCGTCGAGCGCACCGATCACGATCGCCGGGGAAATGTCCTGCCCACGCTCCCCGTTCTGGTAGCGGGTGGCGGTCATGCGGTCCCCGCGACGCCAGAACAGCACCAGGCCGTGACGCTGCAGGGCGGTGGAGACGATTGCGGCGAGATCGTGGGCCTGCACCTCGGGGAGGGGGCCGACAGCGATCGCGCCGGTTTCGGTTTCGTGCACGCGGGTGGCGGCGGGCACGTCGATCCCATCAGTGCGCGCTTCGCGCCCCAGGCGGATCGCACCGGCGAGGGCTTTGGCGGTGGCAACGCTGGTGGCGACGACGGCCACGCAGGGTTCCTCATCGTCCGATGCCGCGTTCAGCACGTCGTCGGCGGTGAGTTCACCGCCCAGGTCGAGGCCCTGCATCATGCGGGCGAACTCGGCGTCGATGTCTTCGGAGCCGCGGGGGTCCTGCCCGGCCGCGCCCTGCGGGTCGAGGGGATCGCCGTCGCGGGGATCGCGCGGATCGGGGTCGCGGGGGTCGATGGTGCTCACAGGGCTCCCTTCGTGGATGGCACATCGAGCACACGCGGATCGGGTGCGCAGGCCAGGCGGAGCGCCCGGGCCAGTGCCTTGAACTGGGCTTCAACGATGTGGTGGGGGTCGCGGCCATCCAGCAGCCGCACGTGCAGGCAAATCTGGGCGTGGTGGGCGAGGGACTCCATCACGTGGCGGGTGAGGGAGCCGGTGAAGTGCCCGCCGATCAGGTGAAGGGCCTGCGCTTCGCTTTCCCCGGTGTGCACGCAGTAGGGGCGGCCGGAGAGATCCACGACCACCTGGGCGAGGGCTTCGTCGAGCGGCACCATGGCGTCACCAAAGCGGGTGATGCCCTTCTTATCCCCGAGGGCTTCACGCAGGCACTGGCCGAGCACGATGGCGGTGTCTTCGACGGTGTGGTGCACGTCGATGTGGGTGTCTCCGGTGGCGCGCACAGTGAGGTCGAAACGAGCGTGGGTGCCGAGCGCGGTAAGCATGTGGTCGTAGAACGGCACGCTCGTGGAGATATCGCACTGGCCGGTGCCGTCGATATCGAGGGTGACTTCGACGCTCGATTCGCGGGTGGTCCGGGAGATCGTCGCGGTGCGCCGACGGGGCGCGGCGCCGCTCGCGTCGGTGGAATGGGTGCTGTCGACGGGGCTGGTGCTGTCGATCGGGCTGTTCATTGGGGGTCTGCCTCCTCGAGGGCGGATCGGAAAGCGGCGTCATCCTCTGGGGTGCCGACGGAGACGCGAAGCCAGCCTTCGGGGCCCACTTCACGCACGAGCACCCCGCGCTCAAGCAGCGTCTGGAACACCTCGTGGCGGTCACGGAAGGTACGCATGAGCACGAAGTTGGCATCGGATGCAGCAACCTCGTGGCCGCGGCCGCGCAGGTGCTCGGCGAGCGCATCACGGGTGGCGCGCAGCTCGGCCACGCGCCCGAGCAGTTCGCTGCGGTGGGCGAGGGCGGTGCGGGCCACCGCCTGGGTCACGGCCGAGAGATGGTAGGGAAGGCGCACGATCCGTACGGCATCGACCAGGGCGGGATGCGCCACCAGGTAGCCGAGGCGGAGCCCGGCGGCCGCGAAGGCCTTGGACATGGTGCGCGTAACCACCAGATTGGGGTGTGCATCGAGCACGCTCAGCGCGCTCGGCACCCCATCACGGCGAAACTCTGCATACGCCTCATCCACGATCAGTAGCCCGCGGTGCGCCTGGAGAGCGGTGGCCGCGGCAGTGACCACCTCCAGCGAAAGAGCCGTTCCGGTGGGGTTATTGGGGCTTGTCAGGAGCACGATCTCAGGGCGGTGCCGTTCGATCGCTGCACAGACGGTGGCGGCATCGAGGGTGAAGTCTGGGGCGGGGCCGCGCTCCTGAGAGAGGAAGGTGGTGAAGGTGTCGCGCGCGTACTCGGGGTACAT
>JAEWEZ010000098.1 GCA_023389045.1 Actinomycetes bacterium
GGGCTGATGCGGCCATGCTACTGAGGGGGAGGGGTCGGTGCAGGGGTGCCCGAAGTGGGAGCACGACGGGGCAGAGCGGTCGGGGTAGGAGCACGACGGGGTAAGGGCAGGGGAGCACAGCAGGGTAGAGAATGGGGGCATGGCTCATCTCGACATTCCTGTGCCCGTGCGTTGGAGCGATGTGGACGGCTACGGCCACGTCAATAACGCGACCATGCTGCGTCTGCTGGAAGAGGCTCGTATTCGCGCCTTCTGGCGCCCCGATGCCCAGCAGGAAGCGCTCGGCGCCCCCGTCTACCCGACGGCACTGGAAGCCTTCGCGCCCGGGCATGGAATCCACACCGTGGTCGGCTCGAACCGCGTCGAGTATCGCCGGCAACTGGGGCATCGCCTCGACGGGGTGATCGTGCGGCTCGGGATTTCGCGTCTGGGCGGGGCGAGCCTCACCCTGGACTACCTGGTGCTTACCGGCGATGACCCCGAAGGGGAGCAGCCCTACGCGATCGCCCGAACCGTGCTGGTCACCGTGGATGCGCAGACGGGGCAGGCGATCCGGCTGCCGCAGGATGCTCGCGAGCAGCTGGAAGCCTTCCGGATGGATCCGCTGACCTTCCGCGACTGAGGCCGAGCAGGGTCCCCGGCGGCTTCTGCTGTCCCGCTTCTGCCCGGGCAGCGCGTGATCAGACGGTTGCTGCCGTCAGCACGCCGTCACAGCCGTGGTGGGGTGCGGCGTCAGCTGCTGACTGCAGCGGCTGTTTCAGGCAATCGCTGTTTACTGCATCCGATCGGGCATCCGCTGCCCCGCGAGCGGAGCCTCCCCACCGTCATGCGTATTGACCAGGGAGTGTGCGGCACGGTCCATGTAGTCCCGCATCATTTCCGTCTGCAGGGGCGGGAGTTCCAGGGCGTCGATCGCGGCCCGCATGTGTCGCAGCCAGGCGTCCCGCGCGCTCGGTGAGACCGGGAAGGGAGCGTGCCGCATCCGCAGCCGCGGATGCCCGCGCTGAGCGCTGTACTCTTTCGGGCCGCCCCAGTACTGCTCCAGGAACATCCGCAGACGCTCCTTCGCCCCGGTGAGGTCCTCCTCGGGGTACATGGGGCGCAGCAGCGGATCCTCCGCAACCCCCTCATAGAAAAGGTCCACCAGACGCACGAACATGTCGTGTCCGCCGAAGGCCTCATACGGGGTCTGCTGCGGGGTCTCACGCCCGCCACTGGAGCGGTGCAGGGGAATGGTCATCGTGGAATCCTCAGGGCCGGGAGTGGATGCGGAGGTTGCTGTATCCCATCACGGGATCACTTCTGCGTCTCACTGAAACGCGGCAGAGCGAAACCGATCTGCTCACGATCGAAGGCCTCGCGTACGCAGCGGCGCAGCTCCTGCTCCACCGTCCACTGCTCACCCGGTGCCACCTTCGCGGTCAAGCGCCGCCGGTAGCGGGCGCCATCCACGCTGAGAATGCCGCTGACCTCCACCGGGCCGTGCAGAAGATCCTTCATCTCAGAGCTCTGCGCGAACTCCTCGCCCACCTGGGTGAGCACGGTGGTCACCTTGTCATTGTCGGCAGCCGGGTCAATATCCAAGGTGACCAGGGCGGTGGCGAAACCGCGCGAGAAGTTGCCCACGCGGATGATTTCGCCATTGCGCACCGTCCACAGCACGCCGCTGATGTCACGCACCTGGGTGACGCGCAGGTTGATCTCCTCGACAGTGCCGGTGGCGTATTCGAGATCGACGAAATCACCCACCGCCAGGATGTCCTCAAAGAGCATGACCACACCGGCCACGAAGTCTTTGATGATGGTCTGCGCGCCGATACCGGCGGCCAGGCCGATCACGCCCAGGGAGGCGATAACGGGGGCGATATTGACCCCTACCTCGGCAAGGATCATGACCAGGGCAACCGCCCAGATCACCATGCGTGCCACATTGCGGGCCACATTCGAGAGGGTCTCGGCGCGTTGATTGCGGCGTGCCTGCGCGGCTTTGGCAGCGCGCTGATCACGCCGCACCACGGCCCCGGTGACGGAGGAAAGCGCCGCCGAGGAACCAATCATGGTGCGTACGAAGCGTCGCACGAGCCAGTTCACCAGGGCGCTGGCAATCGTCGCGACCAGCAGGATCACCACGATCCGGATGCCGCTGCCCAGCAGCCAGGCCCACAGGGAATCCATCAGGGAGAGGGCTTCCTCGGTGGTGGTGGGGGCTGAGCGGATGTCGTCAAAGGGAAGTGCGTCCAGCATGTGCACGACGATAACGGCCCTGCTTCCGAAGTGGCTCCATATGTGCTGGATGCCGCCCGAAACGGGGCCGCTTGATGCGAGAGGGATCACGGTCGCGCCCTCTCAGGAAAGAGACGCAGACCCCCAGCCGAATCTGCGAGAAAACGGGCTGAGGGTCTGCGGGGATGATCTGCGCATCGGGGAGCGCAGATCAAGAACAGACGCAAGGATCAGGCCTCGACATCGGCCTCCTGCACACGCAGCTGACGATCCACGCCATCGCGGCCCTCAATGATCGGGCGGCGCAGGCCGAGCGGCGCATCCTCATGTGCTTCCAGCCAGTCATCGGAGCGCTCGAGCACCGACTGATCCGCATGGGATCCGGGGAAGTAGCCCTGGATCAGACGGTTGGCGATCTCATTGGAGCGGGAGGTCCACAGCGAGGAAATCACCTCGAAGTAGCGTGACTGGTACGGGGCAATCAGTGCCGGGTCGATCACCCGGTTAAAGCCCAGCACCACAGAGGTCACCGACTCATTGGCCAGGGTGTCCTCCTCGATGGTGCTCTTCCAGGCTTTCTCCTTCGCCTCCGGGGTGGGCAGGGCAGCCTTCGCGGTCAGGGCGCTCTTACGGCCCGACTGGGTGTCGTCGGCCGCCAGCACCTCGTCGATCCCTGCCTCGTCGATCCCACCCAGCGCTGCCAGGGCGATCACGAGCGACCAGCGCAGATCGGTGTCGATCTCACGGCCCGGCAGCTGCACCGACCCGTCGAACAGACCCTTCAGGATCTCCCGATGGGAATCGGTGCAGGCCAGATGCGTGAAGGCCTCCACGAACTGGAACTGCGAATCCGAACCGGCCGGGGCCGAGGAGGCCAGCTCCCACAGGGCCGAGGCGGCGCTCGCGCTGCGCTCGGCGCGGCGCTGCGGCGCGGCGTAGGGGCCGGCCACGGTTTCGAGCTGCCCGAGCAGGGTGCGCACCACGGAGGAGGAGTCCTCGGCGGTGATATTGGCGAGGACCAGCTTCTGGAAACGCCCGGAGGGCATCTCGGCGTCGCGGGTCATATCCCAGGCGGCCGACCAGATCAGGGCGCGGCCCAGGGCGTCATCCATATCGCGCAGATGCTCCATCGCCACCGCGAGGGAGGCGTCATCCAGGCGGATCTTGGCGTAGGCGAGGTCATCGTCATTGACCAGCCACAGGTCGGCGCGCTTGCCGACCAGCTGCGGGATCTCGGTGAGCGGGCCGTCCACGTCGAGTTCGACCTGTTCGGTGCGCACGAGACGGCCGTCCTGCAGGCTGTAGCCGCCCACGCGCAGGCGGTGCGGGCGCAGGGTGGGGTGCTCCTCGGCGGCTTCCTGGCGGATCGCAAAACGGGTCACGACACCCTCGGCGTCGCGCTCCACCTCGGGGCGCAGCAGGTTCACGCCCGCGGTCTCCAGCCACTGTGCCGACCAGGTCTTGAGGTCGCGGCCGCTGGTGGCTTCGAGCTCAACGAGCAGATCGGTCAGTTCCGTATTGCCCCAGGCATGCTTGCGGAAGTAGGAGCGCAGGCCGTCGAAGAAGTGCTCCTTGCCCACGTAGGCCACGAGCTGGCGCAGCACGGAGGCACCCTTGGCGTAGGTGATGCCGTCGAAGTTGGTTTCCACGGCGTCGAAGTCGACCATGTCGGCGACGATCGGGTGGGTCGAGGGCAGCTGGTCCTGACGGTAGGCCCAGGCCTTCTCGGAGGAGGCGAAGGTGACCCAGGCATCGGTCCAGCGGGTCGCCTCGGCGGAGGCCAGGGTGGAGGCGTACTCGGCGAAGGACTCGTTCAGCCAGAGGTCATCCCACCAGCGCATGGTCACGAGGTCGCCGAACCACATATGCGCGAGTTCGTGCAGGATCGTGAGGTCGCGGCGCTCGCGGATCGCGTCGGACACCTCGGAACGGAAGACGTAACGCTCCACGTAGGTGATCGCGCCGGGATTCTCCATCGCGCCCATGTTGTATTCGGGCACGAACACCTGGTCGTACTTGCGGAAGGGGAAGTCGCAGTCGAAGGCTTCCTCGTAGAAGTCGATGCCGGCCTTGGTCACGTCGATCACGTTCTGTGCATCCACGTGCTCGCTCAGGCTGTGGCGGGCGTAGACGCCCATCGGGATGGTGCGCCCGTCGCGGGTGGTGATTTCGCCGTCGCCGCCCTGGTAGTTACCGGCGATCAGCGCCACGAGGTAGGTAGAGATG
>JAEWEZ010000071.1 GCA_023389045.1 Actinomycetes bacterium
CGCCCCGGGCCGCCGGCGGCCCCCACGGCCGATCAGAACAGATCTCAGGGCACGAAGCGGTAGCCCATTCCCGCTTCCGTGATCAGATGCTGCGGCTGCGCCGGATCTGTTTCGAGTTTCCGCCGCAGCTGCGAGAGGTATAGGCGCAGGTAGCCGCTATCACCGGTGTGGTGCGGCCCCCAGACACGCTCAAGGATCTGTTCGCGGGAGACCAGACGTCCCGGATTGCGCACGAGAAGTTCCAGCACCTTCCATTCGGTGGGGGTGAGGCGCACGATTTTCCCCTCGGCATCCACCACCTGCTTGGCTGCGAGACTGATCCGGTTCTGCCCCAGCATCACCTCGGCCTCGTCCTCGACCTGCTCGGTGCGGGTGCGGCGCAGGAGAGCGCGCACCCGGGCCAGCAGTTCATCGGTGCGGAAGGGCTTGGTCACATAGTCATCAGCCCCGAGGTCCAGCGCTTTCACGGTGTCGGCGGATTCGGTGCGGCCGGAGACCACCAGGATCGGGGTCTCGGTCCAGCCGCGCACCGCCTCGATCACGGAGTAGCCGGTTAGGCGGGGCATCCCGAGGTCCACCACGATTAGATCAGGGTGTTCTTCGGCAGCCAGCCGCACCGCCACCGCCCCGTCGGGCGCGGTGATCACCTCATAGCCGTAGGCGTGCAGGGTGATTGACAGGGCGCGCAGGAACTGCGGGTCGTCATCGGCGACCAGGATCTTCACGAGGCGTCGGCCTCCTTCTCCTCGGCGGCGGGCAGGGTCACCACCATTGTGAGCCCTCCGCCGGGAGTTTCCTCCGCCTCCAGGGTGCCGCCGATGCCTTCGGCAAAGCCGCGGCACACCGAGAGGCCGAGCCCGAGGCCGGTGGTGTTGTCGGTGTCGTCGGTGCGCTGGAAGGCGCGGAACACTCGTTCCCGCTCTCCGGGGGCGATGCCGGGGCCGCGATCGACCACCCGTATCTGCACCTGCCCGGCGGCGTGGGAGGTGGAGAGCACGACGGGGGCGCCCTGGGCGTGTCGCTGTGTGTTGCCGAGCAGGTTCACGAGGATCCGCTGCAGCAGGGCCGGATCGGCCTGGCAGCGGGGGAGGTCTGCTTCGAGCACGAGTTCCACCTGGTCGGGGCCGCAGCCGGTTTCGTCCAGGGCGCGCACGATGACCTCGTCCACATCAACATCCTGCAGGTGCACCGCCATCGCCCCGGACTGCAGCCGCGACACATCCAGCAGATTCGTCACGAGATCCGTGAGGGACTGCAGGGAATCATCCACCGCATCCAAGAGTTCTGCGCGGTCCTCGGGGGCGGTGATCCGCGGGTCGCGGAGGCCGCTCACCGCGGTGGTGGCGGCGGCGAGGGGGCGTCGGAAGTCATGCCCGACGGCGGCGAGCAGGGCGCGACGCACCTTGTCTGCCTCCGCGATCGGTGCCATCGCCTGGGCGGTTTCTCCGAGGTCCTCGCGGTTGAGCTCCACCTCGAGAAGGTCGGCGATCGCACTGAGCAGGCGGGTATCGGAGCCGCTGAGCGGTTCTCCGACCAGCACCATCCAGGCGCGATCGCCGACGGTGATCCGCTCGGAGCGTTCCTCGCGGTGCGTGTCCAACCCCGTCGGCTCCTCCCCGGAGGAGGGGGCGCGCACGCAGGCGATTTCGCCGTTCGGGCCATACAACCCCACCTGGCTACGGTCGAAGGCTTCACGGATGCGTTCGAGCACCTCCTGCACCGGCTGGTCCGAGCGCATCATGGCGGCGGCCACCGAGCTGAGCAGATCTGCTTCGGCGGCGCGGCGGCGTGCATCGCGCACGGTGCGGGCGAGTCGATCCACGACCACGCTCACCAGGGTGGCGTTCAGAACGTACAGAAGCAGGGCTGCGAAATGGTGCGGATCGGCGATGGTGACCCGGTGCAGCGGCTCGATGAAGAGGAAGTCCAGCAGGAGCCCGGAGGCGAGAGCAACCGGGATGGCCGGCCAGGCCCCGCCAATCATGGCGGTGACGATGACCAGCAGCTGGTAGATCAAAACCGTGGTGCCGAAGGATTCCTCGGTCGAGTTCGAGACCATGACCAGGGAGATCAGGGGTAACAGCAGCACCCCGATGGCGGCGGCGAGCCAGCGCCGCTGCCGGGTGATCCCGCCGCGCGGGGAGGGCAGACGCCACGCGGTTTTCTGCGTGGGCGTCGAGACGATGTGAACGTCGATACTGCCGCTGCTGCGGATGATCGCCTGCGCGACCGATCCGCCCAGCAGATGCCGCCAGACGCTGCGGCGGGAGGCGCCGATGACGAGCTGGGTGGCGTTCACTCCGCGCGCGAACTCGATCAGAGCCCCGGGAACGTCCTCATCGACGATCTGGTGGAAGGTGCCGCCGAGTTGGGCGGTGAGGGTGCGTTGGCGTTGCAGGGCCGCGGCGTCCACGGGAACCAGCCCGTCGGGCCGGGTCACATGCACCGCGATGATGGTTCCGCCGACGGATCGGGATGCGATCCGCGCCCCGCGACGCAGCAGGGTTTCGCCCTCGGGTCCGCCGGTGAGGGCGACGACGATGCGTTCGCGCGCCTCCCAGGTGCCGGTGATGTTGTGTTCGGCGCGGTAGCGGTCCAGGGCGGATTCGACGCCCTCGGCCACCCACAGCAGCGCCATTTCCCGCAGCGCCGTGAGGTTCCCGAGCCGGAAGTAGTTCGACAGGGCCGCGTCGATCCGTTCGGCGGGGTAGACGTGCCCGGCGGCGAGACGATCCCGCAACGAGTCGGGTTCCAGGTCGATCACTTCGATGCTGTCGGCGCGACGCAGCACCTCATCGGGCACGGTTTCGCGCTGCGTAATCCCGGTGATCTCCCGGACCACATCGTTGAGGGATTCAATGTGCTGCACATTGACCGTGCTGATCACGTCGATTCCCGCGGCGAGGAGTTCTTCGACATCCTCCCAGCGTTTTGCGTTCCGCATCCCCGGGGGATTGGTGTGCGCGAGCTCATCGACGAGGGCGATCTGCGGGGCCCGGGCGAGCACCGCATCCAAGTCCATTTCGGTCAGTTCCAGGGTGCCCTGCCGAACCGTGCAGCGCGGCACGATCTCCAGCCCCTCCAGGCGGGAGGCGGTGCCGCGCCGCCCGTGGGTTTCGACCAGACCGATGACCACATCGGCGCCGTCCTCGGCCAGATTCTTGCCCTCTTCGAGCATCTGGTAGGTCTTGCCGACGCCGGGGGCGGCCCCGAGCAGGACACGTAGCCGTCCACGTTTCATGACCGACTCCTGCCCGGGGCCGCCCCGGTGATGCGATGGTGATGCATGGGAAGGATTCTCACGCCTTGCGGCTATCCAGCGCCATGTTGACCGCGAGCACGTCCACCCGCTCCTCGCCGATCAGGCCGGCTGCGCGGCCCGTGGTGTGCTGGGCGATGATGGCGCGCACCTCGTCCTCGGAGATCCCGCGCTCCTTGGCCAGGCGCGGCACCTGGATCTCGGCGTAGGCCATGGAGATATGCGGGTCCAGGCCCGAGGAGGACGAGGTCACCGCATCGGGCGGGATCTGGTCCTCGGCGACGCCCTCACGCTGTGCGATCTCGGCTTTGAGTTCCCGGATCGAAGCGATCAGATCCTCATTCTCGGGGCCGTAGTTGGTGCCCGAGGAGGAGGCGCCGTCGTAACCGGCGTCCCCGGCCGCGGAGGGACGGCCCTGCAGGTACTGCGGGAGTGCCTTCCCCTCGGCATCGGTGAAGGACTGCCCCAGCAGGGACGAGCCGATCACGGTGCCGTTATGGGTGATGAGGGAACCGTTGGCCTGGTGGGGAGCCGCAACGGTGCCGATACCGAGGACGAGAGCCGGGTAGAGCACACCGCAGATGACGGTCAGTCCGACGACGCTCACGACGGCGGCGCGCAGCGGGCGCAGCAGATCGTTCATGGTGAATGGTCCTTTCGTAACGGGGCAGCGGCTCAGTAGCCGGGCAGAAGCGAGACGAGCATGTCGATCAGCTTGATCCCGATAAACGGAGCGATCAGGCCACCGACCCCGTAGATCAGCAGATTGCGGGTGAGCAGCTGGGAAGCCGGCCCCGGACGGTAGGGGACACCCTTCAGAGCCAGCGGGATCAGCGCGAGGATCACGAAGGCGTTGAAGATGACCGCCGAGAGGATCGCGGAGGAGGCGGAGCTCAGCTGCATGATGTTCAGCACCTCCAGGCCCGGCAGCACCGCCGCGAACATGGCCGGGATGATCGCGAAGTACTTGGCCACGTCATTGGCGATCGAGAAGGTGGTCAGCGAACCGCGGGTGATGAGCAGCTGCTTACCGATCGCGACAATGTCGATCAGCTTGGTGGGGTCTGAGTCGAGGTCCACCATGTTGGCGGCTTCCTTGGCCGCCGAGGTGCCGGTGTTCATCGCCACGCCCACATCGGACTGAGCCAAGGCCGGGGCGTCATTCGTGCCGTCACCGGTCATGGCCACCAGGCGGCCACCCTCCTGCTCCTTACGGATCAGGGCGAGCTTGTCCTCCGGGGTGGCTTCGGCCAGCACATCATCCACGCCGGCTTCGGCGGCGATCACGCGGGCGGTCACGGGGTTGTCTCCGGTGATCATGACGGTGCGGATGCCCATGCGGCGCAGCTGCGCGAAGCGCTCCACCAGGCCTTCCTTGACCACATCCTTGAGGTGGATGGTGCCGAGCGGGCGGGTGCCGTCACGGTCCTGGATGGCGATCACGAGGGCGGTGCCGCCCACGGAGGAGATCGCATCGACCTGCTCCTGCACCTGGGCGTGCAGGTTCCGCGGGAGGGTGCCGGCCTCTTCAACCCAGGCCAGCACGGAGCTTGCCGCGCCCTTGCGCACCTTGGTTCCGTCGGGCAGATCAATGCCGGACATGCGGGTGCGGGCCGAGAAGGGGATCTCTTCGCCCTCCACATGGTGGATATCGGCGCCCTGGCGGCGCCCGAGGTCCACGATGGAGCGGCCTTCGGGGGTGGTGTCGGCCAGGGAGGACAGCACCGCGGCATCGCGCACCTGCTGGGCGGTCACGCCTTCCACCGGGGTGAACTCGGAGGCAAAACGGTTCCCGTATGTGATCGTGCCGGTCTTATCCAGCAGCAGGGTGTCCACGTCACCGGCGGCTTCCACGGCACGACCCGAGGTGGCCAGCACATTGTGCTGCACCAGACGGTCCATCCCGGCGATACCGATCGCGGAGACAAGCGCCCCGATAGTGGTGGGGATCAGGCAGACCAGCAGGGCCACCAGCACGGTGTTCGACGGGGCGGCGCTGAGGAAGGTGGCGGGTGCCTTCAGGGTCATGCAGACCACGAGGAAGACGATGGTCAGACCCGCCAGCAGAATCTCCAGGGCGATCTCATTCGGGGTGCGCTGCCGCTGAGAACCCTCGACCAGGGCGATCATGCGGTCCACAAAGGTGTCACCCGGCTCGGAGGTAATCTTCACGACGATCCGGTCGGAGACCACGCGGGTGCCGCCCGTGACGGCGCTGCGGTCACCGCCGGCTTCCCGCACCACAGGGGCGGATTCGCCGGTGATCGCGGATTCATCGACGCTGGCCACACCGTGCACCACATCGCCGTCCCCGGGGATGACCTCGCCCGCTTCGACCACGACCACGTCGCCGATACGCAGCTCCGCAGCGCTGACACGCTGCACGTCGGCCTGCTCGGCGGCGGCGTCACCGCGTTCATCCCAGGACACCACCCGCTGCGCCCAGGTGCTGGTGCGGGTGGCGCGCAGCGCGTCGGCCTGGGCTTTACCGCGCCCTTCAGCAACAGCCTCGGCCAGGTTCGCGAAGATCGCGGTGGCCCACAGCAAGAGCGCCAGCAGTGGGGTGAAGGAGGCCGGGACGGGTCCGGTGGCGGCCTGCTCGGGGCCGCCGGAGGCGAGTTCCACGATCCAGGTGAGGGTCAGGAACGCCGCCCCGATCTCGACAATGAACATGACCGGCCGACGCACCATATGCCGCGGGTCGAGTTTCTTGAGCGCCTGGGGGAGCGCTTCGAGAAGTTTGCGGGGGCTGAGGGAGGAGCCGCGGGGAGAGTGGGGGCGCCGCCCGTGCTGCTCCTGCACGGAGTTCTCGATCGTTGAGATGGTCGAGGTGTCAGTGGTGGTCATCAGAGAAGTCCTTCAGCGATGGGCCCGAGTGCGAGCACCGGGAGGAAGGTCAGCAGGGAGACGAGCACGGTCACGCCGCTGAGCAGCAGCACGAACTGCACGCCATGCGTGGGCAGGGTGCCGGGGCCCTCCGGCAGACGCTTCTGCTTGGCCAGGGAGCCAGCCAGGGCGAGGGCGAAGATGATCGGCAGGAAACGTCCGCAGGCCATGGCCAGGCCAATGGTGATGGCGAACCACGGCGGGGCCGCGTTGAAACCGGCGAAGGCGGAACCGTTGTTATTGGCGCCGGAGGTGTAGGCGTATAGCACCTCGGAGAGCCCGTGCCCATCGGGGTTGTTCAGGGAGGCTTCGGTGATCTCGCGAATCGCGGGAATCCCGAAGGAGGCAGCCACACCGGCCAGCACCGTAATCGGCATGACCAGGATGAACAGGGTGGCAAGCTTCATTTCGCGCGGACCGATGCGCTTACCCATGTATTCGGGGGTGCGCCCGATCATGAGGCCGCCGATGAACACGGTCAGCACCGCGAGGATCAGCATGCCGTACAGGCCGGAGCCCACACCGCCGGGAGCAACCTCACCGAGTTGCATGTTGATCAGCGTCATCAGGCCACCGTGAGCGGTGAGCGAATCGTGCATCGAGTTCACGGCACCGGTGGAGGTGGTGGTCGAGGTGGTGCCGAACAGGGTGGAGCCGACCACGCCGAAGCGCACTTCCTTCCCTTCCATGGCGCCGCCGGCGAGCTCCGGCGCGGTGCCGCGGCCGTTCAGTTCACAGGCGGTGATGAGGGTGAGGGAGATGGTGTAGAGCAGCGCCATCGCAGCCAGGATGGTGACGCCCTGGCGGCGGTCCTTGACGATCACTCCGAGGGTGTAGGGCAGGGAGAAGGGGATGACGAGCATCGCCAGGATCTCCAGGATGTTGGTCCAGGTGCCGGGGTTCTCGAAGGGGTGCGAGGAGTTCGCGTTGTAGAAACCGCCGCCGTTGGTTCCCAGTTCCTTGATGGCTTCCTGGGAGGCGACGAGACCGCCGGGGATCTGCTGGGTGCCACCGGCGAGGGTGGTCACCTCGCGCATCCCGAAGAGGTTCTGGGGCACGCCCTGGATCAGCAGCAGCAGCGCGATGATGAAGGCGCCCGGCAGCAGAATCCGCAGGCTAATGCGCACGAGGTCCACCCAGAAGCTGCCGATGGTGTCGCTCTTTTCGCGGCCGAAACCGCGGGCGAGTGCCACGGCGATGGCGATACCGACGGCGGCAGAGACGACGTTCTGCACGGTCAGGCCGAGGGCCTGGACGAGGTGCCCGAGGGTGGATTCGGGGGAGTAGGCCTGCCAGTTCGTGTTGGTCACGAAGGAGATGGCGGTGTTGAGGGCGACGTAGGGGTCCACGGCGGGAAGGTCCAGGCCCAGCGGCAGCCACTGCTGGGTGCGCTGCAGGATGTACAGGGCGAAGACGCTCAGCACGGAGAACCACAGCACGCAGCGGGTGTAGGCACCGGCGGACTGTTCACCGTCGGGGGCGATGCCTGCGAGGCGGTAGAGCCACCGTTCGGGGGCGAGGTGTCGGGTGCTGGTGACCACATTGGCCATGTAGGTGCCGACGGGTACGTGCAGCACGGCGAGGATGCCGGCCACCAGGAGGAACTGGGCGAGGGCGGTTCCGACTCCGCTCATGACATCTTCTCCGGAAAGAGGAGGGCGACGGCCACATGGATGAGGCAGCCGAGGGCGAGCACGATGGCGAGGACGTCCAGGAGGTTCACAGTCCACGCACCCCCCAAGCGATCAGGGCGAAAGCGGCGAAGGTCAGGATGATCACCGCTGAAGTGAGGAGATCCGCCATGGCGGCTGTTCCTTTCGAGGATGTGCCCGGTTTTCCCGGGCGGGACGGCGTCCATCGCACACCCGTGGGAACAGCGGATCCGCCATCCTTACGGAATCCATACGCCTCGCCGCCAAACCCTTGCGCTTTCCCGACGGCCCCGAGAGTTCACCGTGGTGTCGGCAACACGACACGGCCCGCTATCACAGGGGCAAGGTGGGGCAGGGAGCGTGAGCGGCGTGAGGATCCTTTTCGTCGCTGAGTCCTTCTTGCCCCATATGAACGGAGTGACTAACTCGGTCCTCCGCGTCGTCGACCATTACGCGGCAGCCGGTGATGATCTGGTGATCATCGCCCCGCAGCAGCCGCGGGCCGATAAGTTCCTGCGCACCTCCTGCGGGCGCAAAATCCGGGTGCGTCGGATCCCGTCGGTTCCGCTGGCCGGTTATCCCGACGTGCGCATCGCCACCACGAGCGCCGCCTCCCTGCGCCGCCGGATCGCGGACTTCCAGCCGGATGTGGTGCATCTGGCCTCTCCGACGATCCTTGGTGGGCGTGCTGTGGTGGCGGCACAGAAAGAGGGGGTGCCGACGGTTGCCGTCTACCAGACCGACATTCCGGGCTATACCGCGCGTTACGGGATGCCGTTCCTGGAAAGCGCTTCCTGGCAGCTGTTGAAGGACGTGCATAACCGGGCGACCCTCACGCTCGCTCCCTCGACCGCGACCCGTGAGCAGCTGGAAGCGCATGGGATCGAACGGGTGCATCTGTGGCGCCGCGGCGTGGATACCTCGCAGTTCTCACCCGCCCTGCGGGATGAGGCCCTGCGGGCGCGGTATGCGCAGCAGGGGGAGAAGCTGGTTATTTACGCCGGGCGCCTCGCCCCGGAAAAGCAGGTGAGAGATCTGCGGATCATCCACGACATGCCGGGCGTACGCCTGCTGATCGTGGGCGATGGGCCGGAGCGCGATGCTCTGCGTCGGGCCCTCCCGAGGGCGAGCTTTGCCGGGTTCCGTAGCGGCCAGGATCTTGCCGCGCACTATGCCAGCGCCGATCTGTTTATCCACCCGGGGGAGTTGGAAACCTTCGGGCAGACGATCCAGGAGGCGATGGCCTCGGGTCTGCCGGTGGTGGCGCCGCGCCGCGGTGGCCCGGTCGATCTGGTCGCGCCGAGCCGCACCGGCTGGCTGTACACCCCGGGGATGCTCGATGAACTGCGTGAAAGCGCAGCGGATCTGCTGTTTGACGATGCTAAACGTGCTGCGTTCGGTGCGACTGCCCTGGAGTCGGTGCGCAAAAGGACCTGGCCGGTGCTCGCTGAACAGTTGCGCGGCTACTACCGGCAGGCGATCGAGGCGCGTACCGGGGTGCGCGCCCGCTCCTAACAGGGGGGCGCTCAGCGCACCTGGGCGAGGAATGCCTCCAGCAGCGCGCGCCACTGCGCGACGGCGTCGGTATCTGCCTGCAGGCTCGTTCCGTAGTGCTCCGGCGGGGTGTCGACGGGGCGCAGGCTCGAGGTGCGTGCCCATTCCACGACGATCTCGGCGTTGACCTCGGGATGGAACTGGGTGGCCCACAGGCAGGGGCCGCTGCGGTAGGCCTGCACCATGCCGCCGGGGCCGCCCGCCAAAAGCACGGCATCCTCGGGCAGATCCGTGATCGCATCCTGATGCCACTGGAAGACGGTGGCCTGGCGCGGCAGCGCCGAGAGCACCGGGTCTTCTTCACCCTCCGGGGTGAGGGTGATGGCGCACATTCCCACTTCGGGTTCAGCGGCTCGACCCATGCTGCCGTCCAGGGCGACCGCCGCCATTTGCGCACCGAGGCAAATGCCGAGGGTGGGCAGTTCTTCCTGGCGTGCCCGGCGGATCAGATCCCGGGTGGGGGCGAGCCAGGCGTGGTCGGCATCTTCGCAGGCGCCCATACCGCCGCCGAGAACGATGAGCGCTGCCACCCCGTCGAGAGTCTGCGGGATCGTCTCTCCCTCGTAGCCGCGCACCACACGTACCGGTCGGGTGCAGGTGGCGAGCACCTCCCCGAGCACACCGGGCGGGCAGTCATCCTCGTGCTGAATCACCAGCACCTCAGCAGTCGTGGAGGTCATGCGGAAGTTCTATCAGGGCACGGGGCGCAGCGTGGATGTTTTCCCGACAGACGTGACGCGCCGCGCGTCACAGTCCGACACATTGTTTCGCCCGCGCCACCCTCGCGGCTTTGGATGGAGCGCAATCACCCCACCACTGCGTGAACCACTCACCCCATCACTGCGTGAACCACGGAAGGACCAGTCATGGCGCAGCACCGCACCGCCCGTCGCCCGCTTATCGGCGTCACCGCGGGGTCGAGCACCATGATGTCCGGCGCCTGGGCAGGCCATGACGCGGTCACCCTCACCACCCACTACGTCACAGCCCTGCGCGCAGCGGGAGCACGGGTCGTGATCCTCGCACCCCAGGAGGAATGGAGCACCGAGGAACTCTCCGAGCTCGACGCCATCGTGCTCACCGGCGGAACCGACGTCGATCCCGCCCGCTACGGAAAGCACCTGGAAAGCACCGGTTTTGCCCCCGACCCGGAGCGCGACGCCTTCGAAATCGCCCTCTACCGCACCGCCCGCCAGATCAACCTCCCGGTGCTCGGGATCTGCCGCGGCCTGCAGCTCATCGTGATCGCCGAAGGCGGCAGCCTTCACTCCCACCTCCCGGTGGATCTGCCCGCCTGCCCGCGCACGGACACCACCCCGACCACGGTTGAGGTCAGCACCCGGATCGACTCGGATGTCGCGCTCGCCCTGGGGGAGAGGACCGAGGTGACCGCCTTCCACCACCAGGGCATCGACCGCGTGCCTGCCGCCTTGCGCGTGGTGGCACGCCACCGCAGCGGGCTGCCCTTAGCGGTCGAAGGTCGCGAAGGGGCTCTTCTGCTCGGGGTGCAGTGGCATCCGGAACTGGATCTCGATGGGCACGGACTGTTCCGTGCGCTGGTGACAGCGGTCGCATCGCGAGCCGAAGTCGGCACAATCCCCGCACCTGGTCTACGATGAGGGAGATCGGCGCTGTGCGCCGGGACATCCTCGCGTGCCCCGTGAGGCCCCGCCCCGTGCTGCACATCCCACCCCGCTGCTCCTGAGCCATCAGCCACTAACCTGCCAGTGCCCGCGATGCAGCACCGGGATTCCGCGTCGACACCGATCTGATCAGACCCCGTGACCTCCGTCGTGTCCTCCAAGGAGTAGCCCGCTATGAGCACCGAGAAGCACAGCGCTGAGACCCCCGGCCCCGCCGCTCATGAGGCGACCTCCGAGGGCAACAGCCTCATCGTCAGCCTCGTGCTGTTCCTCGTGCTCTTTGGCCTCTTCGTGGCCGGCCTGTACATCATGAGCCTCTTCACCCCGGTGACCTTCACCGTCGGCACCCTCCTGTGCATCCTGGCTCTGTACCTCTCCTTCGACACGGTGCCGCGCTTCCTGAGCTGAATGCCCTCGCTCGCGGCTGCGGTGAGAGACCTCAGCCCGGCACCACGAACCCAGCAGCACAAACCAGGCAGCTAAACGCAGGGGCCGTCGCGGAATCTCCGCGACGGCCCCTGCGCTATCCCCGGCATGGTCGGGGGCCCGCACCGGGCGGGGTATTAGTCGTTGGCGCGGCCGGTCTTCTCTTCGAGTCGCACAATCGTCTCCAGGGCCATGACCATCATGTCCTCGAAGGTTTCCTGACGCTCCTGCGCGCTCGTCTCCTCCCCGGTGATGAGGTGATCGGAGACGGTGCAGATCGCCAGGGCGCGGCGCCCGAACTGTGCAGCGAGCGTGTACAGCGCCGCGGCTTCCATCTCCACGCCCAGCACGTTGTAGCCGGCGAGGGTCGAGGCGATGGTCTTATTCGGGTTGTAGAACTGGTCCGAGGAGAACAGGCCACCGGCCACCATCGGCAGCAGGCGCTCATCGGACACATCGGCGGCCAGGCGCAGCAGCTCGAAATCAGCGGCCGGGGCGTAGGTGACATCCCCGAAGCGCGGGCGGTTCATCGCCGAATCCGTCGAGGCTGCCACCCCGAGGATCACATCGCGCACCTTGACCCGCTCCGAGAGCGCGCCGCAGGTGCCCACGCGAATGATGGTCTGCACGTCGTATTCGGCGAACAGTTCATGGGCGTAAATCCCAATCGAGGGCTGCCCCATTCCCGAACCCTGCGCGCTGATCCGCACGCCCTTATAGGTTCCGGTGTAGCCGAGCATCCCGCGCACATCGTTGTACTGCACGGGGTCTTCCAGGAAGGTTTCAGCGATCCAGCGAGCCCGGTAGGGGTCGCCGGGCATGAGGACGTGGGGAGCGATCTGGCCGGGAATGGCACCGATATGAGTTGACATGGGGACAGCCTACGGCGCGACCCGCGCGCATGCGCGGTCCAAATACTTGACTGCGCACGGTCCCGCGGCTCCTCGGGGCGCGATGGGGTGGTGGGGCCGACGGTGGGGTGAGCCTGCCGCACCGTGCTGGATCACATGCCCTTCAGGCCCTGGTCAGCGCCCTTCTCTCTGGGACAATAAGCACGATGCCCTCCCACGATGCCGACCCACCCCTCGCGCGCTCCGCACCGGCCAGCCCATCGCACGCTGCGAACCCGTCGAACACTGCGAACCCGTCGAACACTGCGAGCCCGACGAATACTGCGAGCCCGTCGGGGGTGCCTGCCGCCGGTGCGCTCCGGGGCTCCGCCGCGCCGTCCCCCTCGAACCACGCGGCAGTCCGGCGTGCCCGCTGGGCCGTGAGCCTGATCTTCTTCCTCAACGGCACCTCGTTCTGCGCGATCCTTCCGCGCTACCCCGAACTGGTCGAGCACCTCGAGCTCAGCAAAGCCGCCTTTGGCCTCGCCGTGGGGCTCGGGCCGATCGGGGGACTGCTCGCCGGGCTACTCGCCGCACGACTGATGCGCACCATAGGCTCCGGCCGCACCGCCATCGCCTTCCAAATCTTCGCCTCCACCAGCCATCTTCTGATCTATATCTCGTCTTCGTGGCTGTGGCTGGCTCTCGCCCTCATGATCTCGAGCGCGGTGGATGCGATCACCGATATTGCGATGAACGCCCATGGGATGCGGGTCGAGCGCCGCTACCGGCGCTCCATGATGAACAGCTTCCACGGTTTCTGGTCGCTCGGTGCGGTGACCGGCGGTCTGCTGGGGGCCGGGGCCGCGCAGATTGGCATGGCGCTGTGGCTACAGGGCCTGCTCGGTCTAGTGCTCTTCGCAGTCCTCGCCTTGGTCGCCCACAGCATGATCCTTCCCGGCCCGGACTCCACCGAACGGGAGATCGCCTCCCCGGCCGCTGCCTCCGCGCAGGACATCCCCGCCGATCCCGTGCCCACCGGCCGGATGGTGGCGGGAGCGAGCCTGCGAGGGCTCGCCCTGATCCTTGCCCTCGGCATGATGCTGGTCTTCGCAGGCTCCGTGGAGGACGCGGCAAGCACCTGGGGAGCCCTCCTCATGGGAACCACCTACGGGGTGGGCCCCTTCGTGGCCGGTCTCGCCTTCGTTGCCATGCAGGCGGCACAGATGACCGGGCGCTTCCTGGGCGACCGGATCGTGGATCGCCTCGGGGATCGCACCACTGCGCGTTTGGGAGCACTTATCACCGCCGCCGGTATGAGCCTCGCCCTGCTCATTCCGCACCCGGCCATCGCCATTGCCGGTTTCGCTGCCGCCGGCTGGGGTGTGGCCACGCTCTTCCCCGCCGCTTTCCGAGCCGCCGACGATATGCCCGGCGTTCCGCCCGGAGTGGGCATCACCCTGGTGGGGTGGCTTGCCCGGATCGGCTTCTTCCTCAGCCCGCCGGTGGTCGGCGCCCTCGCCGATCAGCTGGGCCTGCACCGCGCCCTCTGGCTGGTTCCGCTGTACGCGCTGGGGATCCTTATCCTCTCCGGGGCGCTGGCGCAGCGGAGGAGCGGAGAGGAACTAGCGCCTGCCGCCAGCACCGAGCATGCGGGGCGGTAAAGCCTCTGGGTTTTCGCCTGCCGTGCAGGCGGGTCTATTCAGCTCGGCACCGCCGATGAGAGGGCTCGGCTCAGCAGCACTCAGCCCAGCAGCATGGAGACATCACCGGCGCCTTCTCTCAGCACCTCCGCCTCCTTACCGGACAGGTCGATCACGCTCGTCGGCTCCGTGGACACTTCACCGGCGTCGATGATCGCATCGAGCTGGTCTCCCAACTCTTCCTGCACCACCCAGGCCTCTCGCGGCGGCTCCTCCTGGGAAGGCAATAGCAGCGTCGAGGACACAATCGGTTCCCCGAGCGCCGCGAGCAGAGCATGCGTCACCCGGTGATCCGGAATCCGCACACCCACCGTGCGTTTCTTCGGGTGACTCATCCGCCGCGGCACCTCTTTCGTAGCCGGCAGGATGAAGGTGTACGGCCCGGGCGTCGAGTTCTTGACCAGTCGGAACACGGGATTCGAGACGATCACGAACTGGGCGAGCTGCGCGAAATCCGCGCACACCAGCGTGAAGTGATGGTTCTGCCCCACCTGCCGGATCCGGC
Source organism: Actinomycetes bacterium (assembly GCA_023389045.1). Lineage (GTDB taxonomy): Bacteria > Actinomycetota > Actinomycetes > Actinomycetales > Dermabacteraceae > Brachybacterium. The sequence goes on from JAEWEZ010000071.1 coordinate 14,459, forward strand.
GAATCCGATCCAGCGGCTCATGCGCATCCAGGGTGCAGCCCAGGGCGTAGCCGGAATCGGTGGGGTAGGCGATCAGGCCGCCCTCACGCAGAATCTCCACCGCCTGATCGACCAGACGGGGCTGCGGATCCACCGGATGAATCTCCAGGTAGCGCGGGTGCCGACGCTGCGATGCGGAACTCGTTCGAGGGGCCATGCCTCAGGGTATAACCGGTGAGGTGCCCGACGGGGAGACGAAGGCCTAGGCCACCACCACAAACTCGCGGCCAATCCACTTGGTGCGCCGCAACCGCTGCACCGCCGGGATCGGCAAGGGCCCGCGGATACACGGCCAGCCCTGCCCGCCCTCGGGATCCTCCTCAATATCCACCGCGATCCCGGCAGCCGTGACCATATTGACGTCGATCTCCAGAATCACCAGGTCATCAGGCCGGTCGGGGTACACCCGCTTCGCGATCACGGAAACCTGCTCGGGCCAACACGCATGCACGAAACCCACCTCGGCCAGTTCACGGCCACGCGTGGAATGGGTGTAACTGCCCTCCCGAACTGCCGCCTCCCAGACGGCCAGCTCGGTGATGTGCCAGATCAGAGGCGCAGGCATGATCGGCAGTGTACCGTTTTGGGCATGACGCCGAGCACTGGTGAGAACACGCAGATCACCGTGGTTCACGAACCGGAGCGAGAGCGCTACGAGGCTCTCGCCGGAGACGAGATCGCCGCGGTCCTCTACTACGCCGATGAAACCGACGCTGCCGGTGAATCCACCGGGGTGCGCGACCTGCGCTCCACCATCGTCAGCCCGGAACGAGTGGGACGCGGCATCGGCTCCCAACTCGTGCACCGCGCCGTGGACGACGCCCGCGCCGACGGCCTGCAACTGCGCGCCACCTGCTGGTTCGCGCACGGTTGGCTCACCCGCCACCCCGAGAACCTCGACCTGCTGGTTCCCGGCTCCTCCCCGACTCTCTCCGCGCTTGCCGGAGACGCATCGGAGGTCGTCGGCCCTGCTGACTCGACCGACCGCACCGAGGTTCCCACGGAGGAAGACACCCCGCGATGACCTACCGCATCATCACGATCTGCACCGGAAACATCTGCCGCTCCCCGATGGGCGAGTACCTGCTGCGGGCAGCCCTTGAAGACGCTAATCTTGCAGAGCACACCGAGGTGACCTCCTGCGGAACCACCGGATGGGAAGTCGGCAACCCCGTCGACCCCCGCGCTGCAGCCCTGCTGCGCGCCCGCGGCATTGAGCCGGGCGCGCACCGCGCCCAAGCCATGACCCGGCAGGACCTTGAAGACGCCGACCTGCTGATCACGATGGATAACGACCACGTGGGTCCGGTGAAGCGGCTGATCGGCTCCGAGCATCACGACAAGGTGCGGATGATCCGCTCCTTTGACCCGCAGGCCGGGGAAGACACCGGCATCCGCGATCCCTGGTACGGCGATGAAGCCGACTTCGACCTCACGGCCGAACAGCTCGACGCCGCGATCCCCGGGATCGTCGCGCATGTGCGTGAGGCCCTCGCGAAGGAGTGAGCGTGACAAGCGCGGACGAACCCCTCGACGCGCAGCCGGGTGACCACCGGGCAGGAGCCGGTGAGAGCGGCGCCAGGGAGAGCCTGACCGGCCGACTGGATGATGACCGCGCGCAGATGAGCGCCCTCGCTCTTGCCCAGGCCCTGCGCGAGGGAGATATCGACGTTCGCGAGCACACCGACGCCGTGCTGGCCGCCGCCCGCGGAGACGGTGCTCGGGTGGGCGCCTTCGCCCACATCCTGGAGGAACTGAGCCACCGGCAGGCTGAAGCCGCGCAGGAGAGCATCCGCGAGGCCCGCCGCCGCCATGACCTCGATAGCCTTGCGGTGGGGCAGCCCCTGCTGGGCGTGCCACTACCGGTCAAAGACCTGAGCCGGATCGCCGGGGAGCCGTGGAGCGCCGGAAGTGCTGCTGTGCACGGCACCATCGCCGAGGTGACCGATGGCGTCGCCGAGAAGATCCTCGCCGGCGGCACCGTGACCATCGGCAAAACCTCCGTGCCCGAGTTCGGGATGCCCTGCTACACCGAACCGGCCATTGGCGCCCCAGCCCGCACCCCCTGGGACCTCGAACGCACCGCGGGCGGATCCAGCGGGGGAGCAGCCGCTGCCGTTGCCGCCGGGATCGTGCCCCTCGCCCACGGAAGCGACGGGGGAGGGTCCGTGCGGATACCCGCTGCCTGCTGCGGGATCGTCGGCATGAAACCCTCCCGCGGGGTCGTGTCAGCCGGACCCCACGGCGCGGAAGGCCCAGGGCTTGTGACCGACGGGATGCTCGCGCGAACCGTGGCCGACGTTGCCGCAGGCATGGACCTGATCGCCGGCAGCCGCCCCGGAGATGCCTTCCCCGCTGCGTCACCCGAGGGCGGATTCCTGCGCTCCCTGGAACGTGCCCCCGGCCCTCTGCGTATCGGGGTGCTGCGTGAACCGCTCAACATCGAAGCCGAGGTGCATCCGGCCTGCCTGCGCGGCCTTGACCGCGCCCTGGATGTGCTTCGCGCCCACGGGCATGAACTGTCCGATGTGCGCCCGGCCTTCACCCCCCAGCAGTGGCAGGCCTTTATACCGCTGTGGACCGTCGGGGCTGCTTCCATCGACCTTCCCGACGAGGCTGAGCCGCTTTTGCTGGAACTCACGCGCTGGCTGCGTGCCGAGGGCCGCCGGCACGACGGGGTAGCCGTGACCCGGGCGCTCGCCGGAATGCAGCAGGTGGCCCGCCGTATGGGGGAGGCCTACGCGGACTTCGACCTCATCATCACCCCCTCCCTCGCACAGCCCCCGGCCCATCCGCACACCCTGCAACTGCCCGATGGCGCCGATGATTTTGCTGCTCAGTGCCGCTTCACCCCGTGGACGAGCACCTGGAATATGACCGGGCGGGCTGCGATCAGTGTGCCGCTGCATCGTGAAGAGATCGACGGGCAGATGCTTCCCTTCGGTGCGCATCTCGGGGCGGTGCGCGCCGGCGATGATGCTCTCGTGCTACAGGTGGCTGCGCAGCTGGAAGCGGCCGATCCGTGGCCGCTTGTGCGTCGGCCCCAGCCGTGAACCAGTGATGAACGAGGCATCAGCGGGTCCGCGATCCGTTCGCGTGGATGTATGGCTCTGGAGTGCACGCCTGTTCCCCACGCGATCAGCGGCAACCGCCGCCTGCCGTGCCGGGCATGTGCGCCGCAACGGTGAGAGCGTTAAACCCTCCGCACCTGTTGTGGTGGGGGATGAGCTGAGAGTGCGCTCGCCGGGGCGGGAGCGGATAGTGGTGATCCGCCAGATCCTGGTGCGACGGGTGGGTGCGCCGATTGCACGGGAAGCTTACGAGGACCACAGCCCAGAACCCCCTCCACAGCTCGCGGCCGCCCCGCCACGCCGAGAGCGTGGAACGGGACGGCCAACGAAACGGGAGCGGCGCGAAATCGATCGCCTGCGCGGACGAGACAGCTCCCGACCACCCCTGTGAAAGAGCACTGGCGGTCGGGGCTGCTCGTCGCGCAGAGGATCGCTCAGCCTCCGGAGTACTGCAGGAGGGCTTGGCGGTTTGCGGTCAGGCGCTGCAGGAGTGCCGCTTCGGCTGTGACGGCTTTGGGGTCTTGGCCGTCGGCGAGGAGTCGCTGGCGGATGGAGGCGAGGTCGGCGGCTTCGCGGATGAAGCGTTTCATGACGGGTTTTGCGTTCATGGAGGCTGCCCAGCGTTTTCCTTCGCGGCGGCCTTTCCAGGTGGCGAGCATGGTGACTTCTTCGTGGGTGAGCCAGCCGAGGTTGGCGTAGTCGCCCAGGCGAACGCGGGTCAGTCGGGCTTCATCCCACACCAGGAAACCAAGCAGACAGAGGAAAACGAAGCTGAGGAGCACCTCGCCCGCCAAAAGGCCGATGAATCCGGGCTTGCCGAGGGGGAGCGTGGTACTGAAGTTCCAGAGGGCATGCAGGAACATGCCCGGGATGACGGCGACGATGAAGGAGAGTAGGCCCGGGATCGTTCCCCATTTACGCACCACAAAGCCCATCACTATGCCCGTCAGCCCCGTGTAGATTCCATGGCCGAAGATTCCAACGACCCCGCGGATGAAGACGGTCATGCCGAGGTCGGTCAAACCGTTTTCATCAAAGCTCCTGCCGTAGTACAGGATGTTTTCGCTGAAGGCGAAGCCGCCACCGGAGAGCATGCCGTAGATGGCGCCGTCGAGGGGGCCGTTGAAGTATCGGCGCGCGAGGAAGAGTAAGAGGACGAGTGTGAGTGCCTTGGTCGTCTCCTCCGCGATAGGTGCGCTTCCGACGAGGGTGGCGAAGCGAGCGGCAGCCTCATTACCGGTGAGTGCGTACACGACGATCTCGACGAGTTCATGGCACAGCATCGACAAGAAGACAGCGATCGATGCTCCCCAGAGGACGGCTACAGCAAGAAGCCCTTTCGGCTGCGGATCCCAGCGGTCAGCTAGCAGCATGATCGCGCAGATCACAGCAAGCGAAATACCCGCCAAGACCGTGATGGCCGGCCACATGATCGGGGTTGAGTTCTCGCCGACGACGTAGCCCAAGAAAGACATTCCCAACACGGCGAGCGTGGCGAGAACGAGAACCCCCACGGCGATCCACATGGCGATCCTGGAGAAGGCTGCCGCCTCAGTAGTCGCGTTGAGGTCTTGGATACGTCGGGTCTGGGTGGCCCAGGCCGAGGCAGGCTGTGCCTGGTGGGGCCGGTGGATTTGGGCGGGGGCGTGGCGGGTGCCGGTCAGACCACCGGTGGGGCGTGATGAGGTGTCGTAGGCACGTGGGGTTCCGTAGTCGACGTAGCGGGGATGCCGTTGAAACTCGGGAGCTCCGGCGGGAGTACCGGCGCCCGGGCGCGGCCGGGGAGGGCTGGAAGAAGCCGGGAATGACGACGACATGTGAACCTCTCGCACGGTGATTGCCGGGAGTGCAGCAGGAGAGCTAGCACGTGCTGGCGGATGCGCTGTGATCGTATCCGTCGGCGGAGGGCGCCCGTGCAGCGTTGTGGATAACGTGCCGAGGCGGTTCCTCCACAGACCCTGCGTTGTCCCGCCGCAGGGTCTGTCAGGCTCTACGCCCCCGGCGCACTCGGCATCGTGAGAGCGCTCACGTCACTCAAAAAGCAAAGTTGAGCGGAATAGACTCAACTTCGCCGTCGTTCCTTCCGATGTGACCGCAGCGATCCCCGCCTCGCGGTAGCGTCGCCCTCGAGAGCAGTCCCGAGGAGCTCTTGGCTATCAGCCGAGAGCGTGCGAGAAAAGAGTCAGATCCGCCCCTCGGGCGGCCAGAGGAAGGAGCCCCGTGGAGTTCCAGTTCACTACCCGCTCGCAGGAGGCCGTGACCGCTGCCGCGCAGCGTGCAGCCGAACTCGGCAACCCGCAGGTCAGCTCCCTGCACCTGCTGCAGGTACTCGCCGAGCAGCGCGATGGAATCGGCCGTGCCGTCCTCGAATCGGCGCTGGAGGGAACCGGCACCGATGCGGAGGAGATTGCCCGTCGAGCCGCTGCCGGCGTCAACGCCCTTCCGCGCGTGAGCGGCAGCAACTCCCATCCCACCTTCGTCGGCACCGGCTATGACGCCCTGGAAGTAGCCCGTCATGAAGCCGATGCCCACCACAAGACCTACCTGTCCACCGAGCACCTCATGATCGGTATCGCGCTCGGCAAGGACGACGCCGCCCGCCTGCTGGCCTCGGCCGGAGCAAGCGCGGCTGCACTGCGCGATGCCGTAGACCGCCTGATCGGAGAGGATGCCAGCATGACCCAGAACGAGAACCAGAACCCCGAAGCGACCTTCAAGTCGCTCGAAAAGTTCGGGGTGGACCTCACCGAGCAGGCCCGCGAAGGTCGCCTGGACCCGGTGATTGGACGTGACGCCGAGATTCGTCGCGTGATCCAGGTGCTCTCTCGTCGCACCAAGAACAACCCGGTGCTGATCGGTGAACCCGGTGTGGGTAAGACCGCCGTGGTGGAAGGCCTTGCGCAGCGGATTGTGGCCGGGGATGTTCCCGAATCCCTGCGTGGCAAGCGCCTGATCTCCCTGGACCTGTCCTCGATGGTCGCCGGATCGAAGTTCCGCGGCGAGTTCGAGGAGCGGATGAAGGGTGTGCTCGACGAGATCCGCACCAGCAACGGGCAGATCATCACCTTTATTGATGAGCTGCACACGGTGGTGGGCGCTGGCGGCACCGGCGACGGTGCCATGGATGCCGGCAATATGCTCAAGCCGATGCTTGCCCGCGGCGAACTGCGGATGGTTGGCGCCACCACGCTCGATGAGTACCGCGAGAACATTGAGAAGGACCCGGCGCTGGAGCGTCGCTTCCAGCAGGTTTTCGTTGGTGAGCCGAGCGTCGAGGACACCATCACCATCCTGCGCGGCCTGAAGGATAAGTACGAGGCGCACCACAAGGTCTCCATTACGGACTCTGCGCTGGTGGCGGCGGCCACCCTCTCGGATCGCTACATTTCGGGCCGGCAGCTGCCGGATAAGGCCATCGACCTGGTGGATGAGGCTGCCTCCCGGCAGCGCATGGAGCTGGACTCCTCGCCCGTGGAACTGGACATGCTGCGCCGCCAGGTGGACCGTCTGAAGATGGAGGAACTGGCTCTGCAGGGATCGGATGATCCCGGCAGCATGGTGCAGCTGCAGTCGGTGCAGTCGCAGCTTGCCGACCGCACCGAGCAGATGAATGAGCTCGCGGCTCGCTGGGAGCGGGAAAAGGCCGGGCTGAATCTCGTTGGCGATCTCAAGGCTCAGCTCGAACAGCTGCGGATGCAGGCTGATCGAGCGCAGCGTGAAGGTGACCTGACGGCCGCCTCGAAGATCCTGTACGGCGATATCCCCGCCCTCAAGCAGCAGTTGCGTGAGGCTGAGGAGGACGAAGCCGCCGGGCAGGCGGAGGAGGACCGCCCGCTGGTCTCCGATCACGTCGGTGCCGATGACATCGCCGAGGTTGTTGCCAGTTGGACCGGTATTCCGGCCGGCCGCCTGCTGCAGTCCGAAACCCAGAAGCTGCTGGAGATGGAAGACATCATCGGTAAGCGTCTGATCGGTCAGAAGCGTGCCGTGGGTGAGGTCGCCGATGCTGTGCGTCGGGCC
>JAEWEZ010000117.1 GCA_023389045.1 Actinomycetes bacterium
GCCCACTCCAGAGGGCTCGATACTTATTAACATCCATGATTTTTTTAAGTACCGCATCAAGCTTCTTCACGAGGTCCTTGAAACTAAATGAGCCTTCCTCGCCCTTACCGGCGCTTTCGCCAGGGCCGGCCTCACCACCGGCGCCTCCTTCACGGGAGGCGGTGTCCTGCTCCTCGGCCTGCCGATCCAGATCCTGTTGCGTGGCCGTGAGTTCACCCTCACGCTCGGCGAACTGCTCCACAATCTGTCCGCTCCAGCGGGCACGGAACTCTTCAGCGTCTGCGCCGCACCAGATCGCTTCATTCATCACGAGCGGCGCCAGCTGTTCCCGCAGCTCGATAATCCGCTGAGCCTTCTGCTGCACAAGCTGTGCATGGTCACGCAGTTGAACGGTATCCGCTCCAAGAAATCCCGCCACGATTCCACTCCCTGAGAACAAGCCATCTCCGACTCGGGGCATCCTGCAGGTGCCGGCACACCTGCACACCCCTTGCTCCTGACAGCACTCACACTAGGAAGAACTTGCGCCTGCCCACATGGGGAGAAGTCCCCATCAGTTTTCTCACCTCACCTACGTTTTTATGCTCTGGATAGCGTCACCCCAGGTGAACGACACACCCCCCACCATGGCGTCACCAGTAGTTCATATTTGCGCCATCTCCCCCGCCACAAAGTGCCACCTTCTGGCTGCGAGATAGTCACCTGCGGGCCGCAGCCACAACACCTTCTCGTCCTCCGTCGGACACCCACCCAGCGAGCAGGCAAGCGGAACCGCCCCTGCCGCAGACCATGGCGCGAATGCCGCCCCTACGATGGGCCACGAAGCGGCCCCACCGACCTCGAAGGAGCACGAGATGACCGAGGCAACTCCCCAGTGGCCGGTCCGCCAGGAGCAGGATTACCGCGACGCCCTCCAACGCAATGTCATGGATGGCCGCAATGAGCTCTATTTCATTAAAATCGGGGAGATTTTCTTCCCCGATGAAGACGTACTCCTGGCGCTCCCGGGTTCCGCTGGCGACGATACTGAGGCACTCATCGTCACTACCCATCGCCTCCTGAAAGTGCAATTTCTGGCGTTTCGTCGCCACCTACGGTTCGAAATCCCCGCATCGCTCGTGGCAGGGGCGGAGTATCGTCGCGGTTTCTTCACCCGACTCAAAATATGGCGCCGCGATTCGCGCCACCCCTTCAAGTTTGTCGTCGGGAATGCCGATGACACCGAACGCTTCGTGCACCAGCTCAATCATCTAATCGCCACGGGCCGACTCCCCGAGGGGGTCTAAAGGCACGTATGTAAACGGCGCCGCCCCTGGTCAGGGGCGGCGCCGGTTGTGCTGTGGTCAGACCGTCGGCTACTGAATCGTGCCAGTTTCAGCACTCGGTGAGGGACACCGGCACGGCGGTCACCGCCAAACCGCCCATCGCGGTTTCCTTGTACCGCTCGGACATGTCCTTACCGGTCTGGCGCATCGTCTCGATCACCGCATCCAGGGAGACGAAGTGCTCCCCGGTGCCGCGCAGAGCGAAGCGCGCCGCGGTGATCGCCTTGACCGCTGCCATGGCATTGCGTTCGATGCAGGGAACCTGCACCAAGCCGCCCACAGGATCGCAGGTCAGGCCAAGGTTATGCTCCATGGCAATCTCCGCGGCGTTTTCGACCTGGGAGGGCTTTCCGCCCATCACCTCGCACAGCCCGGCGGCAGCCATCGAGCAGGCCGATCCGACCTCGCCCTGGCAGCCCACCTCGGCGCCCGAGATGGAAGCGTGTTCCTTGTAGAGCGATCCGATCGCCGCAGCCGTGAGCAGGAAGCGGAAGGCAACCTCATCGGGATCCACATCGTCGATGTAGTGGGTCGCGTAGAACATCACCGCGGGGATCACACCGGCCGCACCATTCGTCGGCGCTGTCACCACACGCCCGCCGGCAGCGTTTTCTTCATTGACCGCGAGCGCCGCGAGGGAAGCCCATTCCAGGGCATTCGCTTTCTCGTGGTTCGGGTCCTCCACGCGCAGCGCCTCGTACCAGGTCTGTGCGCGACGCTTTACCTCGAGCCCACCGGGCAGGATCCCGCCGGTCGCGATCCCGCGTTCGATGCAGTCGCTCATCACGCCCCAGATCTGCAGGACACCGGCGCGGATCTCCTCATCGCTTCGCCACTGGCGTTCACGCATCAGCATCGCTTCAGAGACGGAGAGGCCCCGCTCTTCACACACGCGCACAAGCTCTGCCGCCGTGGTGAAGATGGCTTTGCCGTCGTCCTCCGCAGCCACCTCGGCCATGGACTGGTCCATGTCTTTGGCATCCACCACGAAACCGCCACCGATGGAGAACATGGGGCGTTCGAGCAGGGTCTGCCCCTGCGCATCCAGGGCGATGAAGGTCATGCCATTGGAATGCTCGGGCAGGAAGGTCAGGGGGTGCAGCACGATGGTGGAGGGACGCAGGGAGACCGGCAGGCGACCATCGAGCATGAGCTGCGCTTCACCGGCTTCGATCAGTGCCACCCGCTCGCGACCGGCTACCGGATCGACCGTTTCAGGGTCGGCCCCTTCCAGGCCCATCGCGATGGCGTCGAGGGTTCCGTGGCCGTGACCGGTGGCGGCGAGGGAGCCGTACAGGTGCACGGCCACATCGGCAACACGGGAACCGATCTCGGGGTCTTCGAGGACTTCCCGGGCGAACTGAGCGGCAGCCCGCATGGGGCCGACGGTGTGCGAGCTAGAGGGCCCAATCCCGATCTTGAACAGATCGAACAGGCTGATGCTCATTTCTCTCCTCTGCGACGGCGGGGGCGATGCGACTGCGCGGAGCGGGAGGACGTGCGAGCACTGCAGCCGGAGCCGTTGCGGCCCGCGCCGGAGCCTCCGGAGCTGGCATGGCCGCCGGTGGCATTCCTGCGGGCACGGCGGGAGGTGTCACTGGAGCGGCCCTGACGGCGGCTGGTGCCGGGGGCAGAGCCTCGGGAGCCGTCATCGTCCCAGGCTGCACGTCGTTCCTCGTTCGTACGCCGTTCAGCGGCCCGACGGGCGTCGGCACCGCCTTTTCGGCGTAGATCGAGCTTACGCGGCGCGCCTTTGTACTTGGTCAGCGCCGGATCCTCGACCGTCTCGCCAGACGGACGACGCGCGCCGAGCTGGGCGAGTGCCTCCGAGGTATCGTCCGGAACCTCGGCCCAGACGGGTTCTGCCCCGGCCTGGGTGATGATCCGGGAGATTGCTTCGGTCTGGTGCGGGAGCGCGAGGGTGACGACAGTGCCGGACGCGCCGGCACGGGCAGTGCGGCCAGAACGGTGCACGTATTCCTTGAGACCATCGGCCGGATCCACATGCACCACCATCGAGACGTCGTCGATGTGCAGGCCACGGGCAGCCACATCGGTGGCGACCAGCACGGGGAAAGCCCCCTGGCGGAAGCCGGCCAGAACGTTGGTGCGCAGGCCCTGCTGCTTGGAGCCGTGCAGGGCGGCAGCACGCACGCCCACCTCGATGAGTTCCTGGGCCACGCGCTCGGCACCGAGCTGGGTGCGGGTGAAGAGCAGGGTGCGTCCGGGCCGGGCGGCGAGCGCTGCCGTCACGGAACGTTTGGCCGACGGGGCGATGGCGAGCACATGGTGGCTCATCGTCGCCACCGCCGCGGCCACCGGCACCGTCTCATGGGAGACCGGATCGACCAGGAAGTCGTCGATGATCTGCTCGACCTGCCCGTCCAGGGTGGCCGAGAAGAGCATCTTCTGGGTGCCCATCGGGGTGGCGGCGAGGATGTCGCGCACCGCCGGGAGGAAGCCGAGCTCTGCCATGTGGTCGGCTTCGTCGATCACGGTGGTTTCCACCGCATCCAGCATGAGCGCGCCGCGTTCTGCCAGGTCAATCAGACGCCCCGGGGTGGCGACCACGATGTGCACGCCGCGTGCCAGGGCATCGGCCTGCTTTTCGATGTTCATGCCGCCGGCCACGAGCTGGGCGCGCAGGCCCACGGCGCGGGCGAAGGGGTGGATGGTGTCGACGACCTGCACGGCCAGTTCACGGGTCGGCACCAGCACAACGCCGAGGGGCTTACGGCGGTGCACACGGCGGCCACGGAAACGGGCCGTCATCGACAGGGTGAAGGCGAGGGTTTTGCCGGAGCCGGTTTCGGCGCGGGCAAGCACGTCCCGGCCGGCGAGGGCGTCGGGAAGGATGACCTCCTGGATTTCGAAGGCGCGGTTCATCCCCTGCTGGGCGAGAACATCCAGCAGCTCTTCGGGCAGTGCCATGTCCTCGAAGCGCTCGGCGCGGTGGGCGGAGCGGCGGCGGGCCTTGGGCATGGTGATCCTCCTGACGACGGTGCGATGCCCATTCTCGCGCACGCTCCCGCGTGGGACACTGGCAGGCGATGATGCGCACATTCATGACCTCGAAGATTCACCGAGCCACGGTCACCCAGGCAGATCTGCACTACGTCGGCTCTGTCACGATTGATGCTGACCTGCTGGATGCCGCTGGCCTGCTCGAAAACGAACAGGTGACGATCGTCGATATCGCCAATGGCAATCGGCTGACCACCTACGCGATTGCCGGGGAACGCGGCAGCGGTGTGATCGGAATCAATGGCGCGGCCGCTCATCTCGTCTCCCCCGGCGACCTCGTCATCATCATGGCCTACGGGCTGCTCGGTCCCGAGGAGATCGCGGGCCACACCCCCACCGTGGTGCATGTGGATGAGAACAACCGGGTGGTGTCTCTGGGCAGTGACGGCGCTGAGCCGGTGCCCGGCGCCGAGGATCAGATCAGCGGGCGGCTCAGCACCGGCATGCAGTGAGCGGGGTTCTCTCCGGTTTCTACATCGTCTGGGCGATCATTGCGGTCGGCTGGGCGGTGGGGCGCACCGGGGTGCTCGGCACGGAGCCGCGCTATGTGCTCAACCGTGTCACCTTCTTTGTCTGCTCCCCCGCCCTCGTGCTCACGGCACTGTTGGAATCGGATCCGGCGCGTCTGATCGGTCCCGGTTTTTGGGTGGCAGGGATCTCGGGGCTGACGACGGGGGCGCTCCTGGCCGGGGCGCTGCGCGTGTTCACGCACCGCCGCGGGGCGGATCTGGTGATCGCCGCGGTGAGCGGTTCGGTGGTGAACGGCGCCAATATGGGGTTCCCGATCGCCGCCTATGTGCTGGGCGATCTCTCCCATGCGCTGCCCGTCATCCTTTTTCAGCAGGCGGTGTACACGCCTCTGTACCTCTTTGTTCTGCACGCGGTGACCAGTGGGGAGCCACAGTCTCTGCGTGCTGTGGCGCGCAATATCGCTCAGAATCCGACGATTATTGCTACGGCGCTTGGCCTCACCCTGGTTCTCCTCGGGGTGCAGATCCCTCCGATCGTGCTCGAGCCGGTGCAGAATCTCGCGCAGATGGCGATCCCCGCGATGCTCCTTGCCTACGGCATTTCCCTGATCGGAGCGCGGCCCTTTGCGGCCGATGATGGCTACCGGGCTCTGACAGTGGCAGCATCCAGCGTGAAGCTTCTGCTCATGCCTCTGGTTGCGGCCGGGGTGGGCTCTTTGCTTGGGCTCAGTGGAGCGGAGCTCTTCGCGGTGGTGGTGATGGCAGCCCTGCCCACGGCCCAAAACGTATTTGTGGCGGCAAGCCGCTATGCGGCGGCCGAGAACCTTGCTCGCGACACCGTGCTGGTGACAACGGTGGGGACGGTCGCTGTGCTCCTCGCGGTCTCCGCTGTTCTCACCTAGTCCCTGACATCAGTGGCAGTGCACGACGACTAGCCGAGTCCGTGGGGATTGCCCGGCGAGAGGTCATGGGTGAGGAACAGAACCGCGGCGCCGATCGCCCCGACGCTGCGGCCGAGGGTTGAGGGAACCAGCTGCACAGCGCTAAATCCGTGAGCGACCTCGTGATCGGCGTGCTCGTGGAGCAGGGGCAGCGCCACATCACAGATCTGGTCCCAGTAGGGGCCGCCGATAATGACCTGCTCTGCATCGTGTATATCGACGAGGGTGCGCATCGCTTCGGCAAGCGCTGCGCCGGGTCGTTCCAGCAGGGCGAGGGTCAGCTGGTCGCCGGCTGCGGCGCTTTCCGTGAGGATCTTGAGACGGTCGCGACGCTGCCCGCCGGCATCTGCGTCGAGAATCCCCAGTGCCTCGGCTCGCTGAAGCAGCGCGTCGGCATCGGTGTAGAGGCTCAGGCACCCGAGGCGCCCACAGCGGCAGCGTTCGGTGCCGAGCCCCGTCCCAAGGTGCCCGATCTCGCCGGCGCGGCCGCGGTCTCCCCGTCGGACCACACCGTCTTCCGCCACAGCGGAACCGATCCCGTCGCCCACATAGAGATAAAGCACAGTGCCGCGGGGAGCGTGCCGACCCACCCAGATTTCGGCGGCGAGCGCCGCGTGCGTGTCTTTATCCAGCATGACCGGCAGGCCGGTGGCTTCATGGATGAGGCTGGTCACCGGCACTTCACGCCAACCAGGCAGCCACGGCGGATCCATCATCACGCCGCGGTCGCTGTCCACGCCGCCGGAGGCGGCGATGCCGATGCCAAGCAGTTCGGGGCGATACCCCGCCTTCTCGGGATCGTCGGATGTGGGGTCGCGGGGTTCGGATGCGGGGTGGTGGGGTGGGGCGGTGCCGTCATGGGACTCGGTCTCGTCGGTCCGAAGCATCTGCCGGGTCTCGGCACACAGGTCCTCAACCGCCGCGAGAATCCGAGCAATGTCCCCCTCGGGATTGTCCGTCGGGGCTTCGAGGATCCGTTCCGCCAGGGTCCGCGCGAGGAGATCCACCATGACCACGCTCATATGGGTGGAGTCGAGATGGATGCCGACGGCGAGCCGCGCCGTAGGAACCACCTGCAAAACGGTTCCGGGCTTGCCCGGCTTCCCCCGCGTGCCGCGGCGTCCATACCGGCTGCCGGCGGTGCGCAGCAGGCCATTGGCTCGTAGGCGCCGGGTGATGAGGGAGACGGCTTGGCGGCTGAGGCCGGTGGCGCAGACAAGATCCGCCTGGGAAATACCGTCCTCTGCGCGACGAACTGCCTGTAAGACGAGCTTTTCGTTTAATCACCGATGTCGGGCATGGAGGTGCCGCGCATGCTGCGACCTCCGCTCTGGTGTCGCCGGTGACACGGCACGGGTAGGGGCACGGCGTGGACGACTCGCACCGTTGTTCTCGTC
>JAEWEZ010000013.1 GCA_023389045.1 Actinomycetes bacterium
CTGGGGCTGAGGCCCTACCCTGGAGCAGTGACTTCCCACCCCCGCCCGGAGCAGGACGGCACCGGGCCCGATCAGCCCGCGACGCCGCGCCCTGCCAGCGTTCCCACGGGCGCTGATGGTGCTGTGAGCGAGCGCGCCGACGGTGCTGCACCCTCGCGCGCTGAGACGACGGGTGGTTCCCCCGCGCCTCGACGACGCGACGATCCGCGCATGCACACCGTCGAAATGTCGGCGCTGTTCGCCTCCGACGCTGAAGACGCACCCGGAACCACCCTGGTCAGTGGCGCAACCAAGCCGCCCCTCGGTCGGATCCCCACCGCTGTGATGGTGGCGCTCGGCGGCGGCATCGGCGCGATCCTGCGCTGGGTGCTGACCCTCATCGAACCGACCACCGCCACCCCCACCCTGATCGAGATTCCCTGGGCAACCCTCGCCGTGAACGTTCTGGGCTGCCTCGGGCTCGGTGCCCTCCACGGCTCACTCGAAGTGCGCGACACCCAGCACCGCTGGTTGCCACCGCTGCTCGGCCCCGGGTTCATGGGCGGCTTCACCACCATGTCCACGCTGGTCATGGAAGGTTCCGCCATGATCGGGGCGCACTTCCCAACCCTGGCCCTGTTCTACGCCCTCGGCACGCTCCTGCTTTGCCTGATCAGCACCGGCCTGGGAATCCTCGCCGGGCACAGCATCTCCCGCGCGCTGCTCACCTACGACCGGTTGCGCGGCGGCTGGAGTATCGGGCGACCGCACCTGGAGATTGACGGGGCGGATGTGAAGAACGTGGAGGCTGAGAACCCGTGGCTCACGGAGGAGGAGAAACAATGAACCTCCTGTGGGGAGCCCTCCTCGTCGGCATCGGTGGCGCCCTCGGATCCGTGCTGCGCTGGGGCATCGCCGATCTCTGGCGCGCCCACCTGGCCGCCACCCACCGCCCCATTGCCCGCAGCGGCACCGACGTGGCACGCGAAATGGTGCCCTGGCCCACGCTGTCCGCCAACGTTCTGGCCTGCTTCCTGCTGGGTGTGCTCGTGGTGCGTCTCGGCGCGCTCACCGGCGCCGTCGAACAGGGCTCTTACCTGCTGGCTGCGGTTGGTTTCTGCGGCGGGCTCTCCACCGCCTCCACCGTCATGATGGATGTCATCTCCATGGTCCGACGGGGGATCCCCGTCATGGCCACGGGCTATCTCCTCCTGACCATCGGCTCCTCCATGGGTGCGCTCTGGGCGGGCGTCGTGATCGCCTCATGACCGATCGTCTCCTCAGTGAGCGCCGCGGCCGCCTCGGCGCCCTCGCCTTTCTCCTGCTGCTGAGCGTGATTGCGGTAGCGGCGGCTGCCGCGGCCGCCGACCAGAACATTGTGCTGCTCGACGCCGGCCCGGTGGTGCGCGCCGGCGGACCCGTCACGGCGCTGCTCGCCGACCTTGCCGGAGCCATGACCTTCGGCGGCGCGGTGCTTGCCGGGTGGCTGCTGCGCTCCGACACCGACCGTGCCCGCGCCATGGTGCTGGTCAGCGCGGCCGCCGCCACCGCCACCCTCGCGCGGCTCGCCGGTTTCGTTTTCGCCTACGCCCTGGCCACCGGGCAGTCCCTCAGCGGCGGTGCCTTCGGCTCCGATATCGGCGTGTTCATCGGCACCGACATCGGGGTGTGGCTCATCAGCGGCGTCATCATCGCGGCCGGTGCCACCACCGTTGCCGTCTCCGGAGCCTCCTGCGGCATCGCCCGCGCGGTCACGGTTCTCGCCGGACTCGCCCTCTTCTGCTCCGCCATGACCGGGCACGCCGCCGGTGGCGACACCCACGAGGTCGCCACCTCGACCATGCTCGTGCACCTGCTTGCCGTGGGCATCTGGATGGGCGGGCTCCTCACCCTGCAGCTTCTGCCCGAGAACATTCGTGACGACGCCGCCGTAATCCGCGGCTACTCCCACCTCGCGCTGATCGCCTGGATCGCCCTTGCGCTCAGTGGGGTTTGGGCGCTCGCGGTGCGCATGAACGGCCCCTCCGAGCTCCTGACCAGTGCGTATGTTCAACTCGCGGTGGCCAAAGCCGTGCTGCTGATCGCGCTCGGCGCCTTCGGGGTGGCACAGCGTCGGCTGCTTGCGCAGGGGGCGCGGGGTGCTCAGGGGCAGGGCGTGCGCGGGCGGGGAGTGGCAGCGCAGGGAGTTCAGGGGCAGGGCGTTCAGGGGTCGGGCGCGCAGACGCGGGCCGGTCGCGACAAAGGGGCCGACGTTCGCGCGGCCCGGGCATCCTCGTCGGCCCCCTGGAGTGCGGGAGCACGCAGCCGGTATCGACGGCTCGCGATCCTCGAACTTGCCCTGATGGGACTCGCGGTGGCGCTCGCCGCTGCTATGAGTTCCTCGCCGCCGCCCGCGGAAGCCGTGCCCGCCCCGGTTGATCCGGCGTCTTTGCTGTCCGGGTATCCGCTGCCGCCCGCCCCGGACCTCCAGGGCATCCTCACCGCTTGGCGACCTGACCCCTTCGGTATGGCACTCGCCTGCGTGATCGCGCTGCTGTGGTGGCGGCCGGCGGGGCCGTCGCGGCCGAAGACGGCTAGTGCGCGTCTTGTCGCGGGTCTCGTTGTCCTCGTACTCGTGACTAGCGGACCCCTCAACGTGTACGGGAAAGTGCTGGTCAGTGCGCATCTTCTGCAGCACGCTCTGTTGTTCGCGGGTGCCGGTGCCCTGATCGGCTCGGCCGTGGCTGTGCCCGCGGTGTTCGCTGTTCTGCAGCGGCACCTGCGCTGGGCGGGTCCGCTCCTTGCGGCCGTTCCGCTCCTCGTGGTGATCGGCTGGTACATCCAGCCGACGCTCCTTCGCGCCGCCCTCGACGGCCACGCCATGCATCTGCTGCTGCAAACGCTGTGCTTTGCCGGGGGAGTGGGCACGGTGCTGTTGGTGCGGGCATGCGTGGTGCTGTGGCGGGGCCTGCTTGCCGTGGGCGCCGTGGCGGGCGTGGCCTCGGTGGTGCTGATTGTGGGGCCGTGGGTGCTGGCCCCGAGCTGGTTCGGGGCGACGGGGCGGCCGTGGCTGGCCGATGCGCTCGCCGATCAGCAGCGCGGCGGGGTGGCGCTTCTCGTGCTGACGGTTCTGATCGCCTCTACCGCCGCCTTCGCTCTCAGCCGCCGGCCTGCCCCGACCCGCTGAGCCCGGCCCCACTCACCGGCCCGCTGAGCTTCCGCCGTCTTCGCCCGTGCCCACACTCAGCTGCCCGCCGCCCGCCGCCGACCCTCAGGTGACCCCAGCCCCCGCCATGCCGTCGCCGCTATCCCGGGGTTACCGGCTAGGAATTGTCGGTATATCGCCAGCTGCGACATATACGCCGCAGTCGGTCATATAACGCCAGTTCTCCGCGAGGGAAGCCCACCCAACCGCCGCCGTACCCCGGCTTCCGCTTCACTCCGGCTACCCCGGCCGCCCCACCCGCAATTGGTTACCGGTGGCGACTTGGCGGTGCTCACTGTCGGCGGGGCCGTCGGCCTAGGTAGGGAGAGGGCTCGGGTATGGGGAGCGCCCGGAAATGGAGCAAAGTGCGGGGGTTGCGGCGGCTATCTCCGGAACTGTGCTCCACTACCCGGAAGTAACCGTGGGAGGAAGCACGCCATGTTAGGGCGGCTAGAGCCCCGGAAGTGTGCTCCGCTACGTGCAGGTAACCACCAGGAGATAAACGAGCTAGTCCCGGGGCGAGAACACCATGCCGTAGGTGGCGGCGGTGTATGCCCCGGGACTGGCTGGGGGTCTCAGCGAATGGTGCGGTGCCTGGCTTTCTTGTCCTTCGGGCCTTCGGTTTCCGGTGTGCGTGGTGGGAGCCATTCCTCGTTGCTGTCAGCGACTGGGCCGCCGTCCTTGTCCCGGTTTTCGGGGTTGTGGAGGCGGCTGGTCATGGACTTGGAGTAGATCTCCACTGGCTTAGAGGTCTTCTCGATCGTTCCCTGGATGTCCTGCCACGGCCCACCCGTCACGGAGTACTGACCAACAAACGTCGTGGTCAACGTGACGTCATACCAACCCTCGTAGCGGTATGTCGAAGAGATCTGCTTGGAGGGATAGGGCTTGCCGGGTTTTGTGGTCGTGATGGTGTTTCCGTCCCCGAGGTCCCAGTGGTACTTGACCGGGATAGCTCGGATCGTGACCTGCTGACCCAACAGAGTCGTCTCCAACGTCTGCACATCAGGGCTGGTATGCAGAACGTTGACCATGTTCA
>JAEWEZ010000163.1 GCA_023389045.1 Actinomycetes bacterium
CGGCAGCGCGGGGGAGAGCTGAATCTGGTTCACCTCGGGCCACTCACCGGTGGCCTCCACCAGTTCCTCGATCTGCTCGGGGCGGAAGTTCGAGACGCCGATATGCGAGGCAAGCCCCTCGGCTTTCAGATCCAGCAGGGTGCGCCAGGTATCCACGGCCAGCCCGCGAGAAGGATTGGGCCAGTGGATCAGCACCAGGGCTGCGCGGGATAGTCCCAGGCGACGCAGGGACTGGGCGAAACCATCGCGCGCCTCATGTCGGCCCTGATCTCCACCCGCGATCTTGGTGGTCACCAGAACCTCGGCGGGGTCGATACCGCTGTTGCGGATCGCGGCTCCCACGGCGGCCTCATTGCCGTACTGCGCCGCAGTATCGACCAGTCGGTAGCCCAGGCTGAGGGCGGAGGAGATGGCCTCAACGGCTGCTGTGCCCTTCAAACCGCTGGTGCCAAAACCGATCAGAGGGAACGGGGTCCCATCGCGCAGGGTGGTCTGGGGAATGGTGACGGTCACGGCGTCTCCTTACAGCGCGGGGCGGTGCAGCCCGTCGGCCCAAAAACCTGCGCACCCATCAAGCGCAGCGGAACGGGCCCAGGAACAGCACCAAGGCGTGGAGCGGGACTTCGGCAGAAAAACCCGCTCCCTCAGGTGTACCACGAAGCGGCCCCACCCGCGCGGGCACTCTGTTAGCGTGCACGGGACCGCAGGAGAAGTTCGCAGCGACGCGACCCGGGCTCGGGACGTGCGGTGAGCTGCCCCTGCGCAGCCGATCTGTCCAAGCCAGGAGATGCTGACGTGCTCACTGCTGCGACCGCCACCGGGAACGAGATCCCCAGTGGGGTGTTTGACGAGATTTCGCCTCTACGTGCGGTGATGGTGCACCGCCCGGGCATTGAAATGGAACGCCTGACCCCGCAAACCCGCGAGCAGTTCCTCTTCGACGAAGTGCTCTGGCTCGAACGCGCCCGAGCTCAGCACGATGCCTTCACCGATCTGCTGCGCACCGAAGGCGCCGAGGTGCTGGAACTGCGTGACCTGCTGCGCGATCTGCTCGAAGACCCCGATGCGCGCGAAGAACTCCTGGCCGGCGTTCTCGACCCGGCCTTCCTCGGGGCGATTGCCGCCCAGGACCTCACCGAAGCGCTCGCCGCCCTGCCCTCGGTGCAGCTCGTGGACTTCCTGGTCGGCGGGATCACCGTGGCCGAAGTGCTGGAACTCGGGGTGCAGCCCCGCTCGATCTACCTGCAAACCCTCGGGGTCGACGAGTTGGTCTTGGCGCCGCTGCCGAACCACCTCTTTACCCGTGACACCTCCGCCTGGGTGGGCAGCAGCGTGTCGATTAGCCCCATGCGCCACACCGCGCGGCGCCGCGAAAGCCTGCATCTGGAGGCGATCTACCGCCGCCACCCGCGCTTCCAGGGAATCGGAGCGCCCTCGACCATCCACAGTGACGACCCCCGTCACCGCACCGCCGCCACCGTCGAGGGCGGCGATGTGATGGTTCTGTCCGAGCACACCGTGGCCATCGGACTTTCCGAACGCACCAGCACCATCGGCGTGGAACACCTGGCGGGGAGGCTGCTCAGCTCCGGCACCGTGCAGCGGGTGATTGCGATTGCGCTGCCGCATCAGCGCGCGATGATGCACCTGGACACCGTGACCACCGTGGTCGATCCCGAAACGATGGTCCGCTACGGGCTGCTCGGGAACCTCGAAACCTTCGAGGTGGAACGACGCGGGGAACGCCTGACCACGCGGGCCCGCGCCGCTGACGAGATGGACGATGCGCTCGCCGCAGGGCTTGGTGTTCCGAAGCTGCGGGTGCTCACCCCGAATCTCGACGCCTACTCGGCTCAGCGCGAGCAGTGGGACGACGGCTGCAACATGCTGGCCGTCGCGCCCGGCCGCGTGATCGCCTACGAACGCACCGCCGCCACCAATGACCACCTGCGTCGGCACGGCATCGAGGTGCTGGAGTTCCCCGGTGACGAGCTGGGGCGCGGGCGTGGCGGGCCGCGCTGCATGAGCTGCCCGATTGCTCGCGAACGCGGCTGAGGCGCCGCGCCGCAGCTGAGGTCCCGCCTCGTCGGTTAGCTCTCGTTCACGGGAACGTTCAGGGGAACGAGAATCAGCCGACGGGGCTGCGGCCCGGCGGGGGAGGAGCATCAGCCTGGCTGCGCACCACGTCCGAGAGACTCGGCAGGGGATCAGCCAGGCTGCGTTCCATCAAAAGCTGCTGCCCGCCGAACTCCTCAAGACCGCGGCGCACCGTAAAACCGAGCTTGCGCAGCAGATCCACGCTGCGCTTATTGCGCGTGGGAGTCACCGCGATCACCGTCGCATCCCCCAGGTTCTCCCGCGCCCAGGCCAGCAGCGCCACACAGCTTTCTGCGGCATACCCCTGCCCGGTGCGTTCCGGGAGCAGCGCATAGGTCACCGCAAGTTCCCCCCGGTCATGATCCAGGGTGATCGAACCGATCAGGGAATCGTCCTCAAGATCCGCGATCACCCAGCGGCCCCAGGTCAGGCCCAGCGGAGACAGCTCCAGGGCCTGCACGGACACATGCTCCACGGCGCCGCCGATGTATTCGCGGGTCACCGGATCGGTGAATAGACGGATCAGATCCGTGCGGTCTGCGTCGACGGCTTCCCGCAGCACAATCCGTTGCCCCCGGATGCGGATCGGCCAGTCGGTGGTCGCTTCACTCATCACCCCTCCACCGTACAAGCCGCAGCCGCTGAGGGAAGAGACCCCCGGGCTTCGCACAGTGTCCACACAACCGGACCCCGACCGCTTCACAGCGTGCTCTAGGCATCACGTCGAGGCGGCCGCTTGGATACAGTGAGGGCCGCGGCACAGCGGGGTGCCAGTGGGCAGGATGCTCGCCCCCGATGCCGTCGGCAGCGAACCTGTGGCCTTGGCGCCACATCACGAGGAGGACCCATGAGCGAATCGGCCCTGCGATCCACCGCCCTGGAGGCGGTCCATCAGTCGCTGAACGCGACCTTCACCGACTTTGCGGGCTGGAACATGCCCGTTCGCTACGCCTCCGACCTGGCCGAGCACAAGGCCGTTCGCGAGAGCGCCGGCATCTTCGACCTCAGCCACATGGGCGAGATCCACCTGCGTGGCCCCCAGGTGGGCGAGGCCCTCGACTACGCCCTGGCCGGCAAACTCTCCGGGATCGGCGTGGGCCGCGCCAAGTACTCGCTGCTGCTGACCGAGCAGGGCACCGTCATCGACGACCTCATCGTCTACCGCCTGGCCGATGAGCACTTCCTCGTGGTCGCTAACGCCTCCAATGCCGAGGTAGATGCCGCCGAGCTGCTCGAGCGCGCCAAGAACTTCGACTGCGAGGTCACCGACGCCTCCGCCGAGACCTCCCTCATCGCCGTGCAGGGCCCGGCCAGCGCCGACATCGTTACCCGCGCCCTCACCGCCGGCGGCGCCTACGAGGGCATCACCGCCACCGACGTCGAGGAACTGAAGTACTACCGCGTGCTGCAGGGCACGATGGACGGTGCTCCGCTGCTGCTGGCCCGCACCGGTTACACCGGTGAGGACGGTTTCGAGATCTACGTTCCCAACGCCCAGGCGACCGCCCTGTGGGAGCACCTCATGGAGGTGGGCGGCGAGGCCCTGGTTCCCTGTGGCCTGGCCTGCCGTGACACGCTGCGCCTCGAAGCCGGTATGCCGCTGTACGGGCACGAGCTGAGCCGCGATATCTACCCCGCGCAGGCCGGTATGGGCCGCGTGGTCGCGCTCGCCGCGAAGGAAGACTTCGTGGGCCGCGAAGGCACCGAGAAGGCTGACCTCGAGGGCAAGCCCGTGCTGGTGGGTCTGGTCGCGGAAGGGCGCCGCGCCGCCCGCGCCGAGTCCGCCGTGCGTGACCTCGAGGGCAAGGAAATCGGTATCGTCACCTCCGGTGCGCTGGCCCCGACCCTCGGTCACCCCATTGCTATGGCCTATGTTGATCCCGCCCACAGCGAGGAAGGCAGCGAACTGGTCATTGATGTGCGTGGCAAGGACCTCCCGGCCCGTGTCGTCGCCCTCCCCTTCTACAAGCGTTCCTGAGTGATCGCCCCCTCACCCCTCCCCAGGAAGGAAAACCCCATGGCTGATCTTCTCTACAGCAAGGACCACGAATGGGTCCGCGTTGAATCCGATGGCGTTGCCGTCATCGGCGTGACCGACTTCGCCGCCGGCCAGCTCGGCGACGTTGTCTACGTGGACCTGCCGGAGGTTGACTCCGAGATCACCGCCGGCACCGAGATGGGCGAGATCGAGTCCACCAAGTCGGTCTCCGACCTCTTCTCCCCGCTGGACGGCACCGTTATCGAAATCAACGATGCGGTGGTGGACAGCCCCGAGCTCGTGAACTCCTCGCCCTTCGAGGAGGGCTGGCTGATCAAGGCCCGCTTCGAGTCCCTCCCCGACGATCTCCTGGACGACGAGGCCTACAAGGCTCTCATCGAGTCCTGATCCGGGGCGCCACGACGGCGCACCCGCGGGGGAGCCGACGGGGCAGTGGCCACCTGGCCATCGCCCCGTCGGCCCCACCTCTTCCGCCGCAGCGGAACACGATTCCAGCGGCATCCCATCCACCGCGACCACACAGGGGCAGCACACTCCATGACCGCGACCAGTGACACCACCGGGCACTCCCACGACTCCTTCGTGCGCCGCCATGTCGGCACCGACTCCGCCGCACAGCGCCACATGCTCTCCACCCTCGGCCTGGACAGCCTTGAGGAACTGCTGAGCACCGCCGTTCCCGGCACCATCCTCCTGGACGAGAACGCCGTCTCCGACCTGCCGGAGGCGATCAGTGAACCGGCCGCCCTACAGGAGCTGCGCCGTATCGCCGAGCGCAACACCCTGCGCCGCTCCCTGATCGGCATGGGCTACTACGGAACCCACACCCCCGCGGTCATCCAGCGCAATGTGCTGGAAAACCCCGCCTGGTACACCGCCTACACCCCGTACCAGCCGGAAATCTCCCAGGGGCGCCTCGAAGCGCTGCTGACCTTCCAGACCATGATCTGCGACCTCACCGGGATGGCGCTGTCCAACGCCTCCACCCTGGATGAGGCCACCTCCGCCGCGGAGGCGCTGATGGTGGCCCGCCGCCAGGCCCGCCGCAAGGGCCCCGTGTTCCTGGTGGATACCGACACCCTGCCGGCCACCAAAGAGGTTTTGCGTGGACGCGCTGAAGGCCTCGGCATTGAACTGCGTGAGGTGGACTTCCGCACCGACGGCACCCCCGAGGGCGACTTCTTCGGCGCCCTGCTGCAGTACCCCGGCGCCTCCGGTCGCGTGTGGGATCCGCGTGAAGCAATCGAGAAGGTCAAGGCGCAGGGCGCCATCGCCATCGTCGCCACCGACCTGCTGGCCCTGACCATGCTCACCGCCCCCGGCGACCTCGGAGCCGACGTGGTCGTGGGCACCTCCCAGCGCTTCGGCATCCCCTTCGGCTTCGGCGGCCCGCACGCCGGTTTCGTGGCGGTGCGTGAAGGCCTGGAGCGTCAGCTCCCCGGGCGTCTCGTGGGTATCTCCAAGGATGCCGACGGTGACCCCGCCTTCCGTCTCGCGCTGCAGACCCGTGAGCAGCACATTCGCCGCGAGAAGGCCACCAGTAACATCACCACCGCGCAGGTTCTGCTCGCCGTGATGGCCGCGATGTACGCCGTCTACCACGGCCCCGAGGGCCTGGCCCGGATCGGCCGCCAGGTGGCCGACCGCACCGCCACTCTCGCCGAGCATCTGCGCTCCTCCGGTTTCGAGCTGGTCTCCGACTCCTTCTTCGACACCCTCGAGGTGCGCGTGACCGGCCGCGCCCAGGAAATCGTCGACGCCTTCCAGGAGGCCGGTTTCCTGCTCCACGCCGTGGACGCCGATGTGGTGCACCTGTCCCTGGATGAGACCGTCACCGAGGAGGACCTCGGCCGGATCGCCGCCGGCTTCGCCCCCTTCGCGGAGAAGCCCGGCGTGGAACTCACCGCCGTGGAAGCCGGTGCCGGCTGGGAGAACCTGGTGCGCACCACCCCCTTCCTGCAGCACCCGGTCTTCAACTCCTTCCCCTCGGAGACCGCGATGATGCGCTACCTGCGCCGCCTCGCGGATAAGGACTACGCCCTGGACCGCGGCATGATCCCACTGGGCTCGTGCACCATGAAGCTCAATGCCGCCACCGAAATGGCCGGCATCACCTGGCCCGAGTTCGCCGGCCCGCACCCCTTCGCGCCGCGCGCGGATGTGGAGGGCAGCCTCGAACTGATCGACCAGATCGAGGAATGGCTGGTCAAGATCACCGGCTACGACACCGTCTCCCTGCAGCCCAATGCGGGCTCCCAGGGTGAGTACGCGGGCCTGCTCGCGATCCGCGGCTACCTCGCCTCGCGTGGCGAGGGCGACCGCGACGTGTGCCTCGTGCCGTCCTCCGCGCACGGCACCAATGCCGCCAGCGCCGTCAACGCGGGCCTGCGCGTCGTGGTCGTGGACTCCGATGCCCACGGCAATATCGACCTCGAAGACCTCAAGCAGAAGATCAAGGAACACGGCGATAACCTCGCCGCGATCATGATCACCTACCCGTCCACGCACGGCGTGTACGAGGAAGAGGTCCGCACCGTCTGCCAGCTCGTGCACGATGCCGGCGGCCAGGTGTACATCGACGGTGCGAACCTCAACGCCCTGGTCGAGGTGGGTCGCCCCGGCGAGTTCGGCGGGGACGTCTCCCACCTGAACCTGCACAAGACCTTCTGCATCCCCCACGGTGGTGGCGGCCCCGGTGTGGGGCCTCTGGCTGCGAAGGCGCATCTGGCGCCCTTCATGCCCGGCCACCCGATGATGCAGAAGGCCGAGCATCCGGCAGCGGGCGGCACCGTGGTGACCCACGATGGCGCCCCGGTCTCGCAGGCCCCCTACGGTTCCGCGTCGATCCTGCCGATCACCTGGACCTACATCCGTCTGATGGGTGCGAAGGGCCTGCGTCACGCCACCGCCTCTGCGGTGCTGGCCGCGAACTACATCGCCAAGCGCCTCTCGGAGTCCTACGAGATCCTCTACACCGGTGAAACCGGGTATGTGGCCCACGAGTGCATTGTGGACCTGCGCCCCTTCACCGCGCGCACCGGGATCACCGTGGACGATGTGGCTAAGCGTCTGGTCGACTACGGCTTCCACGCCCCGACCATGTCCTTCCCGGTGGCGGGCACCCTGATGGTCGAGCCGACCGAGTCGGAGGATCTCACCGAGATCGACCGCTTCTGCGATGCGATGCTCTCGATCGCGCAGGAAGCCGAGAAGGTGCTCGACGGGACCTGGCCGAAGGATGACAACCCGCTGGTCAACGCCCCGCACACGGCGCGCTGCGTGATGGTCGATGAGTGGACTCACCCCTACTCGCGCGAGGTCGCGGCCTACCCGGGTGTGCTCATGGGCCACCGGGAGACCACCTCGGATGGGCGCGCCCTGCACACCAGCGAGGCAATGACGATCCAGTCGAAGTACTGGCCGTCGGTGCGCCGCATCGAGCAGGCCTACGGTGACCGTCACCTGGTGCCGGTGTGGCCGGCCAAGGGTGAGGCCGACAGCGAAGGCTGAGCCCTCCTGGAGAGGTTCTGAGGAACACACCGCGGTACATGCCAGCGGGGGAGTGATCTCCCGAGGAACCGCGGGAGTGATCCCCACGCGATACGGGCCCTGCCCCGTCGATCACACGGCGGAGGCAGGGCCCTCAACATGCGTGGGGTCTTAGTGGTATCGAGCGCGTGGTGCCCGCGCCGGGACATTCCCGCCCGACCGCACCCGGGGCTGAGCAGCGCAGATGACGCTCCCGTTCTCACAGTGTCATCGAAGACGCCCCACGGGCGACCGGCCCCGTACCGTGGGGCTACGACCTCAGGTCGTCCCGGCTCGCCGGTCTCCCGACCCGGTGGGCACGCCCCCGTCGAAAGGCCCGTCATGACCGAGATCCTGACCACCACCGCCGGTTCCCTGCCGCGCCCCCCGGAACTCCTGGAGGCCAACCGCACCCGGCCCCTGGCCGAGGATGGCCTGACCCCGCTGCCCTCACCCGAGTTCGACGCTGCACTCGCCGCCGCCGTGGATCACGTGGTCGCCAAGCAGAAGCAGATCGGCATCACCGTTCCCGGCGATGGGGAATACGGCAAGGCGATGTCCACCACCTTCAACTATGGCTCCTGGTGGAGCTACATTTTCAACCGCACCAGCGGCCTTGAACTCGCAGAAGGATCCCTGTTCGCTACGGCTCCGCCCACGGCAGCCAATGCCGAGGGGATTTCGCTCGGCGCCTTCGGCAACCGTCGTGACCGGCAGCGTTTCGCCGATGTGTATGCCACCGATGCGGAGGTGACCAAGGCCGGCCCGCAGGATAAGGACGCGCGTTTCCCCGTCGCGGCAGGGCCGATCACGTACACCGGGCAGAAGCTTGTGGCCTCGGATATCGAGAACTTCCGTCGGTCCCTCCAGGAACACGGCTACCAGCAGGGCTTCCTGACGGCCCTTTCGCCCGGTTCCGGCGCCCGCATCCAGGACCGCCACTACGGCAGCGAGGACGCCTTCCTAGAAGCCTGGGCTGATGCCCTGCATGAGGAGTACCGGGCGATCACCGATGCCGGGCTCGTGGTGCAGGTGGATGACCCGTCAATCGCCGAGAACTTCGACCAGATCGACCCCGAGCCCTCCATCGAGGACTACCTGCGCTTCACCCGAAAGCGCGTCGAGGCGCTGAACCATGCCCTGCGCGGCCTGCCGCGGGAACTGCTGCGTTTCCACCTGTGCTGGGGTTCCTGGCATGGCCCGCACACCACCGATATTGAGTTCCGCCACCTGGTGGAGTTGATGCTCGAGATCGACGTGACCTACTACTCCTTCGAGGGTGCCAATGCCCGTCACGAGCATGAGTACGTGGTCTGGGATGACGTGACCCTCCCGGAGGACAAGGTGATCGTGCCGGGCGTGATCACCCACTCGACCAATGTGGTGGAGCATCCCGAACTGGTCGCCCAGCGCATCCGTCGGTACACCCGACGGGTCGGAGCTGAGCGAGTGATCGCCTCGACGGACTGCGGGCTCGGCGGACGTATTCACCCGGATATTGCCTGGGCGAAACTCGAAAGCCTGGTCGCGGGCGCCGAGATCGCCTCTCGTTCCTGAGCGCCTGCCGAGGCGCCGCAGCTGCGCCCGCAGGTGCGCCCGTAGGGTTCCCGTTGCCGCGCCGCTGGGCGCCCAGCGGGAACCCGTCGGG